>NZ_CP011272.1:1555746-1866896 GCF_001610875.1 Pirellula sp. SH-Sr6A | reverse complement strand
TGATCGATATGAACGCTGCATCCGGTCGAGCAACCAGTGCAAATGCCGTCGGCATGCTTGAGCCACCAAACGCGCTTCTTATACAAGAAATCTTTGCTGCACAGGGCGCCCACGGGACAGAGATCCACGACGTTTCCTGCCAGCTTGTTGTTGCAAGGCGTCTCGGGGAAGACGTCGATCTCTTCATGGCTTCCCCGTGCGACGACTTGTAGTTCCGCTGTTCCTGCCACTTCGCGAGTAAAACGTACACATCGCGTGCACATGACGCAGCGATCGGTGAACAAAGCGATTTGTTCACCGATGTGATACTTGTCTTCCCGTTGCAGTTTGGGTTCATCCAACCGGGAGTGTGCTTTGCCGTACTTGTACGTGTAGTCCTGGAGGTAGCACTCTCCCGCTTGATCACAGATGGAGCAATCGAGAGGGTGATTGAGGAGAAGGAGCTCCAAAGTCATTTGTTGCGAGGTTTTGACTTTGGGTGTATTGGTTTTGATTACCGTTCCTTCTTTGATGGGCGTTTGGCAACCCGGGACCAATTTGGGACCCATCGCGACGGTACCGTCCGGCTTCTTTTCGCCGACTTCCACCAAACACATTCGGCAAGAAGCCACTACCGACAATGCCTCGTGCCAGCAGTAGTGGGGGATTTCGACACCCGCTTTGCGCGCTGCGAGGATGCAATTGTCCTTGGGATCTGCGTCGACTTCGATATCGTTAACGATGACCTTTGGCACAGGATTGCTTTCGTGAATAGAAGGTGAACGGGGAAAATGTTTGGGGATTAATGAGCACTCGCCATCAGCCGGCTTTCGCTCTTGCGACCGCTGGTGATGTACTCTTCAAACTCGGGGCGGAATTTATGGATCGCTGTTTTGATAGGCCAAGCAGCCCCGTCTGCCAATCCGCAGATGGTCGAGCCTGGAATCGTTCCGATCGACGACGAAATCTCCAGCAACAAATCGATGTCGCTCAGCTTCCCGTGCCCTGCGCGGATGCGCTCGAGAATCTTGGTCGACCAAGCGGTTCCTTCGCGGCACGGCGTGCATTGGCCGCAGGACTCGTGCGCGAAAAATCGGCAAGCATTGTAAAGAACATCCACCATGCTGGTCTGATCGTCGATGACAATGACGGCAGCTGTCCCAAGACCCAAACATCCGACTCGACCTGGACCACTGAAGTCGAGCGGAGTGTCGAGTTCTTTCTCGGTCATAAAGCCCATGCTGATCCCGCCAGGAACCACGGCTTTCGCTTTTCGACCCTTCCAAACGCCTCCGGCATGTTGGTCGATCAAGTCGCGAGCAGAGATCCCCATGGGGAGCTCGACCAGCCCAGGCTTGTTAACATGCCCGCTGATGCAATAAAGCTTGGGACCATACGATCCTGCATCCCGAGGATTGTTCGGATCCTTTGGGATGCCCATCGACATAAACCACTCCGGCCCGTGCTGCAGAATATGCGGAATGCACGCCATCGTCTCAACATTGTTGACAACGGTCGGACGTCGAAATGCCCCTTCGATCGCAGGAAACGGTGGCTTGATACGCGGCCAAGCTCGTTTGCCTTCGAGACTTTCGATCAAACCGGTCTCTTCTCCACAGATGTAGGCGCAAGCACCTCGGTGCAAGTGTATGTCCAGGCTGTAGTTGGATCCGAGGATGTTTTTGCCAAGGAGATTGTTGGCATACATCTCATCGATCGCTTGTTTCAAAACACGATAGCAACGACCGTATTCGTAGCGAAGATAAAAGTACGCTGTGGTTGCGCGGGTAGCGAAACTGCTGATCACGATGCCTTCGAGGACTTGATGCGGATCCTCTTCAATCAATACGCGATTGTTGAAAGTTCCAGGCTCGCTCTCATCCCCGTTGATGCAGAGATAAATGGGTCCGTTGACGTCCTTGGGCAAAAACGTCCACTTGAGCCCCGTCGGAAAGCCTGCCCCCCCGCGTCCCCGGAGCCCCGATGCCTTCACGACCTCGATCACATCGGTATTCGGCATCGACAAAGCTTTTGCCAACGCTTGGTAACCGCCATCGGCGCGATATGACTCCAGCGACTGGCTGTTCGGCCGCCCGATTCTTCCCAGCAGAACGGGTTTGAATTCCGTGTTGCTCATCCGTTTCCTCGCACTTGTTTTTCCACTTCGTCGGCATCGACTCGCAAACTCAACTCATCGTTGACCAGCATGCAGGGAGCGCCGTCGCAGGCGCCCAAGCATTCGGCCAACTCCAAGGTGATCTGCCCATCCGCGGTGGTGCCGCCTGGTTGAACACCCCATCGCTCACAAAGTTCAGCCAGCAACTCTTCACCGCCGCGGAGCATGCACGGCAAAGAGCGGCAAATCCAAACCCGGACTTTACCAACGGGATCTTCCTCGGTCCGAAAGAATCCATAGAAAGACATCGTGTCGTGGATCTGCGCGGGGGAAAGCCCGAGAATCTCCGCGATCTCTTTCATTGCGCGATTGCTGACACAGCCAGTCTCTTCCTGAACGATATGCAACGCCGGCAATGTGACTGCCTGTTTGCTCGGATATCGTCCGATGTGATCTTCGATCACTTTCTTGGCATTCGAACTCAATTCGCTCATCGGTCTAGCTCCGCAGCAATGATGTTGATACTTCCCAATACCGCGGCGACGTCGCTCAACATGCAGCCTCGGATCATCCGTGGGAAAAGTGAGAAATGGAGCAAAGAGGGGGGACGCGTCCTCGCTCGGTAGGCCCGGAATGATCCGTCCCCCACAATGTAATAACCAAGTTCACCGTTGGGCGACTCGGTCGCTGCGTAGACGGACTCCTTCGGTGCAGGCATTTGTCTGTTGGGCATGATGTTCTCGAAGTGATGGATCAAACCTTCGATACTTCGATACACTTCTCGTTTGTCCGGCAAACCTTCCTTGCCCGTCCCCTCCGCATAGATCGGACCCGACGGCAAATTCTCAATAGCCTGCTCGATGATCTTGAGACTCTCTAGCATCTCCAGCATGCGAACTTGGAAGCGAGCGTAGCAGTCGCCCCCTTGCGCTGCACAGACATCGAAATCGAAATCGTCATACGCGAGATAGGGTTCGTCGCGGCGTAAATCGCGGACGACCCCGCTCGCACGTGCTACCGGACCCGTCGCACCACCAACGATCGCATCCTCATACGTCAGAACACCGACTCCTTGCGTTCGCTCGACGAAAATCCGATTTTTCATCACCAGTCCGGAGAAGTCGCGGTAGGCCTTTTTGAAACTCCTACAGAACTTGCGCACCATCTCAATCCAGTCGTCCGTCACGTCGTAGAGCAGACCCCCGACGCGCGTGTAGGACGTGTGAAAGCGCTGGCCTGATGCGCGTTCGCAAATCTCGTAGATATACTCGCGTTCATTGAACGCATACATGAATGCCGTGGCGCCACCCAAGTCCAAGACACAGGTGCCTGTGCACAGGAGATGGTCGTGAATTCGCATCAACTCGGCAAAGATGGTTCGAATGTATTTGCATCGCGGGGTCAATTCGATCCCGAGCAACTTCTCGACGGAGTGGTGCCAAGCGATTTCGTTTGCGAGCGGAGAAATGTAGTTCATCCGGTCGACAATGGTGACGTACTGATTGAAGTCCAGTACCTCGCCGAGCTTCTCGAAACCACTATGCAAGAATCCGATGTCCGGCTCGGCGTCCATCACCATTTCACCATCGAGCTGCAACACCAATCGAAGTGTTGTGTGCGTCGCTGGGTGCTGAGGCCCAAAGTTGAGCGTCCAAAACCCTTCTTTGTGACCGGCGTCCAAATCAGGGCGGTCCATCAATTCTAGTGGCATGGAGGAGTCCTCGTTTAGCTTTCCGCTCGCGTGATCACTGGGAAATTGTGTCGCTCTCCGCGACCTTTCACGGGATAGTCCTTTCGCATAGGAAAGGACTGGAACTCCTGCGGAAGCAAGAGTCGTTTGAAGTTCGGGTGACCTTCGAACACGATGCCGTACATGTCATACACCTCCCGTTCGAGCCAATCCGCACCGAACCAAACCGGAGTGGCCGACGGAAGCTTGGGATCTGGGTCATTGACATGCGTTTTGACCGTCAATCGCTCGCCCGTATCGACATTCAACAACAAATAAACAACTTCAAAACGATCTGCACCGCTTCCATACTCCAGCAAATCGACGCAAGTCAGATCGGTGAGCTGGTTAAAGCCAAGTCTCTTGCACGCTTGCAAGGTGCCGAGGATCTCCGCTGCGGGTACAACCGCTCGAACTTGATCCTGGAAAGTCGACCAAGCCAAAAGCTTATTGGGGAGCTCGCTCCCAAGCCGTTCCTGGATGCTGGATGATGGTACAGATTCTGCCATGTTTTCTTTTCCCCGCCGATTCCGGATGATTTTCCCCGCGGACGCTGAAAACCATCCCGGCCGGCGACAGTCCTAGTGGATGGGATCGTATTTTGGGGTTTCCAATTTCAATCCGTTCCGTTCCCGGATTCGGATCAATTCGTCCTCATCAAAGCGTTGAGGACCCTCTGGTAACACACGAAGCTTGAACTCGCGCGCGTTGATCGTCCCGCCCGATTTGATCTTGTCCTGCAAATCGATGATCGCGCGAATCAATTGCTCCGGGCGCGGAGGACATCCAGGGACATACACGTCCACAGGAATAAAACGATCGACGCCCTGAACTACCGCGTAGGTGTCGAAGACTCCCCCGGTGCACGCACATGCTCCCATGGAGATACACCACTTCGGTTCAGGCATTTGCAACCAAATCCTCTGCAGGACCGGAAGCATCTTCATCACCACTCGACCCGCGACAATCATCAAATCGCATTGCCGGGGAGTGAAACGCATCACTTCGCTGCCGAACCGTGACAAATCGTGCCGACTCGCAGCCGTGCTCATCAACTCAATGCCACAGCAAGCTGTCGCGAAAGGCATCGGCCAAAGGCTGTTGGCACGCGCCCAAGAGGCCGCAGCGTCCAGCGTGGTCAAGAAAACATTGTCGCCCAGCGTTTTGTTTACTTCCGTCGCCAATCGAATACTCCTTTGCGGTAAGCAACCACATAAGCCAACCCGAGCGTCGCCAGGAGAACCATGAGCACTCCCAAGACTGCGGGGCGGAACTCGGCGGGAACTCCATCCGGTGCAAGCAGCGAAACTGCCCACGGATAGAGGAAGATCAATTCAATATCGAAGACCAAAAAGAGAATCGCCATCAAGTAAAACTTGACATCAAACGGCTTGCGGGCATCCCCCACCGGGTCCATTCCAGACTCGTAGGGCATGTCCTTCACCCGCGTCGGTTTACGAGGGGCCACCAGGTGTGGCAGCAACAGCGAGACGGCCGCAAATCCAATCACGGCAACGAGATAGATCAAAATCGGTAGGTAGTTCGCCACGTTTCCGAATCCTGCAGAGCTCTGACTTTGTGAAAAATTTCACAAACTTCCTCCTGTATTGTAGGAAGGAGCGACTATTTGTCATCGGCAGTTTGGAAATAAATTTGGCTGGGCAGAGAGGTCAAGAGCTTCCGGGCAATGGCGATGGATCCAGATAGCGGCCATTCCGATTCCATAAAGGGTCCAGTACCAGATTCCTCCCATCGGTCCTTCTAAGAAGACGTCGAAAGTCGCGTTGACGCTGAACGCAATCCAATAGGCGGTTAGAAACAATAGCAAATTAGTCCAATTCCGCTCGCGATGGATAAGACTGCGACGCAACTCAGTGACCATTGCGATGAACCAAGCTCCCAGAGCGGTGCACCACATCACGAATCCGGGCACCCCGGAACGAGCGAGGACGTTCAAATGACCGTTGTGCGGACTTCGAAGCGAGCCGTCCGATGAGACTTGAAATCCATCGTCGTCTGCCAGATTCACCCCAAACCCTTTGCCCACCCAATAGTAACGACCAAAAATGGTGTAGTCGACGATCTCAGACCACCACATCAGCCTCCACTCTTTTGTCCCATCCAAATCCCCGCTTTTTGTTTTGCTGGCGACGCTCGTGACGTTCTCGATGAATTGGGTCGCATCGATCTTCCGCTCTCGACCGGGAATCTGAATTCGAAAGTCGATGACCAGGAGGAGCAATAAAGTGGTGGCTCCGAGCAAGGCGAACCGCCAGACGACGACGTTGTACGGCCTGAAACAACAGACAAATGAAATCGCAAGAAGGAACGAAAGCAATCCTCCGCGATTGACCGCAGCCACCCACGCAAAGGTAAAGCAGAAGAGGATCAGGAGTCTGAACGAAGGTGCCGCTCCTATTCCAACTGCCCAAAAGGCCATCACGCCTGCGAGATGCACACCGGTATCTCCCCCTTTTGCATTCAAAAACAGGAAGGTGATCGGATTGGCCGGTAATTTATCCTGCAAAAACTGCGATGGAATCCATATCAACGGAATCAACACCAAGAACCAAGTTGCGAAGCGCGCATACCCGCGCACGAGAATACTGAGACGTTCTGGTTTCGAGCAGATATAGACAAACGTAAGAATTGCAAAGAGTGCGTAGCCCAGAAGAACGGCATCTCGAAGCGCATGGAATCCATACTGGCCAAGGTAAGGGAGAGTTCGGTAGGCCCCCCACACCATCAGTACCCACAGCGGCCAGATAAGTCGCGACTGAAAGAAAAGATTCCAATACCCCGAAAGGAATACAACGAACGCACCCAGAACCAACACCAATTCACCAACGAACAATGGAGGAATCCCAAGGTTCGCCCAACCTCGCCCCAGCAAGGCAAGCCCGAACAAGTTGATCATCAACAAAACCAACCACAGGTGTTCGCCCACACTCTGGGGCTTTCTGGTGTCGGACTCGTCGAGACTAATGTTGGAGTCATCCTCTCTCATGTATGGACCGACTGCACCTTATCTACTTCCGCATTGGCAGACTTCATAGGTTCTTCGGTTCGAATGGCGGTCGCAGACGCTCCAATCCAATCGCGATAAGGCAGCTTGCAAGGCAGCTTGCCAAAAACCCACCCACGAGCTTGATCAAGAGTTTTGAATCCACGGGACGGTCCGGAGCTCTATCGGGCTGAACCACGTTGATATTCGAGATCCTTTGCAGATCTAGTTCTTGGTCGATTCGTGCTTGCTCCAAACTCTCGGAATAGCGTTTGTAATTGGAGTCCTGCAGTCGAGTATCTCGTTCGAGTTGCACGAATCGCAGTTCAAGATCATTTAACTTCTGCAGATCGCATTTGGTCGTTTCAATCTGCTCCGTTAATGCCGCAATCTTCGCTTGAAAAGATTTCATCTCGCTTTCCTCTTTCACCAACAGCAGCTCTGTTTCTTCGAAGACTTTGTTGGTGCTCGTTGTGGACTCACGACGATTCTCCACTTCGCGTGCGAGCAAGTCGCGTGAATCATCGACTTGTTTCCGCACCTCTTTGACCAGGTGATGTTGGTCGGTGTACTTCGCGGATAGTTCCTTTTCTTTCAGTTCCAAAGCGTAGAGCAGGCCTCGTATGGAATCCGCCCCGGCGGCGAGCTGCCCATCGGCTCTCGAGGTCTCTCGCATCTCGGGAATACGTTGGAGTTTTTCTTGCAACAAGGTCAGTCGGCCTTTGGAAGCCGATAACTCAACTTGCGCGATACGGAGGTCGTCGTCTAGCTCGTCCAGGCTCTCGATCATGAGTCGCTTTGCTTCGGTAACATCCGCAACTCCGGATTCGTTTTTGAGATCACGCCACTCGGCTTCTGTCTTTGCCAGTTGTTCTTGGACCGCAGCGGTCTGTTTCAAGAGGAAATCATATGCCCCCGGTGCGCGGTTAATCCTCAAATGCTCCTTCATGTAGAGCTCGATCAGTTTTTGGACCACCAGCCTCGTTGTCTCCGCCGACGGATGTTCGAAGGATATTCCGATGACATTCGAGTTCTTCACCGCGGAAACATCCAGTCGCGACTCTACAAACTCTATGGCCTTCTCCCGAGATGGCCTTGAAAGAAATGCAAGTTGCGATTTCAACCAATTTGATCCTGAGCTTTGGGAGGCTCGCGCCACATCTTGTTGGCTCTCGGGGGCATTCTCCAAAATGGAGTCTGGGTTCAATTCATCGACCAGGCGTTCTACGAGCATTCGACTTGTCAAAAGATCCACTGTCGAATTCAACTCGTTTTCGCGAGTCGTCGGCATACTTAACGTCTGTGTCTGCAGAGCGGTAACCGTTGGGTCGAGCAAGACACTTTCCCGGCCAAGTCGGAGGAAGAGTTTGGCCTCATACCGATACAACGGTTTCGCGGACAGCACCATCGCGCAGAATGCAGCAAAAAACAGGAGGAACAAAAGGATGACTTTCGTTCGATGCCTATACAAAGTCCGGGCGATGGCGGTCGGTGAAATATCGGGTTCTGAGCTTGGATTCATGATGCTGGTACGCCCCCCGGATTTGATATGAGATCAGCTACGATAGTAGTTGGCACCGCAACGTTTGTCGACATTATTCAAGGGCGAAGAAGGGATGTGGCGGTCACGCGACGTAGAGTTCGCTGCGCAATCCCAATTGGCGGGCCTGTTCACGTATTTCCTGCTCATAAATCGCATTGGAAATGATAATCACGTCGGGTTGGATCTCGACAAGATGCTCGGGTGCGACTATTTGTTGCGCACTGCCCGGAACAAACTTTCCTTGTTTCGCCGGGTTGATCTCCGCCACAAACTTTATCGACGACGCAGAGGGGCAAGTGTTCAAGAAGGTGACGCCTTTGCCACCGGTCCCCCAGAATATGACACGCTTGTTTTGCTGCCGAAACGAATCGAATCGTTGGCTCCATGTCTCGCATCGTTCCACAAAGTACCTCGCGAATCGGGAGATTTCTTGAGGTAGAGATTGGCAACATCCTTGAGGTGCCGCGCAATCCGCTGACTGAGGAACCGCGAGGTGATCGGTTCCAAAATCGGAATGGGAAAAATTCGGTTCGCAGTCGACGAAGAGATACTGATCCCCTTCGTAACATCCCCCGCCCGCAAGAACTTGAAAGCCGCAGGATTCGAATAGCCTACGGAAAGAACTTTCGGAGAAGTAGCTGCATTGTTCGTAATGAATACTCCATACCTCCTGGCGCTGAAAGGCGCGGGCGGCATTGAAGATCTCGAAATAGTTTCGGGTTCTCCGGGGGCCAATCATCGAACGCAGATCCTGAAGAAGGCGTCGCGGTTGTGCAATATGCTCTAACACCGAAAGGCAGCAGATGAAATCAGGTTGCCACGCATCGAATTGAGCCTGGAAACGTCGGTCAAACAGATCTCGGATCATTTCAAGCTGCACACCGTCGGATTGGAGGATACCCGTGCGATGAATCGTAGGGTCGATACCAATCCCTCGATTTCCTCCCAATCGGCAAAGCAATTCTAGAAACCAACCGCTTCCGGCTCCAATTTCAAGGATGGTCTTTCCTCGTAATCGATACATGTTTTGCAGTCGCTCTGCCACCGACTGCATGAAGCTTCGAAACAACGGGGAGTGGTAAAGGGAAACTTCGTAGCCCGGCCGATAGTCGATGCGATTTGCATCAAAAAGCTGATTGAAAATGTGTCCGCAGGAATGGCAGTAAGCAAGCTCCACGTCGCCTCGCGGAGCCATTTGCGCGGAGCTTGCATCTTCATAAAAATGCCCCACATGGACCGGGAGATCGGGCAGGTAGAAAAACGGGGTGGTCGAAGCGGAACCGCACGCGTTGCATGCCATCTTGTTTTCATTGAGATGGACTGCAGTGGAGCGTTCCCGTGTCATAGCCGCGGCAATTTTCATGGATGGGGCGAAAGCTTTCTTCCTTCGCCCTCCGATGGCCTGGACTTTTTGGGATGCGAAGTGGGCCTGCGAATTGGCTCATGCAAGAGTTCCGATCGCAACAACGTCGGCCACTTTGGAAGCTGGGCCAGGTATTGAAAGATCGCAAGTATGCACAGGAGCCTTTCGGAGTGGCTCATCGGGACATTACCAATCGAACGGATATGACCCCTCAGCAAAGCCAATCGCGTTCCAGAAAGACGACTCCGCTTTTTCTTGGGGGACATGTATGCCTCTTGTTCGGCACGTGTGGTCATCGAGCCTGACGTTTTAGCGTGTACACGCTGGTAAAAGAGGGTCTCTGGTACTTGATAGTATTTGCCCCGCAATGCAAGCTCCCCCAGCAATACCTTTTCTGCCCCATAGCAGGTTGGCATCGGAAACGCTTTATCCAGAACCGATTTGCGAATCAGGCCATACACGTCTGCGCACCAAGTAGTGCCTAGCAAGACTCCCTGAAACCGCTTGTGTCGCCGTGGAGAATCGTGGTGCATTCTCGGTTGATTCGCCTGGGATGAATGCGCCAAACCTTCGGCTGCTTCGTCTTCTACTGTCAGGACATTGCCGTGCTGATCGATCTTTCCAAAATCCGAGTGCACCCAAACTGCGTCGGCGTTGGATTCTATCGTTTTCAGCGTGCATTCCAGAAACCGGGGCATGCAAAGATCGTCCGCAGCAACCCATTTGTAATATTCACCAGAAGCAAGGGTGGGGAGTCGATTGAAGTTGGCAATCGCTCCAGCATTTTCGCTTAATCGCTCGTAGCGGATTCGAGGATCGCTCCGCGCGTAGTCTCGGCAAATGTCCGAGGTCTCGTCGGTCGATGCGTTGTCCGAAATGATAAGCTCGAAATCGCCGAATGTTTGCTGGAGCAAAGAATCAAACGTCTCTCTCAAAAATTCTGCCCCATTATAAATGGGCATTCCGAGACTGATCTTTGGACTGCGACGTGACATATTTCTCATCGGCTCCATGCCGGAGGTGAATCGTTTAAGTGTTGGAACCGACCAAGTCCGCTTGGAGCAACCGATCGATTTCCGCCGAATGGCTTCCAGTTTTTCTGAGATCCGCAATGTACTCGTCTCGGATCCAAGAGCAGGTTTGTCTCATACCATTTACAAGGCTGGTGCTTGGCTCCCAATCGAATAGGGACTTAATAAGAGTATTATCGCTATTGCGCCCATTGACTCCCTTGGGTGCATCCAATTGGTAATGACGTTGGAGTTCAACTCCGAAGAATCGCTCCACGATATCCACGAGCTGGTTGATAGACACCATTTCACTGGAACCCAAATTGATCGGCTGGTTGATACTGCTCTGCATGATCAAATCAATGCCGTGAATGCAGTCATCGATAAAGGTAAAACTTCGGGTCTGTCTGCCATCCCCCCAAATCGAAATTTCATGCTCGCCGCTAGCGATGGCCTCGATCACCTTTCGACAAATCGCCGCAGGTGCTTTCTCTCGTCCGCCTCTCCAGGTTCCGTGCGGACCATAAACGTTGTGGAAGCGAGCCACTCGCGTCTTCAATCCGAAATCTTCTTCGAAGTGACGGCACATTCTCTCCGAGAACAGTTTTTCCCAGCCATAGCCATCCTCTGGCATCGCGGGGTACGCGTCGGATTCTTTCAGAGGCTCCAGATCAAATCGCAACTGTTTGTCAGCGTTATAAACACAGGCAGAGCTGGCAAAGAAAAATCGTTCTACCTTCGCCGCCTCGGAAGCTTGGAGCAAATGGGTATTGATCAAAACCGACAACATGCACAAGGCTTTGTTGTTTTCGATGAATCCCATTCCTCCCATGTCTGCCGCGAGGTTGTACACATCGGACACACCCTCGCAAACACGCTCGCAGTCGGATTTGTTTTGCAAGTCCGCGGAGAGGTTTTCAGCGTTCGGGAAGACTTGATACCACTCGTCGAGCGGTTTCAAGTCCACAGAGCGGACTTGGATGCCAGGGATATTTAACAAGCTGGCGACCAGATGACCGCCAATGAAACCACCACCACCGGCGACAAGTACGACTTTATTGTTCATGCGATTTGGGTTCGGAGTGACAATCAGGTTGAATTTTCCAATCGTCCATGTTAGTTGGGCGACTTTTTACCTCGCAAGAACTGGCCCAACAAAAGGTACAAAAAACTGGTGTTTGCGGAGAGATAACGCCACCACAATCGACGCGGTTCTTGGCACAATCGGAACAACCATTCCAAACCGTTCCGCTGCATCCAAGGGGGGGCCATCTTTTTTACGCCAGCGTGGAAGTCGAATGCGGCCCCAACGCAGATCTGAACCGCGTGGATACTACTTCGATGTGCGAATGCAAACTCGTCTTGCTTCGGACAACCCAAGCCGATGAAGACGATCCCAGCTCCACTCTTCTCGATGCGTTCCACGACCGCTCGATCTTCCTGTTCGGTCAACGCCCGGAAGGGGGGGGCTTCCCCGTGTACAACCAGGCCAGGATAGCGCGTCTGCAACTTGTGTGTTAATTTTTCCAAGACTTCAAAAGTGCCCCCGTAAAGGTAGATCCCCACCTTTTTTCTGGCGGCTTCTTCGCAAACTCGCAGGGTTAATTCGGGACCGTAGACGCGGTCTTGAAGCCGAATTCCATGTAGCCATCGCAGCGACCATCGTACCGGTTGTCCGTCCGGGGTGACCGCGTCAAAGGAATTGACCTTTTGACATAGATCTCGGGATACGGAAGCGGTGACAACCGCATGCACCGAATGGCAACTGACAATGGCCGATTGCCGATTCAAGGCCGCCTGCAAGATGACCTCCGTCAATTCCGCGTAAGTGGTCGCGCTGACGTGAATATTCAGAACAGGGAACCGCCTTGGCCAAGCGAGGTGGACATCGGGAGATGGAGCAAGTGTTTGAGTAGACAAATCAGAGGGCAACACGAGATGAGTGGAGCAAATAGACTCGAAGGAACTAAAATAAGTTTGCGTGTTGTTGCCTTGGCGCGACGGGCTCGCATTTCCATGGTTTTCAAGGGTCGAATGTTAGTTCGCGCATTCCGCAATGTCGAGTACATTCCCACCATGATTTATCCTGAACGTGTTATAGGGCCGGTTTGTCGATTCGATCCGTTTTTGTAGACTCGCTCGCATCGAAGAAGTCAAATCTGCGATTACACTGGTCCTGGTCTTTCTGGCGATCACCTGTCCGATCTGCTTGGAATTGGAACGGAGTTTTCTAAAAGCATGGATGTCTTTTCCCCCTTCTTTCACTATTCATGGATCATTCACAGCCGCTAGGAAGTCGATCGAACACTCCACCGGTGCGTGTTTTGGTTGTGGGACAAACTCCCCCTCCCTTTCACGGCCAAGCCATCATGATCCAAATGCTGGTGGAAGGTCCTTTGCCCGATGTCGAAATACACCATGTCAGAATGCAGTTTTCTGAAAGTCTTGGTGAGATTGGGAAAGTGCGGATTGGCAAGATTTGGCATCTGTTCGAGTTGATCGCGAGAATTGTCTGGTGTCGAATTCGATTCCGTCCGACCATCCTGTACTACCCACCCGCCGGTCCGAACTTCGTTCCTCTGGTGAGGGACGCTGTTCTGTTGTTCTTCACTCGCTGGCTTTTTCCGACAACCGTTTTTCACTTTCAAGCGGCCGGGTGCAGTGAATTGATTTCTCAGCTTAAAAACCCCTGGAAGTGGTGGATCCGCCGCGCTCTTGGGGCTCCAGATGTTGCGATCGAGCTATCGGAATATGGTCCGCCAGACGGTGCGACTTTGGGGGCGAAACGGATCGTCTACATTCCAAATGCCTCCAAGGATGAAGCTCATAAGTTCCCACGCGACCGTCAAGTCGATGCCATTCAGCCGTCTCGGATCCTGTATCTCGGAACCGTAACCGAGGAGAAGGGAGTATCTGTTCTCTTGGACGCATGCCGTATTCTCCTCGAAGCTCAAACGCCGTTTCGATTGGATATTGTCGGTGGCTTTGGATCGGAGATGTATCGACAACAATTGGAACAGGACATTGCATCGAAGCGGTTGCAAGAGCACGTCACGATGCACGGACAAAAGGTGGGACAGGAAAAGTGGAATATGTTCGCGCAAGCGGACATCTTTTGCTTTCCCTCTTATTACCGTTGCGAATCCTTTGGCTGCGTGCTCGTCGAAGCGATGACGTTTAGCCTACCGGTCGTCAGCACGCGATGGAGAGGGATTCCAACTATCGTATCCCATGGCAAGAATGGGTTTCTTGCTCCTACCCAGGATGCAAATGCGGTTGCCGAGTTTTTAACGCAACTGGTAAACTCACCCGAGCTTCGACGAATGATGGGAACAGAGGGTAGACGACGCTTCGAACAAGAATTTACTCAAGAGATATTTCTAGAGCGAATGAGGAGTCTATTCCTGTCTCTTGCGTAAGCGTTCGGTGCAACCGATCGGTCGATTGGAAGAACGCATTGGCATTTGCCGGTGCGTCAGGGAGCGTCAAGGATTGGTAGGGGGAGCTCGCGAAAGATATCGGCTATCTTCTCAATCGCTTCCATGGATGGTACGCCATCGTGTATCCAATATCCGTAGCGAATCTTCAATGGATTCTCCTTGCTGACCTGGATCGCTCCGTCGAGGTTCAAACATGCCCCCATCCAGCCGTCGTCCCGGACATGGTACGGAGTCGGGTGCGATGGATTCTTCGGATGGTTAAGCAAAGTGATCCCAGCGAAGCCCTCCGGATCGTTGGCGATTCTTCCTGAGTAATCGACCCACGTTGCGGGTTGGCGAAAAACCTCTTTTTCATTCACTTTTCCTTCGGAGTTCAAGATGCGACCTCCGCCATCGTGCACTCCGATCGATTTGGCCATGCGGACGGCTGCCATTCCGAAGGGAGTAGCCCCCAACGTTACAGTGCGTCCTTTGGGTGATGTGAAAACGGATTCCATGACTAACAACCAACTCTTGCTATCTTCGATGGGATGCACCGAAACTTTGCGAGTCTCATGGAGCAGCACGATCTCCTCGGGTTCGGTTTTCCAATTCAAAGACAGCGTGACCGATGCGGAGTCATCGCCGTCCTGAAATGCTTCGCGCGGTAGATTCGATAGCTCCACTCGCCCTACTTTGGTACCGCGGTCTCCCCAGAAATCCACCCCCTCCACTTGAAAGTGTGCCAGCCACAATGAATTGTGATGACTGTGCCCCCAAGGGTCGTGAGGATGCCCGATTCGAGTCAATGAGATGTCCCGGCTGGCATAGACGGGAAAGAGAAAGGCCCTTCGATGCTCTTTTCCATAGTGCAAGCGAGTGACCTCTCGGCCATCGATCTGGAACGAGGCTTCCTCCCCTGGTTGCGGAATCGCCTGCACACGCGGTACCGGCTTCGTTGCATCCGATGGCTCGTTTTGAGCGAAACACTCTGTTGCACCTAAGAGCAATACAAACGAAATAGACCAGGTCGGAGAGGGGAGTGGCATTGTAGTAGGGGGGGCTAAAGGGAGGAACCTGCCAGTTCGGTGGCTCGCTGAACGCGTGAAATCGCCAGCATGAAAGCGGCTGTTCGCAAGGATACTCGTTGATTGGAAGCTTGCTGCCAGACGTTTTCGAAAGCGTCGGACATCGTTCGGTCCAGTTCCTGCCGAACGCGATCCAAACTCCATCGGTAGTGTTGGCGATTCTGTACCCACTCGAAGTAGCTTACGGTTACCCCGCCAGCATTGGCGAGAATATCGGGAAGGATAGTTATATTGCGAGCCTTTAAAATCTCGTCGGCCTCTGGATCGACAGGCCCATTCGCAGCCTCGATGATTGTCTTTGCTTTGATCGACTTTGCATTCTTCTTATGAATGACGTCCCCCAGCGCGGCTGGGATCAATAGGTCGACGTCGAGCTCGAGAAGAGCTTCTGCCGGCAATCGCTCGGCGCCGGTATAACCTGTGAGCTGATTACCGTTCTTGATGGAATACGAGAGCATCTCGGAGATGTTTAGGCCCTTTGCGTTGAAGTACGTTCCGCTTAAATCGCTGACAGCAATGACAGGAAACGCGGACTCCACCAGAAACTTCGCGGCATGCGATCCCACATTGCCGAAGCCTTGAATGGCGGTTCGGCATTGGTCGGGCCGCACATTCAATCTCTTTAATAGCTTCACCGCCATGATTCCGACGCCTCGGCCGGTGGCTTCCTCTCGCCCCCTGGCCCCGTACTCTTCGACAGGTTTTCCGGTGATGACGGCCGGATTGAATCCATGGTATTTCTCCCACTGATTCCTAAACCAGGACATCACCTCAAAGTTGGTCCCCATATCGGGGGCAGGGATATCGGTATCGGGTCCGACGATCTCGTGAATCTCGTTGACGAAGACTCGCGTCATCCGTTCGAGTTCTTTTTTTGAGAGGGTTTTGGGGTCGATCCCAATTCCCCCTTTCGCCCCGCCATAGGGAAGCTCCACGACGGCAGTCTTCCAGGTCATCAGTGCGGCCAAGGCGCGGACTTCGTCGAGGTCGACCGCGGGGTGGTACCGAAGCCCACCTTTCATCGGCCCACGCGAATTGTCGTGTTGAACTCGGAAGCCTTGCACCGTTTCGATCATTCCGTTGTCGCGTTCAAATGCGACCTGTACTGTGACTTCACGTTTCGGCGTCAGCAGAAGCTTTCTCAGCCATTCGGGCATCTTGAGATGATCTGCCGCTTGCTGAAAGTAAAGATTCGTCGATTCGCTCGCTCGCATGTCGCTAACTTTCCTTAGAAAGGGAAGAGGACCAAAAACCGGTTCCTCTGATCTAGATTGCTCCTCGGGATTGCGCCGTAAGTTCGGCACAAAATTCTTGCACTACAGGCCGTTCGGGCAACGAAGAATTCACATGAGGCCGCATTTGAAGCAGCCTTTGTTGGGCTTCGTCGGGACTCATTCCTCGATACTTGACCAACCAGCATAACACGACGGTCGCACTCCTGGCTCGGCCTGCTTTGCAGTGGACATAGACTCGCCCCCCAGACTCGACGTGCTTTTGGATAAACTCAACACCGCGTTGAACCGAAGCCAGGGTGGGATGATTGAAGTCCGTGGTCGGGAGCCACAGTTGCTCGATTTTCCATCGGTCGTACAAGTCGATAGGACCGCAATACTCCTCGCACATGTTGACAACGCCCGTCACGTTCCACTCCGTGGCAAGAATTGGAATGTCACGTCGCAGCGGTCTCGCACCTAACAGAACGACGTCCTCGATCACATCCCACCAATTGCGAATGCGCAGGACACGTCCCAACGTCCAGTTCCATGCAAACGTGGGCCAGAACAGGGCTTGAGCAACCCAAGGCTGAACTTTCATCGCTCCGTGAACTCCACCGCCATCCAAGACTCATCGGATTTCACAAGCAGTCTCCCTCCCGAGAACGCGGGCAAAGCACGGTAGGTTCCCGCTGGCAATCGAGCCCCCCATTTGGGCTCAAAACCTTTTTCCGAAGGTGCGATACACCAAATTTGACCATCGATTCCGCAAACAAGTAGCTTTTGGTCGACTTCGAGCGTGTGGCAGATTGGCATGGCTTCTTTCTCCCACACTACCTTTCCTTGTCCGATATCCACGCATCGATAGGAGCTTCCTCCCATATCTTCACGCCCTTCCGACCCGAATACGTACCCTTTATGGAAAAGAGGAGTTGCGTATTGACTGCTTAATAAATCCCCTTTCTTGAGAACATTCGCGTCGCTCCGTCCGGGGCGAAATAAGACTGTCCCTATCCCGTAGCTGGCTGTGAGCAAATACCCATCCTTTCCAACAGCGATCGGCATCGCAGCATTCACGGTCGGGCCGCGTTGTCCGAATGGAAACTCCCAAAGCACTTCTCCGGTCGCTGGGTTCAAGCCATAGGTCGTCAACCGGGTCGGGACAACGACTTGCGATTCGCCACCCACCTCAATCGCAGTAGGGGAGGCATAGCTGGCATCGGCACTGGTTGCTGTCCATAGGGTCGATCCATCCTCCAGTTTCAGACACACGATACCCGCCTTTTTGGATCCGACGTTGACGATGAGTCGATCGGTGCCAATCCATGGAGTCGAGCCCGCTCCAAAATAACCCTCCTCTGCACCGAACTCCTTACGGAGAGGGCGATGCCAAATCTTTCTCCCCGTTTGCCAGTCCAAGCAGCTTACGTCGCCGGAGGCTGTAGCCAACAGGAGACGGGTCCCGACGATCGCGGGTACACATCGTGGACCAGAGTCCGGATTGATACTGCCACGATACGAGGCTGGTAGCTTCTGCTGCCACAATTCCTTACCAGAAGACAATTCGATGCACCGAACGCGATCATCTGCACCCTCGCGATCAAACAAGCATGCCTTGCCTCCCGCTATGGCGGCGCCAGCAAATCCCTGTCCGGCTGAGATCTCCCATCGTACGGAGAGCTTGGCTTTGGGACTCTCCGTCAACGTCTCGTTGGGGCTCGCGTGACCGTTTCGCTGTGGGCCGAGAATGCCCGGCCAGTCCCCATTCACATCGTGGGTGATCACCATGCCTACGAATACCGAAATCGCGAAGCAAACCGGTTTCCGCCAAATCATTCCGAACCCTTTTGGGACAAATGGTGAATCAAGAAATCGTGCATGTTCGTAAACTGGGAATCGCTATTTCCCGGAAAAACCAATTCGCACGCAACACCCACTTTTTTGCAGTGCTTCTGGAATTCAATGCCATACATGGCGGAATGGGTTGGGTCGGATTCATCTCCACCGAAGACAGGAGGTTTCTTTTGATTCGGGTATTCCAAGAAAATGGCCGGATCGTCTTGGCTGACCAACTCATAGGGAGAGTATTCGCGAATCCACGGAAGGACTTTCTCGCGATTGGCCAGAAGCAACTCGAACTCTTGCGGTCTCGTGCGTCCCTTTGCCGCGAACCCGAAGGCGTGCCCGCCGTAAATCGAATTGCCGATCCACTGACGCAGTTGGACGGGATCGAGCGAGGTTTGGGCACCGGTTACTCCAATACAGGTCAGACGGGTCGATTCGCGCGCAATCGGATCTGCGCTCTTCGGATCGGCCAGATCATCGTGAAGGGCTAGCCAAAGAGATGTGCACGCTCCCGCCGAACCTCCCGTTGCACCGATGCGAGCAGGGTCAATGTTCCATTCCTTGGATTTGCTTCGCAAGGTCTGTACGACGCGCGCCGCGTCGGTCACTGGCGCTTTGACAGGGGGCTCGACCTGCTGTTCCATCGCCTGCGCGATAAAACGATAGTTCACCGAAGCAACAGAGATGCCAGCGTCCAGATACTTGTTGATGATATTGGCACCATAGCTCTTCTTGTCGCCATTCACCCACCCACCGCCATGGATCAGCAGAACAACAGGGGTTGGCTTATCGGATTTTGCTTTCCAAAAATCAAATCGCTGACGCTCGGAGTCGTTTCCATAGACGAAGTCAGCGACCGTTGGCTCGGGTCTAGCTGGAAATTTCCTTTCTGCAGACGCTGGCGCCTGCTTCTTCGCGTACACACGGACGTCATCGAACGCATTCATGTCATCGAACGATCCGATTCCAACACGCCCCTTGCCGAACGTTTTATCGACAACGCTTAGGTGTGGTTTTTCCATATCGTCGAAATAAACTTCGATCGTACCCGCAGCCGCTTTGCGGACCAACTTGACCTGATGCCATGCATCATCCCAAGGGACGGTTTTTTCATTCTTGGTCAAAGGTCGCCTAGGCTCTCCGTCGACGATCATGATCTGACCACTCGCTGGATCTGGCTTGGCTCCCAAATGCACATAGTAGAAGTGTTCGGGATCGCGATGACCGAAAAAGACGCAGCAGTCGCGATGGTTGCCTGTGTCCATCGTGCTTTTCACGCGGAAGGTGATGACCACATCGTCGGTTTCCAGGTCCTTGATCAACGCGATGTTGTGCGGGCTTCTTACCTTGGGCTGGTAGTCGCTGATCCGCTTGTTGATGGCAAAGGATTTGTTTCCATCTTCATTCTTGATAAACCAACTCTGGGGATCGGTCGTTTCCCATTTGCCCGATCCGCTTTCGAAATCATCTTGAAACGCAAGAGGTAAACCATGCAAGGAATCTTGTGCCACGGTGTGGCTCAACGAACTCGTGGCAATCAAGAGTCCAAAGAACAGCGTCTTCATATGCTGAACTCCAAGTACTGGGAGAGGGATTTGTCTTTGGGAATAGTGTAACAGAATCAATGCCAATGGTTCGCAGCAAGGAACCGATCACGAATCCAGGGGATTTCTGTGCCGATGCTGAGAAGATCTTATGGCAGGATGCGTATTTCCATTCGCCCCTCTCTGGGAATAAATTCGACCCCTCCAGCTTTCCCTAAGTCGCGGAGCAATTGTTCCACGGAAGCGTTTTTGTATTCCACTCGAATCTCTCGGTTCGCGACCGCGTCGGGGAGTGGTAACGGAAAGAAGTCGACCTTCAACGATTGCCCTATCGTCTGGATGGCAGTTCCCAATTTTCCTTGAACCACGCCGGAATATAAGGCAGACTCCGGTTTTGGCGCTGTCCATTTCTTTTTCGGAACGAGTGGCTGCACCAATCGTCGGTGTTCTTCGGGCAGGGCTTGGATCCGCCAACCGCCATCGGAAACTCGTTCCACGGAGGCGGTGGGACAGCTTTCCTTCCAAGCTCGGCAATAGGAGCTACCCAGCTCTTCGATTTGTTTGGGTGTGTAGGTCCATTCGACCTGCTGAGTGGATCGTTCGAGGGGCAGTTCTTCGATGCGAATGGTTCCATCGCTCCATAGCAACGCCCGATCCATGCTGGAAAGAACGCAGAATGCGATGCTCCATTTTGGTACCTTGCGAAACTGATAGGCGGGCCACAGATCGTGCTCCAACAACTCGATCCAGTCTTCTCGAAACCCTAATCGAAGCGACATGATTCGGGCGACTTCGCGCATCGGCGTGCCAACTGGCCAAGAGAACTCTTCAAGCGATTTGCGCCAACCACTGGGAAGGTTGGCGAGTTGTAGCTCCCACACGATCTGTTGGAGAACCTGGGCTTCTTTCTGAGGGGCAATCACCAGGATTCCCTCTGCCATCAGAACACTTGCGTCGACTTGATCGGCGATCTTTTCGAGAAGAGAACCCAGCGATTCGTCAGGGGCAATCTTCGCTTCGACGATGCGATCTCTCGAGACCAAGCGATCGACCCAAATGGGGATGTCATATGCCGAGGATAGCGAGGCAACAGCGGACTCAAACGAACTCCTCATCACTGGTTGTGCTGGGGCCGAGAGACGTTGTTGAACGGATACCATCGATGCACCTAAGTAGGGGTGCGTTCTGGATTGTCCCAACCCAATCAAGGCGAAGTGAGAGAAGAAGACAGTCAGGAGCAGGGTGATTGTCAAGTGTCTAGTGAGTGAAGTCGCGATAATCATCTTCCTCCGATCGTGAATATTGCATCCACATCTTTGCGTAAGTAGAGTGGATTTGTCGAATCGCGACATCAGGAGATGCAAGGTACTCCCACCAACAGTCTACGTACGATCCAGCATGACCAAGCTGCTCCAATTCTACGAAAAGTATCTTGCGGATTCCTGTGGGGACCCATTGTCTGTCGTGATTTCTGCGGAAGAAAATCGCAATTCTCTTCGATGGATCGATCAAGTCGCCGCGCATTACTCGCCAGCGACCTTGCTGCGATTGCTCGACTCCACCGACGTTCAAAGTCGCAGGGCCGCGACATGGGCTCTCTGCTTTTTGGGGAATGAGCACCACTACACACCACTCGGTCGATTGCTAAGGGATGAGTCCCGAATCGTTCGAACATCCGCGGACGAATCTCGCCGCGCAATCGCGAGGAGAACTCAGAGCCCATGGCATCGTAAAACGGCTTATCAAGTCGAACAACTCTTGGCGGACGAGAACTATCTGCGTGCCGAGGAGTTGGCGAGTCACCTCATCGACGAAACCGATGGGCGAGGCGATGTCTACTATCTGCGAGCTTGGATCCGATTCACACGCGGGGACATCGAGGAGGCCTCCGCGGATTGCAAACGCGCCATTCGACTCGATCCATTCTCCTACCAAGCTTGCGTAGCGCTCGGGCAATGCTACTGGCACCTTGGCAACGACGGAGCTGCTCGCGAATGCTATCTGGAATCCAATCGAATCTACCCCGATTGGGAGCCTGCACGCTCCGCAATGGAAATCCTGGCTGGGAACTCTTAGCGAATTCGGCGCACGTCTTCCGCGTCGATGATATCACCCGATCCCTCTCCATCTCTTGAATTCCGAGGATCTCCCCAAGGGCTGGGCGTCCACGGATTTGAACCTGCGTCCATCGTCCGCTTGAGGCGGACCTGAAACAGCTCGGCGCTGCAAACGAAAAACATGATCGTGAAAATGATCACGATGGAGATTTGAAGCGTGAACAGCCCGTACAGTCCAAACCCCGCAGACAAGACTTGCCCCAATCGAGCGCTCCACTCAATGGCCACATCCTTCGCGACAAAGAATTTCAATATCGCGCGAAGAATTCGGCCCCCGTCCATCGGATAGACCGGGAGCAAATTGAAGCAGAACAATGCGACGTTGACGATGAAAAGATGCTCCCAGGGCCCTAAAGAGCCAATGTCCGTCGCATTGTCCCAATTTACTTTAGCGACAAAACTCATCGCGATCGCCAGCGCAATTACCAAATTGACCAAGGGACCGCATGCGGCGATGACCAATTCAGCAAACGGCGTGAGATCCTTTGACTGCATTCTCGCGACACCCCCAATGGGATAAAGGGTGATGTCGTGTGTCTGAACGCCGAACCATCGGCCGGAAAAGGCGTGCCCAAGTTCGTGCAGGAACACGCATAGGAATACGGTGAATACGAACCCGATCGTTGCCACCGCATGCCCAAGGCCGCGGCCAAGCTCACTCACAAACAAGTAAAGAATGAGAAGCCAAAACGTCCAATGGAGATAAAGTCCGATCCCCGATAGCTTTCCAAAGTAAATGGTTTTGAACATGCCTGCTATTCTATACCGCCGCAGGAACGCGGGTTGGTGCGACTTGATAGGCTCGCGACCGGAAGAGGAAATCAATCAAATTCCCTTCGTGCGGTTGCAGCCAATTCAAGCGACTCGTTGGAATAGGTCCGATGTTCAACCGATCGATGTTTATCGCGTTGGTCAGATCGTCGATCCATGCCTCGTCGTTCGTGATGGCAGTCCCCACCAACGTCTGGCCAATCGATTTGATCATATCCTTTTGCGGACATTGTACGACCGATACGAATGGGAACATGTACTCTTTCATCGCGACGCCTCGCTGCGGAGAATCCGCATGCACCACCATCGGGCGAAGATACGCGCAATGCTCTTTCTCAATCAGTCGCTCACCGTAGGATGCGGTCATGTCGGTCACTCCCGATTCGGCCAAATCCTGTTGGATCATTCCCCATGTCCCCGTCGCCATGTTCTTGTTCGTGAAGGCTGCCAGTGCGGCCTTCGGATCAGTCGGTGACGAGATATCGACTGGTCCAAGTCTTGCAGCCAGCGCTTCCGCGATTTCCTTCGTGTGACGAGACGCCCAAACACCGGACGCATTGATGCATCCTCGCCCTGAATTGATGACCACGCTTTCGACCATCACATCCAGATAATCTTCCCAAGCATCGACGATGTCATCTCCAAGCAAAATCTTCGAGAAGCCGGGACCGTGGGCTTGGACGCGTGGGTTGCCGGAATACTGTTCGACCGTTTGCGCACTTCCAAAAATCATGCTCCTCGAACACTTGCTCAACAAGGTGGAACCGACGTCATGCCCGCCGGGATACAAGCAAAATGCCTCGGCCGGAATCCCCGCTTCAATGAACGCGCTGATCATGCGGTAAGGTGTCCATGGCTCCTGCGATCCTGGTTTGAGTACCAATCCCACTTGGAGCGGAACTGCGGGAAGCCAGAGGGTGTGAACACCAGGAGAGTTGTTCGGAAGAACAGCACCCAGCACCGGAGTTTGGCATTGATAACTTACAATCACATTGCGTCCTTCTTCCCCGAAACCGCGCGAGAAGATCTCAGGATTGAGACCGCGTGTCAGTGCATCCAGGATCTTGTCCATATTGCTCAACACAAAGCAGTTCTTCTGCATGTTGTTGCGGCACATGATCTCTGGAAGTCCCGTGCTGGCCGACTGCTGATGTACGAAGTCGTCGACCGATTGAACGCCATCTCCCAATGGAAGCGTCTCGTGTTCGAACAGATAAGCCGCTTTCTTGCATCGCTCGATAAGATCGACGATCGGCAGCTTGCGCAATGCCTTCCTCGCGTTGTCAGCCTTTCGGATGTCCATTTGAACCATGGACCCGTTGACTTGTCCAATGCGAGCAATTGGCTCCCCTGTGTCGAAATGGATGACGTCCTGGAATTCCAACGACTTGTATTGCTTACCCCAGCGAAGCGGATTGAGTGTTAACATGCCTGACCTTCCGAATTTGATTGTTCTTGATGGATGCCGCTGCAGAAGCCATCGAGCCTCGTTCGGAGAACAAGGCTCGACGCACAGAAGAATGAACCGCGACTCACTCGCGTGATCAACCTGAAGAAATTAGTAAACACCCACCGTGGTGCTCGATGCAAAGCCGCGATAGGGCCTTACGCCGCTAACACCATCCCATGGATATTTGTTGAAGGGAAGTTCTCGCTCTCCCTCATCTCGTTCCATGAAACCCGGTACAAAAAACTCTTTGGTCATCGTGTACAGCTTGACCCGCCCTGTCTCACCGTAAGGGACCAATTTGTTGTAGTCGTCGAAATCGACTACTTCGACTACCGCTCGCGGTTGAGGAGCGTAATAGGCAATCGTATAGCCGTCGTCGGCGGTGATGGGCCGCGAGCAAGCCAATCCCATCAAGGTATTACCGTATGTGGGGGTCATGTAAACACCGCTCTCCTCGACGGGCCCGCCGAGCATTTCTTCCACGCAGAACCGTGTCCATTGCGGTGTGAACTCCGTGCCCCCTGAAAAGATGCCCGTGATTCCGACTTCCTGGATCGAGGTACCCTTGTCCGCCAATCCCGATGCGAGTGCCTCGAGGAGCTTGGGGGTGGTGAACATGCACTTGATGTCGTGACCTGCTGTCAAGATCGTGATCGCTTGGTCGATGCAATGCTTCTTGTACTCCTCGAGATGCTCCATCCAACCCTTCTTGATCAACTTGATAACCCATCGTGGGTCCAAGTCGATACAAAAGGAGATGCCGCCTCGAAATTGGCAGAGATGTTCCACTGCCAGGCGTAAGCGACGCGGGCCTGACGGGCCGAGCATCAGCCAATTCGCACCCTTGGGGAAATACTCGTCGGGCAATGTGTAACTGAAGTTCTCATAGTCGATGCGGAAGTCATCGATCACGACCCGGCTCTTTGGGATTCCGGTGGTTCCACCAGTTTCAAAAACGTAGGTTGGTTTTCCTGCAAGCCCCTTTGGGATCCAACGATTGACAGGGCCTCCGCGCAGCCATTCGTCCTCGAATTCTGGGAACTTCTTCAAGTCATCGAACCCCTTCACTTCTTTGAGGGGATCGAACTTCAGTTCGGATTTCTTACCCAACCAAAAGGGTGAGCCCGTCGATTCGTGAAAGTGCCATTGGACCGTTTCGTACACATGTTGATCGAGCGCCTTGCGAGCCTCGGCGACTTGCGAGTCGCCCGCAACCCAGGATGGATTTGCCACTGTCATGGTTATGGTTGGGTAAGGGTGGGAGAAATGTGCGTGCAGGACGAATACTGCAATCGCTCGCCCATTGTAACGACTGTTCAAGACTCGCTAAAGCGACCGTGTCAACCAGCTGGTAATCGTCTGCCACAAAGGTTGGCGTACTCCTCGGTACGAATGATCCCCTCCCTCAATGACTTCGACGGAATGATGATAGAGGGATTTCTCTGCAAACCGATGCGATAAGTTCAAGTCCGCGTCGCGGAAATTGCCAGACCCGTTCCGTACTTCCGATTCCCCGAAGACCCACAATGTCTGCTGGGAAATCTTCTCGAGCCACCCGAAATAATCGTAGCGATCGTTCGATCCGTATTTATCCAAAAAGGTTGCCGCCGAAAGCCAGTTCGGCAGAGGATAGCGAACCCGAATCACCTGATCTGATTTGCCTGATTCGCATAACTCTTTCGCCAGTTGTAGATCCTTGCAAAAGACTTCGCCCCGTTTGGGATCCTCCGCCAAAATGGAAGTACTTAGTCGAGGCGGAGAAAGCGAGATGTATCGCTCCACCCCAACTCCGAGGGATTCCGATAGCCAGTACGCCGTTTTTAACGCGCCCAAGCTATGCGCTCCGATTCCTAGGAGTCGTATCCCATGTTCTCGGCAAAACGACTCCCAAGCGTTCAAGTCACTTAGCGATTGGTAAATCATTTCGTATTGGGATCCCAAACGCATCGGAACAGATCCCGAATTGAATGAGACGATGTCATGCCCGCGAGAGTTGACCAACAGAACGTGGGACCCAGTAAAGGAAAGTGTCTGTGCGAACTCCTTCAGCAAACTGGAACCGTAGAAATTTCCATTGACACCGTGTGTTACCAACCAGCAATCGTCGGAACTCCCTCGTACCCAAAACCCATCGAGCCTTACGCCATCGACGGTCTCCGTACTGACTAACTCACCCACCATCGCGGCCGCTCCTTCGCGTGCGTTCTCGGTTTCCCTAGCGATCGATGGCCATCCGCGATCGATCCAGACTCCAATAAAAAAAGGCCGCTGGATAACAGCGGCCTTTTCGATTTTGACTCGATATCACGCCCATCCAGCTTAGGGAGCTGCAGGGCTGACAACAGGGGCGCTGTTGTCGTCTTCGGCTGCGAGAATTCCAGCTACTGCAGCGAGACCCGCGATTCCGGCGATTCCACCCCAGCCACCGCCGTGTGCTCCGCCACCACCGCCGCCGCCACCGTAACCACCCCAACCCATGCCACCACAGCAGCTCGCTGCTGGCTGGGTCGATTCACAAAGAACCTCGGCTGGTGCCTCGACAACTTCTACAACCTCGGCCGATACAACATCGATCGATGCGGTGTCACAGCAAGGAACGACTTCTGCATTCAATCGATGACAAGGTCGGAAAATACCGATCAGCTTCTCACCCTTAGCACTTACAGGATCCGCTTTGTTGGGAACAAACTCAAAAGAGGTTGCAACGAAGCCTGACTCTCCAGCGGCAACAAACCCGTAAACTCCTGGCTCCAATCCCGCGACAACATATTCGCCGCTTGGTGCAACCGAAGCTTTCGCTATCTCTTCGCCATCCTTCAAGATGAACACGGTAAGATCGCTCAAGTCCTTGTCACCTTTGACTGAGCCAACCGTCCCGACCAATCGTCCTTCCGCATCGGCGTTTACGACTTGGCTAGGGGAAAAGCTTCGGCTAGGTCCGAGCGGATCGGAATCGGTTTCGACGCTAGCTTCAACTCGCATCGCATAAGGTGGCAACGTCTGACCTCTCAGAATCTCGTTGACTTTGTCCGCTGGCTTGACAACGCGTACTTCGACGTCGGAGGAGAGATGAAGACCCTTCTCTCGGCTTAACACCTTCAGCGAAAATGCACCGAAGGCCTCATCACCGCGAACGATCAACGAGTAAGTGCCCGGTTGCACTCCCACCAATGTGAACTTGCCTTCTGCATCGGCCTTGGTCTTTAGCTCCACCTTGGAGTCTCTTACCAAATAAACAGCAAGGTCTGCGGCAGTGGTCTTGTCGTTGGGAACGAGTCCGACTACCGAGCCGGTCACGTCACCCATCTCGTTTGCTGTGACCCACTGGCGGGAAAACAGCTCATTGACAAGCTCCACCTTTGGCGAAGCGGAGACAACTGCAGCCTCCTGACCGAGAACGCGCGACGAATTGACGGAGATCGGAGCGAATGCCAATCCCGCTCCAAATGCTGCGAGAAAAGCTGTCCTTTTCAAGGAGCTGGACTTCATGATGTGATTCCTGTGATAACCGGGCTAATTGACGTTGACCTTTATTGATATATCGGTTGTAGGAGTTTTTCAAGCAAAAAGGGTCAAAAAATGAGATTTTGCTAGCAAACTTCACTTATTCGGGCGGGGGGTTGCGATTGAGCCGCCCGTCTGTGGACTGGTACATCTCCGAAACTTTGCCACGTTCGATTCCTCGCGGGACCCGTGGGCGATATTCATCGACACGGGGTCGAGCGGCATCTCCCAGTGGAGACGAGTCCGCTCCCACTTGGAGCCAGCTCATCAAGTTATTGGGATTGATGATGGTGATTCCCAGCGAACGGGCTTGGGTTTCGATGTCCCGACGTCTTTTCGAGGCTGCCAGCATCGCTGGATCTCCCTTGCCATCCTCGTCGACACGATACTTGAGTTCCTCTCCCACGACCAACCAGCGGACTTTTTCGGTCAGCTGACCGGTGACTTCACCGGTCGGGAGCATATCCATGGCCAAGGTGACTTGATTTTGGTCCAGTAATCCTTTGATGCGATCTCGGTCGTCTTTGCCGTCTCCGTCGAAATCGATTTTGCCTAGCAATGCGATTTGGACTTTCGAGCCTGGTTGCCAGAAGGGTGAGTAGACCTTGTCCCCTCGCAGAATTGCGGTGAAGTTTCTATCGTCGAGAATCTTGGCTCGCGACAGGTGTTCCGCGCCCGCGAGCACTTCGACGATTTCAATCTTCGCCTTCACTTTTCCTTGGCTCGCCTGGGTGACATCCGAATCAAAGACTACGAAGTTCACGCCGGGGCGTAGACCGTCCGCTCGTCCGAGATTGATCCAAACTTGGCCGGGCCCATCTCCCGGGTACTTGCTGACTTGTACGTCGGTGATTTCCCCTTGAACGGTCTGGAAGCTTTCGTTCTGGACTTCGTTGATTTTTTGGACTAATGAATCGATGCGGCGAGCTTGTTCTTCATTGCGTCGCGTGGCTTCGGCGATCTTGGCGTTCAATTTGCCTTTTTCATCTTGGAATTCTCGGAATTGTTTGAGCTTTTCGGCAGCCAAGGCTTCGAATGCTTTGACTTGCTCAGCAATTTTGGCGGTGTAGTTGTCCAAGTCGTTCTTGGCTTTGAGCGAGATTTGCTCTTTTTCCTGTTGAGCTTGGGCTCGTAGGTCGGTCTCTACCTTGATTTTGCGATCGTAATTCTCTGTGTCCTGGATCGCTTTGGCGGCTGCATTCGAGAGTGCGATGTTTCGAGATCGCAGTTCCTGCATCAGCGTGTCGACCAGTTTGGCGTAATTTTTCTCCGGCTCGTTGACTCCGAACAATCCCATGTGATTGGTGTAGGTTTTGACCGCTGCATCGATTTCCGGGTCCCCGGTCACGCTGCTTTTCAGCTGATTGAATTCTGCTTCACTGATCGGTTTTCCAACTCCCAAAATGCTTTGGAGGAGTTGGTTTCGTTCGGTCACTTTTCGCAAATTGGCCTCAGCATCCCGTTTATCCTTGATCGCCGCTTCCGCTGTTTTCAAGTTGGTTCCTGAGGTGAACATCATGTAGGCGAGAGCGCCCAAGCAGAGAAAGCTGACGATGGACATGACCGTGACATAGGCTTGCCAGACTGTCACATTGCGATCGCGAGCCATGAATTCCTCGACGAGAGATAGATAGGGATAAGTTTGGTAGCCTTCAAAAACTCGCTCGGGACCTGGCTACACCTTGGACATGCATCCTAAATCCCGCCCTCCCTAGCGTCAAACATTCTCTTACCCATCCTTCTTCATTTTCCCAGAATGCCGTCTCGACCGGAACGCATACCCCGGTTTTTCCGGCGCAAGTGTCATGGTCGATCGGGAAGGGGCAAATTTTTCGTAGGCTTGGAGCGACCGGAGCGATTGGGCGGACTGTTCCTGTCGCGTTGTCCTTATTCAATGGGAGATCCGACTACATCCTGCCGATTGTAGGAGGTACATTAGGGAGCCTCCCGCGGCGGCGATGCTCGGCCGCCCAGTTCCAGAATCAGGTTCCATTATCATGTCGACGCTCTCCGCTACCGCAGTCCCCATGTCAACTACCTACGAAGTCGCCCACCAGAAATGCATCAATGTCGATTGCGGTGCCACTTACTCGATCGATGAAGTGCTGACAAGTTGCCCGAAGTGTCACGATCTTCTTGACGTCGCATACGATTGGAACAAAGTTTCGGTTCCAAAATCGCTTCGAGAGTTCGAATCCAAGTGGTTGGAACGCCACAATCCCATACGTTTCAGCGGTGTCTGGCGGTTTCATGAACTGCTCCCGTTTGCACCCCACCACAAAATCGTCACCGTGGGGGAGGGCCAAACGTTGCTTCAGCAAGCGGACTCGGTGGCGAAGTATGTTGGGATTCGTCCCGGCAAACTCTACTTGCAATATGAAGGAATGAATCCTTCGGGGTCTTTTAAGGACAATGGGATGTGCGCCGCATTCACTCACGCGCACATGGTGGGGGCCAAACGGGCGGCTTGCGCGTCGACTGGCAATACCTCTGCTTCCTTGGCGATGTACTGCGCCGTGACGCAATTGATGAAAGCGGTCATCTTCATCGGTACGGGAAAAATCTCCTACGGAAAGCTTTCACAAGCGCTGGAGTACGGAGCATTGACGGTTCAGATCGCTGGCGATTTTGACGACGCCATGGCCCGCGTGAAAGAGGTCTCGAAGGAACTGGGAATTTATCTGGTAAACAGTATCAACCCCTTCCGCCTCGAAGGACAAAAGTCGGTCATGTTCCGAGTTCTCGAGGCGCTTCGTTGGGAGTCCCCGGATTGGATCGTCGTCCCCGGTGGAAACCTTGGGAATTCCAGCGCTTTTGGCAAGGCCTTTATCGAGCTGAAGGAACTGGGGCTGATCGACCGCATTCCTCGGTTAGCGGTCATCAATGCCGGCGGTGCCGACACGTTGGATGTTCTCTACAACCAGCGGAACTTGCGTTGGAATCGCGGCCGCGCCCGCATGGATATCGCTTGCTGGTACTACGATGAATTGGACAAAGGAAAAGTAAAAGCCGATACGATCGCCAGCGCTATCGAAATCAACCGACCGGTGAATCTCAAGAAATGCCTACGGGCGCTCGATTTTTGCGATGGTGTGGTCCGGCAGGTCTCCGATCAAGAAATTCTCGACGCGAAAGCTCAGGTCGGGGCTGGGGGGATCGGGTGCGAACCAGCGAGTGCGGCCAGCGTGGCCGGTGCCAAGCTGCTGCGTCAGCAAGGGGTTATCGGTATGGACGATCGAGTGGTCTGCATCCTGACGGGGCATCAACTTAAAGATCCGACCGCCACGGTCGCCTATCACACGACCGATCAAGACAAATTCAACGAAGTCCTTGGCAGCCGTGGTGTGACCCGAGCGTCGTTCGCCAACCGAGCCGTCGCAGTCCCGAACGATGTCGATGCAATCGTCAAAGCCATTCAGCTCTACAGCTAACCGCTAGGCTCAGCAGATAATCGCCGGACTTGGCGCTCACCGCCGGCCTTAGCGGACGGCGACGGTTTTGATCGAGCTCAAGCCTCCATCGACCGCTAGGACTTGCCCGGTCACCCACGAGTTCTCGGGGGAGGCAAACCAAAGAATCGCTCGAGCCACCTCGTCGGGTTCGCCGAAACGGCCCAGTGGGTGCATGGATAAGGAGTGTTCTGCGTTTTTGGGATTGTCCCATATTCGCTGAGTCATCGGGGTTTTCGTGAGTCCTGGCGCGACCGCGTTCACCCGGATCTTCTTCGCTGCGTACGTCGCCGCGGCAGAGGTGACCAACCCTTCGATGCCACCTTTTGCGGCAGCGATTGCCTCGTGATTTTGAAGGCCGATCGAGGCAGCAGCCGAACTCATCAAGACGATGCTTCCACCCTCCCCGAACATACGAGGAGCCGCGAACTTGATGACCCCGGCCGCTGAAGTCAGGTTGGTGTCCAGGGTCGCACGCCACTCGGAGAAGCTTGTCAGGTGCATCGGCTTTAGCAAAACGGATCCCGCCAAATGGATGACCGCATCGAGACCTCCAAGCGTCTCTTCCGCCCGTCCAATCGCAGTTTCCAGGGAGGGCCAATCCACAGCATCCGCGACGGAATAATTCCAACCGAATCGTTGGGAATGTTCCTGAAGTTTGAGTTCGTTCCTTCCAATCAAAAAGCCAATCCCACCGGCTTGGGCAAGTTGCTGGCAGACTGCCTCACCGATCCCGCCGGTTGCTCCTACGACGACAGCACGCATTGCTTTGTTTTCCCGTTACGAGTGCTCCGCGAGCGATCGTCGCTGTCGAGCAGAAGTAGGTTAGCGACAAGGCAAGCGTCGAGGCGGAACGCTTCGATTGGAATAAATTCAGAAATCGATGGATGCTTCCGGTGGCAGGTCGCTTGACACCGGTCTCGGCGTGTGCAAAACTTGTCGAACCGTGTTGGGACTTCGTTCGCCGGTCATTTGATTTTGGTACCGGACCACGGCAATTGGCACAGAGCCTTGCTGAGGGAATGGATTTCCCTCGACACGTTAGAGCCTTCTTCGGATGAGAGATCACTCGATTTTCTTGCGTCGAGATCAGCTAAGCCCGGAAGATTGGCAGTTTGGGATGGTTTCGCTTCGGATCGGATCCGGGCCGTGGGGCTCAGGTTCCGAAGCTGGTTTCTCCTTGTCGTAGCGACTTTCCCGCCAGAAATAGGTTTGCTTTTCGCGTTTGTGCATCCACATCGACCGGTTCTGCGGCGATCGCGTTTTCACGAGCACGTCGAAGCATGAACGGAAAATGCGGGGCCCTCACGAGGCCCTTGCTGGTACTTGGATTCCTCGCGAATCCAGAATCGCCTTCACGAGGAACTCCGAATGGATGGCTTCGCGGTGGCGATCGACTCACGCTAACCCTAGGTGGCAGATCGAAGGAATGGATTTTCCTTGGGTCTCCAGGTTCTCGGTCCGGTGGCGATCCCAAGATCCCCACTTTGTTTTTACTCGGATTTGGTGGTATGCCCAAGAAAAAGCGCTTCCGCACTCGATTTCATGATGACAACTCGGGGGCAGCTCCCGGCCCTCGCCCTCGGGTCAAGAGGCCTCGCCGCCGTCACGGCCCGAACTATCAGCAGGCATTCGGCGATGGTGGAGAGGAAAACCCCGTAGTGACCGGTGAACCAGTGGAAGGGGCCGAGGGTGCGATGGCATCGGATTCGGATTCTCCTGCGGCGAACGAAGAGCCAGGTCAGGAGTTTTACGGGCTCCTGGAAATGCATCCCAATGGCTATGGGTTCCTTCGGTCCCCTGAAAACAATTACTCCCGGCTCCGGACCGATCCTTTCGTTCCTGGAACGATGATTGAGAAATTCCGACTGAGGCAGGGGCTCAAGATTCGCGCCCTCATGCAGCAGACCCGGCGATCGCAAGGTCCCCGCGTCAAAGAGATTCTCGACATCGAAGGGATGAAGCCAGACGAGTATGTCAATATCAAGAGCTTCGAGAACCTCACCCCCATCAACCCGGAGCAATGGCTCCGACTAGAGATCGGAACACAACCGATCACCAACCGCGTGATCGACTTGCTCGCTCCCATCGGACGCGGCCAACGATGCTTGATCGTCGCCCCTCCCCGATCCGGGAAGACGATTATGCTGCAGCACATGTCACAAGGGATTGCGCAAAATTATCCCGAAGTCGAGCTCATTGTGTTGCTCATCGATGAACGTCCCGAAGAAGTGACGGACATGCGTCGAAACATCCAACGTGGCGAGGTGATCGCGAGCAGTTTGGATGAGGACGTTGAGTCACATGTTCGCATCAGCCAGTTGGTGGTGGATCGCTGCAGAAGACTCGCGGAGATGGGCAAGGACGTTTTCTTGCTCATGGACTCCATCACTCGCCTAGCCCGCGCGTTCAACAAATATGTTGGTAATAGCGGTCCTACCATGAGCGGCGGGGTGAACATCAAGGCCATGGATATACCCAAAAAGCTCTTTGCAACCGCTCGCGCTTTCGCGGAAGGTGGCTCGCTCACAATCGTCGGTACCGCTCTGGTCGATACGGGGTCCCGTATGGATGAGTTGATCTTCCAAGAGTTCAAGGGTACGGGGAACATGGAGTTGGTTCTGGATCGAAAGCTGGCAGACCGTCGCGTTTGGCCTGCGATCGATATCACTCAGTCCGGAACACGCCGTGAAGAATTGCTTCACGATCCTGATACGTACCATTCGGTCACCATGATTCGCCGGACTCTCAACTCGATGCATCCGGTGGAAGCGATGGAGCAACTGACGAAGCAGCTTTCTCGATTCCCGAGCAATCAAGAATTCCTGAAGCTCATCGCTAACGCAAAAGTGATGGATTAGCCTGCGTTCGAGATGTGAGGCAGCATGAAGGACGAGTCGCTACCCGCTTCAATACGCTTGAAATCCTCCCGAGACTTCGAACGGGTCTTCAAGCGAGGTATCGTGGTGGCAGATGATGTCCTCGTTCTTCACGCTATCCCTCGAGCGGACAATTCCGGCGAGCCGCCGGCGAAAAGCGAGGCATCGAAAACGCCCCAATTGGGGATTAGTGTTTCCAAACGCGTCGGCCACGCACCCCTTCGCAATCGGTGGAAGCGGCTCATCCGCGAAGCGTTTCGCAAGCAACGCGAACAGATTCCTCCGTTGGATTACGTGATTCGACCGAAAAAGGACGCACTCCCCGACTTCCATCGCATCTTCGCGTCGCTTCCGGTCCTTGCCAAAAGGGCCGCCAAGAAGATCGCAAAAAACTGATCCCTTGGAATCTTGTAGGAAACAGCGCCCAAGCCAATCGAAGGGTTGCCTAAAAGGCGGCGGCGTTTACGTCGAGGTGCTTGAGCTGGTCGGGCCATCGCACGTTTCCTGGGCGACCCATTCCGCATAGGAACGGCACGCTTCGACTTGCCGTACCAACAGCTCGGGTTGCTCATAGGGATGACTAGCTATTAACCATGCAACCAGCATCTCTTGTTTGTCGGCCGTGGTCTTCAATGAAAGCCTGTGTTCCGACGCTGTTTCGACCGAGCCACGCCAGCGATAGACACTGAGGATCGGACCATCAACCTGCACGCAGGCCGCCAGTCGCTGCTCGACTGCATTTCGTGCCAGCGTCTCCGCCTCCTCCGCCGTCGAAACAGTAGTAACGAGCTCGACAATATTGGGACAAACCACGGTGCCACCTCGAAGTCAGAGAATCCAGCGGAATACGATTACGCCAACCCACGTTCGACAAGCAATCGTTCCTGCGATTCCTCGTCCAAAATCTCGCCATGAAGCCGACGGAACTCATCTTCGATGTCCGCGATCTCGTCGCGCTGTGAGTCAAAAGTCTGCACATCGTGAATGATCGAGTCCAGCCGGTCGATCAACCGCCATTGCCAACACTCGATGTCCCGAAGATCGGAATACAATCCGGGACGCTGGCATGCAACATGTTCCAAATATCCTTCCCCGGCAACGCGAGTAAAGTGTTGATCGAGAACCCATCGAAAGCTCACCAAATGTTCCATGAGCTTGCTCCAGTATGGACGCTGGTGCGGATGCTCAAACCAGATTCGGAAGTCTTGCTCCAGCTCCACCAAGCCTTCTTCGATGCCGCTCTGACTATGATTCAAGCACATGCGAATGCCCGAAACGTCGCGTCTGTTGTTGCTCATCATCCAAACCCTCCTTTGAACAAGGATTGAAAGAGGAAGATCGCCCTCGAGATAGATGCGGACTCAGGATGTTTTGTCAGTCTCCCAAAGAATCGGTCGCAGCGTCAAGCATTTTGGGAAAATAACGGAATCCCCCTGGGGAAAGTCCCGCAACACCTTGGAGTCGCGCGAGGGGCTTTTCGCAACTTCGGCAACTCTGGTACCATAGGGGCGATTACAGATTAACGGGTGCTAGGGAGCCGGCAAATACGACGCATGGTCAAGCAGTTCGATTGGAAAAACACCGAAGATCCCAGGGACGTTGTCCACTTGGCCGTTCAAGCGGTTGCAGAAGGGCACATTGTGGCAGTTCCAGGAGACTGCTCTTACTTGCTCGTGGGATCAGGCATGCATGAGTCGGCGGTGGACAAACTGGCCGAGATTGCCGGTCAAGATAAGAACCAACATGGCTTGACCCTCATGCTGCGTTCTTCATCCGAACTCTTGGACTATTTCCCGGATGTCTCTTCCTCCATACGACGTTTTGCGTCGAAGGTGTGGCCCGGGCCGATTACAATCGATCTCGCCGATTCCCAGCCTAATAGCCTGCTGCGCTGCATGAAGCCGGATGTCGTGTCCAAGCTGATGCGACCGAACAAAAAGCTGCGAACCTCTCAACCCTACCACCCCGTCTTTCAACAAATGGGGCGGTTGTTGGCGGGGCCTTTGGTCGCAGCTCCCGCGACCACGCAAAATGGGAAACTGGCACGAACCGTGGAATCGATCTCCTCGGACTTGCATGCGATTGCCATCCATGATGGCGAGACTTGCGAGATCGGACTTCCCACTTTGGTCGAATTCGAAAAGAACGTAGCGTCCATCACCAGAGAGGGAATCGTGACGGCAGATTATTTGAAAAGCCTTTCGCGAATCACGATCCTCTTCGTCTGCACCGGTAATACCTGTCGCTCACCCATGGCAGGAGCCTTGATGAACAAAAAAATTCAAGAGCGATTCGCGGACTTGTTCCCAGGGGAGCAAGTGCCGATTGTCGCGTTCTCGGCCGGTGTTTCCGCTTACGGTGGAGACCCCGCGTCGCCTGGTGCCGTTCACGCTATCCAAAAGTATGGGACAAATCTCGACTCCCACTCCAGTTCGCAGCTATCGCAAGAAATGGTGGAGCAAGCGGACTTGATTCTGACGATGGGAAGTCGCCATAAGCATGCGATCGTCTCGCAGTGGCCTACCATTGCGAACAAAGTGCACATGATCTCGCCGACGGGCTCGGAGATCACCGACCCTTTCGGTGGGCCCTTCGACGCTTACGAGCGATGTGCCTCCCAACTGGATGAATACACGAATCACTGGATCGAACAACTGAAGCTCGGTGACTTGATTCTCTGGAACGATCCCCAAGACAAAAAAGGCGAGCAATGAGAATTGCCCTAGGAAGCGACCATCGGGGTTTTCAAATAAAAGGCAAACTGATCACGTTGCTTACAGCGGATGGGCACGAGGTCGAGGATTATGGTACGCACAGTGATCAACCAGTCGATTACCCGGATTTTGCAGTCACGGTGGCAAAGCGGGTTGCGGAAGGGGCGGTCGAACGCGGGATCCTGATTTGTGGAACAGGTTTTGGAATGGCTATCGCAGCCAACAAATTCAAAGGGGTTCGCGCTGCGGCCTGCAGCGATGAAGTCATGGCGGAAATGTGCCGTCGCCATAACGATGTCAATATCCTGTGCCTCCCCGGTGACTTGATCGGGGACCGCCCCGTCGGTGATTTGGTTCGAGTCTGGCTCGCAACCGAATTTGAAGGAGGTAGACACCAACGGCGAGTCGAAAAGATTCGGGCGATCGAGTCGACTTAGCTACTTCTGCGGACGCACGGCCAGGTTCTCGACACCTAGCAAGCTCCATAGACCGAAGCTAAGAAAAAACGACGCCACTGCGATCGGCAAGATGTAACGGTGGTAACGGTACCAAGCACGCTTTGCTTCCGCCCACTCTGCGGTTGGTCCATCGAATAGAACAAGCGACGAGCGGGCGTTGTCCTGCCGTGTTTCCGTGGCACGAACATCAGCGACATATTTCTTGGTGAAGCGGCTTGCGCTCGATGCGACGGCGGTCGATTCGATACCTTCGGCGGCAACAAAGGGCCAATCGATCGCCCAGATCAATGCCAGCAGGCTTCCCAAAAATAACCAAGCTCCCTTGTGAACAAATCGCTGCACCATCTTGCCCCGACACCCCATTTCTCTTGGAACGGACCCGTCATTCCCAGCCGTTGTTTGTGCAGCAGGCTAATCGCAAAGGCTGTTCCCTAGAGGTCGCGCTTGTCGTGAGGGAGGGGCTAAAACGCACTGAAACGCAGGCGAAAGCTCATTTTTCTCTCGCGTTCGCAGTGTTCAAACGAAAACAGGGATGTTGCTTCACGGCAACATCCCTGTTGGTTTATGGAAACACGAATGCGCGGGTGTTGTGGGAATACTACCCTAATTGCGAATGACAATAGGGGAGCCATGCGAGAGCATGCCGAAGACGTCGGCCGCATCTTGGGGAGACAAGCTGATGCAGCCTTGGGGGCCGCTCGCATCGGGCGACGAACCATGGATGCAGAGATCTCCTCCGAGATCCATCCAGAAGCCACCATAAGGATTGCGTGGGTCGGAGCCGGGGATAGGGGCTCCGCTGCCATAATAGTTACGATCCTTTTGCTTATCGACCACTTTGTAGTCGCCCGTCTTGGGGGCGGGATCTTTTCCAATCGTGACCGGGTAACGGCCCGCATACAAATCGCCAACGAACAACGTCAGTTCGCTCGTGCTCAAGTCGACTTCAGCACGAAAGGGGCCTGGCACCACTTTGAGTTTGGTACCGGTTTGTAAAGGGCCCTTTGGTTCGATCGCGTTGATACGGGCAAGGATTTCGGCCGGGACTTCAAACTTCTTGGCAACGTCTTCGAGTGTCTCGCCGGGGACAGGAAAGTAAGCGATGTCCAGGAAGTGCTGCCGGGAGTAAACGACTTCTCCCGCCAACGCATCGAGAAAATCCAACAGGTCTTGCCGTTGTTCGGTTGTCAGCTCGTTGTCGTTGTAAAAGAGGCTGAGCGTCGCGAGAGCTTCCTTCAGCTGGCCGCGTTTGGATTGCGAGAGAGCTGTTTCCTTGGCGTTTTCATACGATTTGCTGGGACCGATCGGCTTGCTATCGCCCGTCTGTTTCGCGTCGGTTGGATCGACACTGTTTTCGTCTGGTCCCGTCGACTCGTCCTTAGGAGATTCGGACGAATCCGGTTTGGGGAGGCCCGTTGCCGATGGCGGGAGGGCAATTCCGAAATCAGGACTATTGGTTGTTTTCAGATCCTCTTTAGTTGGTTCTGATTTTCCATCGTCGTTGCCTGCGGCCCCAGGAAGTGTGGAGGGGAGCGGAGGCAGCGTTTGCAGGGAATCGGCTGGCTTAGCGAGATCGCTCGCAGGAGCACCTGGCAGACTCGGAAGTGCGACGTCGGAGGGGGACGCCGGCAGAGGCGAGAGAGGCGACGGAGAAGAACTCACTGGAAGGCCAGGGAGTGGGCTGGTGGGAGGAGTTGCAGCGCTGCTGAAACCGGACGATGGGGCGCTTTGGAACGCCGCCCAGGGATCCGATTGGGGCGCAGCTGCCGGAGTACCCGGGGGCAGGGCAGCCGGGGCAGGCGCAACAGGCCCAGTTACGCCCGTTATGTCCGGGGCATCCGCCGACAGATCGAGCCCTTCGATCTCCGGATTGAAGGAGGTGTTGTTGGATCCGTTGAGAGCGATAAATCCCCCATAGATCACGAACAAAAGCAATACGACGACAACAGCAGTTTTGAGTGTTTGCACTTCGGTCCTCCTGACCTCTTCGAAGAAGGCATGGCGAACGAAGCGTACCGCGCTCGCCTCACAGCTTGTGAACACCGCATCCCAAACGAGTGCGTATCCGGCGTGGGGAGAACCCCAGTCGTGTCCGCGACGTTCCAACGCCTTCGCGTTAGCAACGAAATCCACAATCCGATTCAACCCGGACTTTAGTTAACTCGCGCCCGCAAGGTCAACCTCAATAATCCCGTCCGATTCCTGAATGGGATAGGTCTTTAGCATCGGCTTGCATGTCGCCGCATTGCAACCGGTTCGGAGGTCGTATTGCCAGCCGTGCCAAGGGCATGTCACCGTGCCGTCCATCAATTTCCCCCGAGCCAACGGGCCACCTTGATGCATGCAAATCCCATCGATCGCGTACAGCACCCCTTGGTGGCGAAAGATCGCCAGTACATCGCTTCCCACCAAAACTTCGTGCGAGCTTCCCTCGGGAAGCATGTGGGATTCGCAGACTCTTGTCCAAGCCATAACATTTAGTCCATAAAGGGATTCAAGAGGTTTCTAAGTCTTTTGGGTTCTGATCGCGGCATCCGTTCAACGGAAAAGGAAAATTGGTTTACAATCGAAGCCCTTGATCGCGGTCCGCTGCCTTATCACTGGCGTCGCCTTGCCATGGTCGTTTTGAAACGAAAGGACGTTTTGATACTTATGAAAAGCGCGTTCACGACGGAATCGATAGACCATCTACAAAGCGATTGGCCATCTCGGGCATTGCGAAGTTGCTTAGCTATGTTTTTGGTTCTAGGCACATACCTTTCCGACCGCCCCCACTTACAAGCCGAAAATATGCCAACGAAAGTCGCTTCCGTAGAAGGAATCAACGAATACCGACTCGACAACGGGCTCAAAGTATTGCTCTTCGTCGACAACAGCCAGCCCAAAGTCACCGTGAACTGCACGGTTTTCGTCGGCTCTCGCCACGAAGGCTACGGGGAAGCCGGCATGGCGCACCTTCTGGAACACATGGTTTTTAAAGGAACCGATCTCAACCCTGAAATTCCCAAAGCACTCAAGGACCGAGGGGCGACGTTTAATGGGACAACGTGGGTCGATCGAACCAACTATTACGAAACCCTACCCGCCTCGAATGAGAACTTGGAATTCGCCATTCGGTTGGAGGCGGACCGCTTGGTCAACAGCAAGATTTTAGGGGAGGATCTGGCTAGCGAATTCTCCGTTGTCCGCAGCGAATTCGAGCGGGGTGAAAACAACCCCATCGGTGTTCTCCGACAACGCATGCTGTCGGCCGCATTCCAATGGCATAACTACGGGAAATCGACCATCGGTAACCGCACGGATATCGAACGTGTACCTGTCGATAATTTGCGAGCGTTCTACCGCAAATACTATCGCCCAGACAACGCTATGGTCATCGTCGCTGGCAAGTTCGAGGAGGCCAAGGCGCTCGAATACGTTCAAAAGTACTTCGGGGTGCTCGCGCGACCCAAGCAGCCTCTTCCCGCCACCTATACGGTGGAGCCTCCGCAAGACGGCGAACGTATCACCATGGTGAGGCGAGTCGCGGACATCCAAGCGGTTGGAGCGGTATACCATGTTCCAGCCGGAGGAGATCCCGAATACCCTGCTATCGATCTGCTCGCGGAAGTTCTTACCGATGAGCCGAGCGGTCGACTCTACAAGTCGATGATCGAGACAAAATTGGCGACCGGTGTCTTCGGCGGAGCCGAGGGGCTGCACGATCCAGGCACGATCCTGTTCCTCGCCCAAGTTCCCCTTGAGAAGTCTCTGGAAAAGGCTGAGTCGGCCATGCTGGAGACATTAGAAAACTTAGTCAATGCTCCTGTCACTGAAGAAGAAGTCTCCCGCGCAAAGCAAAAGATTCTCAACCAACGCGAACGCGCTGCAGCACGTAGCGATAGTCTTGCTATCAGCTTGAGCGATTGGGCAGCCCAAGGGGATTGGAAGCTTTATTTCCTCTACCGCGATGGGATCGAAAAGACGACGGCTGCCCAAGTGCAGGTCGCTGCGCAAAAGTACCTAGTTCGCAATAATCGAACAGTTGGACGGTTCATGCCGGCGGATCGATCCGATCGAATCCAAATCCCTGAACGGCCGGACGTCAACGAGTTGGTAAAGGATTACAAAGGGCGAGAAGCGATCAGCGAAGGTGAGCAATTCGATCCCTCTCCCGCCAATATCGAGTCTCGATTGGTCCGCGGCAAATTGGCCAGTGGGCTGCCCTACGCCTTCTTGGCGAAGAAGACTCGGGGAGCAACGGTCAATCTCACCCTGAATCTTCGGTTCGGTGACGAGAAATCTCTCTTCGGAAAATCGGCGGCTTGCGATCTCTTCGGTGAGATGCTGATGCGAGGCACGAAGAACCTGCCTTTGCAACAGTTCAACGACAAGTTGGCTTCTCTCAAAGCGACAGTGCGAGCGTCTTCGCGCCCTCAGTCTCTCACAATTGGATTGGAAACACGCCGTGAACATTTGGCGGAAGTCTTGGAAGTCATCGAAGAGATGTTGCGAAATCCTGCATTCGAAGAAAAAGAATTCGAGCTTATTCGCGATCAAGTGCTGACGTCCTTGGAAAGCCAAAAGAGCGAGCCGCAGGCTTTGGCGAACCTAGCGGTCTCACGAACTTTGAACCCATACAAACGCGGAGATATCCGGTATCTACCCACGATCGACGAAGAAATCGAAGACTTTCAAAAACTCTCGATTGCTGACATCGTGGATTTGCACGCCAAGTATCTTTCGGGGACCGAGGGGGAAGTCGCTATTGTCGGGGATTTTGACGCGGAAGAGATCGAGCCCAAACTTTCGAAGATGCTAGGAAACTGGAAATCCAAAGTCCCATTCCAGCGTGCTGCGACGTCCGCGACCACCGATGTGAAGTTGCCGCTGCAGTCCATCGAAACTCCCGACAAAGCAAATTCGGTTTATTTCGCCAGCCAACAGTACGCACTGCGCGATGATCATCCGAAATATCCTGCTCTATTGATCGGCAACCAAGTGCTCGGCGCCGGTGCGCTCTCATCGCGTCTCGGGGACCGTGTCCGACAGAAGGAAGGTCTATCGTACGGAGTCAACAGCAATCTCGCATCCAGTTCGATCGATGAACGAACAGTCTTCTACATCACCGCGATTGCCAATCCGAAAAATCGGGACAAGTTGGTGGCGACGATTGACGAGGAGGTACGCAAACTCGTTAAAGATGGCATCACCTCCCAAGAGCTCCAGGACACGGTTCAAGGTTATTTGCAAAATCAACAGTTGATTCGCAGTCGCGATGTCGGTCTTGCTGGATTGTTGGCGAACAACATTTTTACCGGCCGCGACATGAGCTATTACGAAAAATTGGAATCCGCTGTCTCGCAACTGACCGTCGATGCCGTCAATGACGCAATCGCGGAGTACATTGATCCTGACACGCTCGTTGTCGCGACGGCGGGAGATTTCCAAGCTCCCACTCCTCCCCCTCCCTCCAAGCCTTAGTCCATGCCGGCATTCCAAAAAATCCTCGCTGCCAACCGCAGCGAGATCGCAACCCGTATCTTTCGAAGCGCTCACGAAATCAAGATCCGGACGGTCGCGATCTATTCGCACGAAGACCGATTCGCACTCCATCGATTCAAAGCAGACGAAGCCTATCAAATCGGAAAACCAGGGGAACCAATTCGTTCTTACTTGGATATCGATGGAATCGTGCGTCTCTGCTTGGAAAACGGAATTGACGCCGTTCATCCCGGTTATGGCTTTCTCTCCGAGAATGCGGAGTTTGCCAAAGCCCTTGGAGCCAACGGGATTACCTTTATCGGTCCGAGCGTGCGCGCTCTGGAGCTTCTGGGAGACAAAGTCGCAGCTCGCGGGATCGCTAAGAAAGTCGGTGTTCCTGTTTTAGAGGGCTCCACGCGTGCCGTCCGCTCGCTCGATGAAGCGCACGAGACAGCCAAAACGATGGGCTATCCTATCATGCTCAAAGCCTCCAAAGGGGGCGGGGGCCGAGGGATGCGCATCGTTGAAAATGAATCGGAACTGGCTATCAACTTGGAGCAAGCTCAACGCGAGGCGAAAAACGCCTTCGGCAGCGATGAAGTCTTTCTCGAAAAACTCGTGGCCCGCGCGCGGCATTTGGAAGTCCAGATTCTTGGAGATCTCCATAGCAATCTGATCCATCTGCACGAGAGAGATTGTTCGGTGCAACGGCGGCATCAAAAGGTTGTTGAACTAGCACCTGCACCGAACCTTGAAAAACGTGTTGCGGCGGAGCTCCATGAAGCGGCGCTCGCGATTGGTCGTGAAGTGGGCTATCACTGTGCGGGGACCGTCGAGTTCCTTCTCGATACCGACTCGAACCAATTCTATTTCATCGAAGTCAATCCGCGTATTCAAGTCGAGCATACCGTCACGGAAGAAGTCACCGGGATCGACTTGGTGCGGGCTCAAATTCTTGTAGCGCAAGGAGAGCGATTAGGTGACGATAGCCTTGGTCTGCCTCTTCAAAAGGATGTTCAAGTCGTCGGATCCGCGATTCAATGCCGGGTTACGACCGAGGATCCTTCCAATCAGTTTCGTCCTGATTATGGAAAGATTTCGCACTACCGGAGCGCAGGTGGGCTAGGCATTCGGCTTGATGCAGGAAGTGCCTTCAGCGGTGCGGTCGTCAACCCCTTCTACGATTCGCTATTGGTCAAAGTGACCGCGCGCGGTCGCAATTTGGGGGAAGCTGCCGGACGCATGGAACGATGCTTGCAAGAGTTCCGGATTCGGGGGGTTAAAACCAACATTCCTTTCCTGATATCCCTCATTACCCATCCCACGTTTTTGGAGGGAAATGCGACGACTCGGATGATCGATAAGACGCCAGAGCTGTTCGAGCTACCGCGTCGACGCGACCGAGCCACACGCATCTTGAGCTTCATCGCGGAAACAGTCGTCAATGGGAACAAGCTCATCGAAGGCTCCTCCAAATCCATTCGTCGCGAACCAGCAGCGATACCAGCTACGGACAAGAGTATTCCTTTACCGGAGGGATACCGCGACCGATTCTTGAAGCTCGGGGCACAGAAGTTTTGCGAGAGCATCCGTGACTCCAAAGAGCTATTGTTCACGGACACGACGATGCGGGATGCCCATCAATCCCTTCTCGCGACTCGATTGCGAACCGCGGATATGGTCGCGATCGCGGATGCGTACGCACGGCTTGCTCCGCAGTTTTTTTCGCTGGAAATGTGGGGTGGTGCCACGTTCGATACCGCGATGCGGTTTTTGAAAGAGAGCCCTTGGCAACGCCTCAGCGCGATGCGAGAACGCGTCCCCAATATCTTGTTTCAAATGTTGTTGCGAGCGTCAAACGCGGTAGGCTATACCAACTATCCGGACAATGTGGTGCAGGAGTTTGTTCGGGAAGCGGCGTCGGCAGGGGTCGATATTTTCCGTGTCTTCGACGCCCTCAACTGGACCGAGAACATGCGAGTCGCCATGGATGCGGTCCTGGAATCGGGCATGATATGCGAAGCGGCCATTTGCTACACAGGGGATATCACCAATCCGAGTCGTCCAAAGTACTCACTCGGTTATTATGTCGATCTAGCCAAAGAGCTTGAACGCATGGGGGCCCATATGCTGGCCATCAAAGATATGGCGGGGCTCTGCAAGCCAGCAGCTGCCAAGCAACTGGTTCATGCCCTCAAGCAAGAGATTGGAATTCCAATTCACTTCCACACCCACGATACCGCGGGGATCCAAGCGGCTTCGTTGCTGCAAGCTGCCGAGCAAGGAGTAGAGGTGATCGATGGAGCCTTCGCGTCGATGTCCGGCGGAACATCGCAGGTCAACTTGAATACGCTGGTGGAGGCATTGCGAAGCTCGGATCGAGAAAGCAAGCTTGAAACCGATGCATTGACCCAGATCTCAGAATATTGGAAAGGGGTGCGTCAGTTCTATGCACCGTTTGAAAGCGAATCGCTCGTCGCTGGCGGTGACTTGTACCAGCACGAGATGCCCGGTGGACAGTACACGAACCTTTACCAGCAAGCCAAGGCATTGGGGCTCGCATATCAATGGGCAGACGTATGCAAGCGATATGCGGACGCCAACCAATTGTTAGGGGATATCGTCAAGGTGACCCCGACGAGCAAAGCGATCGGCGACCTGGCGCTTTTCATGGTGGCGAATCAACTCACTGCGGAGGACATCGCCGAGGGACGCCGCGAGCTTTCCTATCCCGGTTCCGTTCTTGATCTGGTCGGGGGAATGATGGGACAACCGCCTGGTGGTTTCCCCGCAAACGTCAAAAAGAATATCCTTCGGAATAACCCCGAAGTCACAAGCAGGCCCGGAGAAACGCTGCCGCCTGTTGACTTCGAACAGATCGGCAAACATTTAGAGTCCAAGCTGGGGCGAGCCGCGAATCGACGCGAAAGGGTAACCTCGGCTCTCTACCCCAAAGTATTCGATGAGTTTCTCGCGCATGTCCGGAGCTACGGTGATGTCTCGCTGCTTCCGACACCCATATTCTTTTATGGACCTGCGATCGGAGAGGAATTTTCGGTCGACATCGAACCTGGAAAGAAGCTCATCGTCAAGTTTCTTGCGGTGGGAGAAGCCCGACCGGATGGAACTCGGGCCGTTTACTTTGAGCTTAATGGGCAACCTCGCGAAATTGAAATCGTCGACCAATCGATCGAGAATAAAGCCGTCGCCAGACTTAAAGCAGACCCATCCGATCCAACCCATATCGGAGCAGGGATGCCGGGTATGGTGATCGGCGTTTCGATCGCGGTTGGGGATAAAGTGCAAAAGGGTCAGAAGCTTCTGGCGCTCGAAGCGATGAAGATGGAAACGATCATGACTGCAGAACGGGATGGCGAGATCGCAAAGCTCTACGTGCAGTCGGGCAATCAAGTCGAGACGGGTGACCTGTTGCTCGTTCTCAAATGAAATAGCTCCTACGTCGATCAATGAGATACCTTAACACCAATCCGTCGAGTCGCTGCCGTGACAACCTTTAACCTTCGAGTTCTCGGAATCGTGACGGTGGTCTGCCTCTTTTGCTATGCAAATTCTGTACGGTTGAGGAAGCTCGGGGACCTTGGATTGGTTATGGACTTGATCGAGCAGCAGTACGTTGATCCTGCCGATCCGCAGGCTCTGTATAGCGCGGCGATGTCAGGGATGCTTGCGTCGCTCGATCCTTATTCAGGTTACATTCCGCCGGAATCCCTCCAGCCTTTCCAAGCGATCTTGGAGCAAGAATTTGGAGGCCTCGGGGTCAGTCTGGATGGACCGCCCCGTCGCGATCGATTGACGATCGTCAGCACGCTTTATGATTCACCCGCTTATCGGGCGGGAGTCAAACCCGGAGATATTATCCTGGAAGTAGATGGCTTCCCGGTCGCAGATTTGAAATTCGCGGAAGCGTCGCAGCGGCTTCGAGGCAAAGAAGGAACAACGGCCAGCTTGAAGTTGGAACGGCCGGGTGAATCCGAGCCTCTCTTGATCTCCGTGACGAGAGCTCGCATCGAAGTGGAATCCGTATTGGGCGACCGACGACTGGAAAACGGGCGATGGGAGTTCCGAATGCAAGCCGACGAAGATGTGGGCTATTTTCATATCGAACTTTTCGGAGAAAAGACAGCCGATGAGCTCAAACGAGCGATCGAATCGAAGAGCACCTCCTGGAAGGCACTGATCATCGATGTCCGCGATAACACAGGTGGATTGCTCTTCGCAGCCACCGACATTTGCGATTTTTTTCTCGAAGGTGGAGAGATCGTAAGCACGAAAGGACGCAACGGCAGCGTCGATGAAGTGTACGAGGCAACTCCCGGTGCGCTAGTGCCCCCCGAAATCCCGATTGTCGTGCTCGTCAATGATCAGAGCGCTTCGGCAAGCGAAATCTTAGCCGCGTGTTTGCAAGACCGCGAGCGGGCTATCATTGTGGGGACCCGAACATTTGGAAAAGGAAGTGTCCAAAATGTGATACCGTTGGAGGGTGGCAATGCGGCGATGCGACTCACTACGGCCTACTACTACCCCCCCAAGGGACGGTTGATCCACAGACGCAAAGACGCCAAGCCGGAAGATCCTTGGGGCGTGGTTCCGAGCGAAGGATTCACCGTAGAGGTCAACGAGCCGGAACTAGCCGCGATCGGCGAGCGTTTTCGCCTTCGAGCTGATCCCCGATTTGTACCGGAACCGGCCGAAACAGGGGAAATAAACCCTTGGATCCTGCGCGATCCGACTTTGACGAACGACCCGCAATTGCTGCGCGCACTCGAGGCGATCGAGACCTTTGCAAAAAAAGAGCTTGTCGACAAGTAGAGGCTCATCCGCTACGATTCCTTGGGGTAGGGTGCGACAAACCCAACACAAATCCAGTCCCCTTTGCTCGAATTCCTGCTAGTCGAGGCTTGATCCGATCTCATGAGCGAACTGCACCATGAATGCGGTGTTGCGGCCATTTATCACTTACCCGGTGGTGATGAAAGCCGTCTGAGCCCCGATGCGGGCCGCGACTCGATCTCTTATCTGCTTCCTCGCATGCTGCAGGATATCCAAAACCGCGGACAGCTCGCGGCGGGGATGACGACTTACAATCCAGATCGATCCCTCATTCTGGACACAATGAAGGATATAGGAACAGTCGCGGAAGTCTTCCGGCTGTCCCATCGCGGAAAAAGCGAGGCGATCATGGAGGCCTATGCAGGCCGCGCCGCGATTGGACACGTGCGCTATGCAACTTGCGGTCAAGACGACCGCAGCTATGCACAACCTTTCGAACGACAGCATATCCATAAAAACAAGTGGTTCAGCTTTTGTTTCAATGGGCAATTAGCGAACTATACTGACCTTCGCGATCGGTTGATGAAAGATGGAGAACACCATCTGGCGCGAGACACCGATACCGAGATTATCATGCACGAACTTGGACGCGAATTAACGCTCTCTGCCAATCGTTCGTTGATCGACGTATTCGCTTCCGCCGCGAAGAAGTTCGACGGAGCGTTTTCGATTGCGATCTTGAATGCCAAAGGGGAGCTGCTCCTAGCTCGCGATCCACTCGGGATCAAACCATTGTGTTATGCGACCGACGGGCGGCTTTTTGCTGCAGCCAGCGAGAGCGTCGCGTTACTCAACCTCGGCTTCGATCGAGATGCGATTCTATCGGTTCCCCCAGGGCATGCGATCTTGGTCACTCCCGATGGCATCCAAATCGAGAGATATTGCGAAACGCCTAAGCCTGCTCACTGCTTCTTCGAATGGATTTATTTCGCAAACGTGGCGAGCACCCTCGATGAACGAAGTGTTTATCTTTCGAGAACGAGGCTAGGTGAAGAATTAGCGCGTATCGAACTTTCTAGAAACCAGATTCCGATCGACAACGATACGATTGTCGTTCCGGTTCCCGATACGAGCAAAGCGGCGGCCGATGCTATGGCATACCGCATGCGGATTCCTTCCCGTGAAGGTTTGATCCGCAATCGTTATAGCGGTCGGACGTTTATCGAAGGTGGTCGAGCACGCAAAGCGAAAGCGTCGAGCAAATACACTCCTTTGCGCGAGGTACTCGATGGCAAACGCGTGATCCTCGTCGAGGATTCCATCGTTCGCTCAACGACGATGAAAGTACTGCTGCACCGCATACGCGAGCTCGGCGGAGCCAAAGAAATCCACGTCCGCGTCGCTTGTCCGCCAATTATTGCTCCTTGCTTCTATGGCATCGATATGTCGACCATCGACGAACTCTTTGCACCGAAGTTCTTGGAAAACGGGATGCTGACGGAAGCAGGCCAGGATCGGATGGCCGAACAACTCGGGTGCGACTCCCTTCGCTACCTGCCTGTGGAATCGATCGCTCGAGCAATCGATCTTCCTTCAAACCACCTTTGCCAAGCGTGCATTACAGGCAAATACCCCACTCCTGTCGGACAGCAGCTCTACAGCATCGCGCAAGCGAACCACCTGTCCGGAAAAAGCGATTCGCGAACCTACGAACTAAACCCAGTGGTTTGATCGGTCAACTCAGTAGTTCGGACGACGGGAAATTAACCGTGCTCGATTCGCGAAGTCGCAGGCGTTCTTGGGTCCTATTGATCGCTTGCATGGGCGCGGCGATCCTGTGCTTGCCTTGGGATCTTGAGCTTTCCTACTGGTTTCGCTCCCTGAAAATTCCCGGTGACCTCAATAAGTTCATTCAGATGAGCGAAGCGTTCGCACATTTCTTAACGATCGCTTTCGTGTTCGGTTGCTTGCTATGGACGGATGTTCGCAATCGGTCCCGGCTTCTCATCGGTCTCGCATTCGTTCTGTTGTGCGGGGCGGTGGCCAACGCGGCTAAAGCCATAATTCCCCGTGTTCGGCCAAACGCGATTGATCTATTGCCCCTCGAGCTTTTGCCTGAACGCAGTTTGGACGTGTGGGGCGCTCCCCTTTCAGGTTCCTGGTTGGATGAGCATTTCCGTAGCTTCCCATCTGGCCATGCAGCGACAGCCATGGCTGTCGCCATCGCTCTTACTGCCGTTTATCCGCGGGGTAAGTGGTTTTTTGTTTCGCTCGCAGTCGTCGCTTCGGTGCAACGAGTTGAAAGCGCCTCACACTATTTTTCGGATGTCCTGTCGGGGGTCGCAATCACTCTGTTCACAGGTTTGATTTTCTGGCCTCGTGTTCAACCTCGATTTGAGCGCAATGCTTCGACCGAATTGGATCTAACGACCATACGAAATGCGTCAGAGTAAATGGACCAATTGATGTTTTTCGATAAACCAGTAACTAAGGATGCGAAAGGTGGAGCCATCGCAATCGGCAATTTCGATGGCGTGCATTGCGGCCATCGCCGTTTGTTGATCCAGCTGAAATCCCTCGCCAAACGAACAGATGGGCCCGTGGTCGTTGTGACTTTTGATCCACCCCCCCTCCGCATTCTTCGTCCGGAACTATCCCCAAAGCCCCTGACGACGCACGAATCCAAATGCAGACTACTGAGGGAGGCTGGAGCGGACTTCGTCGTCGCATTGAGGACCTCACACGAATTGCTCCAGCTGTCTGCGGAAGATTTTTTCGATCAAGTGATAGTGGGAGCTTTGGGGGCAAAAGGAATTATCGAAGGACCAAACTTTCGGTTCGGACGTGACCGGCGAGGAGATGTGGACTATCTCCATCAACGATGTCGAACGCTTGGAATTGAGTTTGAGTTAGCGGCAGTCGAAATGGATTCGGGAGATTGGATTTCGAGTACACGTATTCGGAAAGAGATCGAGCTCGGAGCTATTCAAGCAGCCAATCGATTATTGCTACAACCCTATCGCATTCATGGAGTTGTGGGGACAGGCGCTCGACGCGGTCGAACGCTAGGATTCCCAACCGCGAATCTCGACGCAATTTCCGTCCTCGTTCCGGCGCATGGAGTCTACGCAGCGCGTGTGTCAAACGTTGAGGGGATAGAGGCCTCGATTGCAAAGTCAGCAATGCATCAACCTGTTGCGCTGCACATCGGTCCCAACCCGACCTTTGGAGAGGATGCAAAGAAGGTTGAAGCGCACATACTTGACTTTAGTGCGGATCTCTACGGCGCATCGATGGAATTGGAATTGCTCTCGGAGATACGAGGGGTCCAGAAGTTTCCGTCGATCGAGGCATTGCGTGCCCAGCTGTCGAAGGACATTCAAACGACTCGCGAGATTTGTTTGGCTCACAAGTCTCACCCAGTTCAGAGCCTTCGCAAGGAATTGCCATGACATCGGATTCGAAATCGGCGGTCAACACCTACCAGTCGCTTGTCGAATCCTTTGAGGAAACGATCGAGCGTTCGAAGCGACTGTCGAAGGTATTGGTTCGCTGTCGAGTCGGATCTGCAATACCAGGACTGGCCATGATCGTGGTGGGAGTTGCAGAACCTTCGCTTGGAAGTTGGACTTGGAAAGTAGGACTTCTGCTCATCGGAGTGTTCCTCTTTTTTGCCACCTGGTACGAAACCATCCAATATCGAATGCAAAATCTGCATTCGCAGTTGTTTGGGTTGGTGAGACTCATTGATCGTTGCAATCGTAATTGGAAGGAGCTGGCACCCTTACCCTCTGAAGATTACGTGGTTCCATACACTGCGGAGTGGACGCAGGATCTCGATGTATTCGGTGAAAGAAGTTTGTTTCGTTGGGCGTCCCTTGCAATGACGCGGACCGGAGCCGAGACGCTTGCTCAGTGGATTACGGAATGGGCGAGCCCCGAAGAGATTCAAATGAGGCAGGAGGCAGTTCGCGAATTGTCGAAGACGCGGTCGTGGAGATTGGATTTCTACCGTATTGCGTGCGGGCTCCGATCTCAAAGGACCTATCCCGAAGCCATCGCGGAGTGGGCCTCCTCGCAAGACTTTTTTGAGGGAAGGCGTTGGATTTACGCCCTCGCTTGTCTAGGACCCTCTCTCGTGATTCTGGGAGCGATCGGATTGGTAGGGGCGTTCTTTCTGGGAGTCGGGGTTGGGCAACTAGTTGGAGTAAGTGTTTTGCTCTTTGGGTTGGCTATTAACTTTGTGCTAACCATGATCATATTGGGCCCGATTCATGATCTGTTCAATCGAATTGGATATGCAAACCGCGAGCTCCAACTGTTGAGTGACTGGATTACCTGCGCGGGGGAAATGCCTCGGAAGAGTTCGATGTTGAACAGCATTCACCGGTCTCTCCTTACACCTGGAGATTCGCTACCCAACGCATCAGATGGGATTAGCAGACTACAGCATTGGATGACGCTAGCAGGTTTCCAAAAGAGTCCATTGTTTTTCATTCCGTATGTCACGTTGCAAATTGCGATCCTGTGGGATGTGCGCGTTTTGGAAGGACTGGAACGCTGGAAAAAGAAGTACCAGGCCCTAGCGCCGCGTTGGGTGGAAGCGATTGGGCAACTTGAGGCACTTAACTCGTCAGCGACGATTGCGGATGAGAATTCCGAGTGGAGTTATCCGTCTGTCGGCCAACGAGGCAAGATGATTACGGCAACGGGTCTCGCACATCCTTTGCTCCGCGATGATCAACGTGTTCCGAACGATCTTGCTATCGATGAAAAGCAGCGGCTTCTGTTGGTAACGGGCAGTAACATGGCTGGGAAGTCGACGCTGTTACGATCGGTCGGTGTGAACGTGTTGTTGGCTAGGATAGGTGCACCTGTTTGTTCGAAGAGTTGGGTCAGTGAGTCGCTGGACATCGCATCGAGCATTCGGGTCCAGGATTCTTTGCAAGACGGTGTGTCGTTCTTTATGGCGGAGTTGAAGCGACTTCGGCGGGTGGTCGACAAGGCTGTGGAGGAGGATCGAGAAGGGGGGCACCGTATGCTCGTCTTGCTCGATGAAATCCTGCAAGGCACGAATTCTCGCGAACGTCAAATTGCGGTCGATTCCGTTTTGAGGAGATTGATCGATCTGGGGTGTGTGGTATTAGCAAGCACCCACGATTTGGAGCTGGCATCCAGTGATCAAATGAGAACTTACGCGCAGATCGTTCATTTTCGCGAGTACTTTGAGCAAATCGATGGAAAGCAAATCATGCGGTTTGATTACAAAATGCGACCTGGTGTAACCCCAACCACCAATGCTCTCAAACTCCTCGAACTCGTTGGCCTCTAGTTCCCCGATACGCGTGCGATACGCCACGAAATAGTCCGCATTGTCCACAATTGTCCGGACCCCTCTTTGTTCCCCGGTACGTTTGCGATCGGCCACGGGGAGCATGCGACATGAACACAACCGGATACCCCACCATCTCCCCACCCCTCCTCACAACGCTCTCAATTAAGGGCACCCACCTTTTGGGGGGCGGGAGTTTTCTCGCAAAGGCGCCAAGACGCAACGAAACGCGATCACCAAATCCGAGGCACCCACCCATCACCAAATCCGAGGCACCCACTCATTGCGGCGCAATCGTTCCTCAAATAGCAGGCACCCACCTTTTTGGGGGGAAGAGTTTTCTCGCGAAGGCGCCAAGACGCAGAAATTCCCAATAGCAGGCACCCACCTATTCAAATCATCCCCGATCATTCCCAATTCCCGATAGTAGGCACCCACCTTTTGATAGCAGGCACCCATCGTTTGGAGGGGGTGGGGACGGAGGTTGGGGGGAATTGGGGGCGGAATTGGCCTGGGGGGCTGGAATTCGGAGGGATGGCGCTCTCAATTAAGGGCACCCATCTATTCAATCGTTCCTCAAATAGCAGGCACCCACCTTGTTGGGGGGAGGAGTTTTCTCGCAACGGCGCAAAGACGCAAGCATTCCCAATAGCAGGCACCCACCTTTTGATAGTAGGCACCCATCTTTTGGAGGGGGCTGGGACGGAGGGTGGGGTGGAAGTGGGGGCGGGATTGGCCTGGGGGGCTGGAATTCGGAGGGATTGGGCTCGGATGGGCGCAGCGGCGAGCCGGACCCGAGAATGCAGGAGGGCGAAGAGCGGGAGACTGGAGAGCGGGGTTCTGGCTCAGGCTCCAAGGTGGGGAACCGGAGCTAGCGGAGCCACTTGCTCCTTGCTCCTTGCTACTGGCCAGTTGCCGCGAAGCGCTGCCCGCTAGGCGAAGCAAGCGGCAGCTTGGCGCTGGCCGCGACTCCAGCGTTTGTGGGTCCGCTCCGCGTCGGCGATCATCGCCTTGGGATTCCCACTACAACGGCTTGTCCCAAAGTACTTCGTGTAGTTCCACACCAAGTCGCACCACATGCTCGGTTCCACTCCCAAGCCGGTAAACAAGGGCTCCAAGGATTCAGGAACCCGACACACGCTCCCTGGCGGATGATCCTTCTGCTTAGCAGTCCATTGCAACAACTTCACATAGTCCTCCAGGTTCATCGTCAAGAACCCTCGGTTGCTGGCGCGCAGACCATTGGTGCTGGCCTGCGGATCAAACGCGTCCACTCCGGGGTCGAGCGTCAAAGGGGCCAACCAGGCGTCTCGGGGGACCAGTGGACGGGGGCCAGTCTGCTTACGAGCCTTCTTCTGCTCCTCGAGCGTCATCTTGGTCCTCCTCGCGATCGATTCCTCCCGGGACAAGGGAATACGATCCAGAGCCGAGGATTCGATCATCGCTCCCTTGGCAGCCTCGATTCGATCAAACACCGACGTGTGCATCGAGAGTTCGATTGTTGCGGCCAGGTTCGCGCGCAAGACATTGAGATCCACATACATGGCGCAGGCCAGCAAACCCGCTTCATCGAGAAGCCGCTTCGCTTTGAATCGGCCATCCCAGAAGCAGCCACTGCATTCATCTTCTGCATTGGCTCGCCTGGCGATGACTTCTGCGAGAGAACGCATGAACCAAGAGATATCGGAGAGTCGGCTGCGATACTCTTGGATCTTCTCGGGATTGGCTACAGCGCTTCGGACATCCTCCTCGTTGGGCTCGGCCAAGACATCGAGGATTCGGGTGCCTGGAAAGAGTCTTAGCCAGCGGGTGGCGACTTCTACGTCGGACCAAGTCTTCACGACATCGGGGCGATTGCGGAGGATGACATGGAGGTGATTGGATAGGACGGCATATTGGAGAACGTCGATACCGAAGACAGAGGCCAGGGACTCCAGGCGCTGGCGAATCCATTCTCTGCGGTGGGTGTAGTCTTTCTGGGTGAGCTCATCGATGCCTGTGAGGAAGGCGCGACGGACACAGCGATGGTAGCAATGAACAAGGCAGATTTCGTCGCTGACGAACTGCTCACAGCGGAGCGTGCTGGACATGGTGGATCTCTCCAAGAAGTTCGGGGTGTAGATCCCATCACCTTATGGGATTGAGGGAAGGGATGCAACCAAATAGGTGAACTTTTTGGAGAGGGGTAAATAGAAGGCACCCACCTAATGGGGGGGAGGGAGGTTTCTCGCGAAGGCGCCAAGACGCAAAAGGGGAGGGGCGGGGATTCGGGGTAATCGGGGATTCGGGGCACCCACCTAACGAGAGAGCGGGGATTCGGGGCACCCACCTAACGAGAGAGGGAAATAAGAGGCACCCACCTTTTTATAAATCATCACCAGCGTTGGGTGGCGCCCACGTATTGAAAACTTGTTGAAACCAGGAGGAGAATAAGAGGCACCCACCTTTTTGATAGCAGGCACCCACCTTTTGGAGGGAGGTTTCGCGCGACGGCGCAAGGTCGCGATCGGAGATTGGGGCACCCATCTAACCAAGGCCGGGGAATAGGGGGCACCCACCTTATGAGTTGGTATATGAATAGAAGGCACCCACCTAATTGATAAGGGGCACCCACCTAATTGGGGGAGGGGAGATTGGGGGCAACCACCTTGGGGAGGTGCACGTTGGGGAGGTGTCGCAAGTGCTTTTCGCGGCGGTATAGAAAGGTGGGGAGGGAAAAACAGACCCCCACTGCGAAGATCAGTAGCAAGTGCCAGATGAAGCCCTTCATTCGAAGTCGCTTCGATTCTTGGTGCATCCAAAGTGTCGCTGCAGTAGCGGTTACCATCAGATCCCAGGAGAAACCCGAAATCACCCATGTGGCATAGGGTGCCGCAAAGAATTCGGACCAAGCGGTTTCGCCACGCGAGCCGAAGTGAACGCCGAAACAAACCATGGGTGCAATGAACCCCAAGATGGAAAGTATCAAGTATAGGATTCGCATCGAGTCTATGCTCAGTTCTGGAGCGGAGGCCAATCGGATGCAATGAGGAACGGGATGCCCCGATGAGCTGCGTCCCCGTTAGGAGACATCCACGAGCTGGATGTCTCCTTGAGGTGGATGACCCATTTTCAAGACGGTCGATTATTCTTCGTACACGGACGGGAATTGGACTCCCGCCATTCGTAGGTAGACCGAAAGAATGCCTCGGTGATGCGCTGAGTGGCCAAATACCCACTTCCTTAAACAAGCCCCTTTCGCCATCGTGAAAAGGGTTTGTCCTCCCATTTTGAGAGACCAATTCTCATCCATGACGGAATCATCGACGCCCTGAAGTGCTTGCATCGCCTTACCGCAGTAGGCATCCAATGTTTCGATCAACTTTCCCTGATTTGCTAAATCGGGAGTGCTATACGCTTCACCGTTTGTTGGTGCGATATCCCACTCACTTCCTGAAAGGATATCGGGCAGCCAGCTCATGATCTCTACCAAGTGATTGGCGTTCCATGCGATCGAGTGTAGGTCGGCACTGGGTTGCCACGCCAGCAGGTCCCTAGGGATCTTTGATAGAAGGGAACGAGTCATGGCGGACTCGATCGCAAGCTCCTTCGCCATTTGATCCGAGATCAACATTGCATGTTCCTCAACGGGGAGTTTGGTCTAGCCGGATATAGCCTGATTCGTAGACGAAAGGGATCGAATGCGCGTCCCAAGCGGGCGTCACTGCGTCGTTTTCCCTTTTGGCAGAACAACCGAGCTGCTCATCCGGACCAGTTTAGCAAACTGCGGAGGCTTAGTTGGAACATTCAAGAAATTCTAAATCTCTCCGAAACCTTGCGGTATTCGTCGTGTTCTAGGCGCTCTTAGCACGAATTCCAGCCAAGCTCTTCTCCTCTTCTCATGCAATGGAAATCGATATGCTCCGATCTTTCCTTCTCTCTTCGTTTGCAACACTCTTTGCGATCCCATGCGTCGTCCCTTTTCCATCAGTGCAGGCGCAACAAGCTGTTCCTGCCGATGACTGGAAGCCCGCTTCAACAAATCAAGAAGGAAAAAAATATCCAAGGGTGAATTCGGAGGGGCGAGTGCAAATTCAAATCGTGGCTCCCGATGCGAAAAGCGTTTCTTGCAGCTTTCGAGATAGCAGTGAATTCGTTAAAGATGACAAAGGGGTGTGGATTGGCACGACACGCTCATTGGATGAAGGCTTTCACTATTACACGATCAAAATTGATGGAGCTGAAGTCCCCGATCCTAACAGTAAGTATTTTTTTGGTGCCATGCGATGGGGGAGCGGGGTCGAAGTTCCTGCAAAGGACGAAGAGTTTTACAGTGTCAAGAACGTGCCGCACGGACAACTTCGGGAGGTTCTTTTTTTCTCAGCAAGCACGGATATGACGCGTCGCGCGTTCGTCTACACACCTCCCGGATACGAACAAGATTTGGAGAAACGCTATCCCGTCCTTTACCTGCAACATGGTTGGGGTGAAAACGAGTACGGCTGGGGGGCCCAGGGACATGCCGGGCTGATCATGGACAATCTGATTGCTGAAGGGAAAACCAAACCATTCATCATCGTGATGACGTACGGTATGACCAGTGATATTCGGATGGGGGGGATGGCGAACTTTGATATCAAGCACTTTGAAAAAGTGCTGGTCGAGGAGCTTGTGCCTTACATCGATTCGCATTTCCGAACGCTATCGGATCAGCCTCACCGTGCGATGGCCGGACTTTCCATGGGAAGTATGGAAACCAAAGCGATCACTCTGAAGCATCTGGATAAGTTCTCGCATATCGGACTTTTCAGCGGAGCCACGATCAGCAAGGAGGACGTCGACAAGACCGAGGGCTTCCGAGACAAAGTGAAGTTGGTATTTGTCAGTTACGGTAGCAAAGAGGTTGGTGGTGCAGGCGCTCCTCGCCGTGGTGGGGAGCCAGAGGCCAACACGAAAGGCCTGCGAGACGCTGGGATCAACAGCCATTATTATCTATCTCCCGGCACGGCCCATGAGTGGCAGACATGGCGTCGAAGTTTGCGCGAGTTCGCACCGATGCTTTTTGCCAGCGAAACAGAAAAGGCGAATTGATCTGCATTATTCGGGCACGTGTTTTGCTTATGGTAAGATAGCTCGAACGAATCATTCCTTCCAACTATGAAATGACATGATGACGGAACAAGAACTTGCCGAACTGAAAGCGAACTTGGAAGCCAAGCTATCGGAATTGCTGGAAAGGGCCGAAACGCTAGAAAACAAGCTGCGCGAGCCTGGCGACAGCGATTGGAGCGAGAATGCGGTCGTTCTTGAAAACCAAGAAACCTTGGTCGCTCTAGGAGGGGCAACGGAAAAGGAAATCGGTGACATCCGACTGGCACTCGAACGCATTGCCAAGGGGGAGTATGGGCGATGCTCGCGATGTCACAAATCAATTCCAAAAGCGCGCTTGAGTGTGCTCCCATGGGCCACTACCTGTGTTCAGTGTGCTTGAACGGTACAGGTAGATTGAGCGAGTGATTTTCCGGCCCCTCATAGTGGGGGCGCGGGAGGGGGAAGCGTTGGGTTGGTTATTCGAATCTCAAAAGTGCATACTTCTTTTTGCCGCTACGGAGCACGATGACCGACTCGCTCGCTAGGTCGTCGACACCAAGAGTTTTGTCGATACCTGGGCAGCGACGATTGTTGATGTAGACGCCACCCCCTTCGATACTTCGGCGGGCTTCGCTTTTACTAGGAGCCAGGCCAGCGGCTACCAGTGCGTCGATGATTCCGAGGCCTGCGGCGAGAGTGGCCTTCTGCAGCGTCGAGCTGGGAACATCTTGGAAGATGGACAGCAACTCGTGATCGGACAAGCGGTCGATTTCACCTCCGAAGAGGATTTGCGAAGCGCGCTGCGCGGACTCTAACCCTTCGATCCCGTGGACAATTTGCGTAACGGATTGTGCCAATCGGCGTTGGGCTTCGCCTGGTTTCGATGCAAGTTCCGATTCGATTTGAAGGTACTCTTCGTGTGGAATGTCCGACAGGAATCGCATGACGGTAAGGACATCCGCATCGGCGACGTTGATGAAGTATTGATAGAACTCATAGGGACTGGTTCGTTCGGCTGACAGCCATACTGCACCTCGTTCTGTTTTTCCCATCTTTCTACCATCCGAGGTAGTGAGCAATGGATTGGTGAGTCCGAATAGCTGTTTGCCCAGCATGCGACGACCGAGGTCGATTCCGGCGGTTATATTTCCCCACTGGTCGCTTCCGCCTAATTGCATGCGGCAGTCCATGTTCTTGGCCAGATAGACAAAGTCGTAGGCTTGCAAGAGCATGTAGCTGAACTCGGTGTAGCTTAGTCCGCTATCCGTTCTTTCGAGACGGCTCTTCACGCTGTCTTTGCTGAGCATGACATTGACCGGGAAGTTCTTTCCGACATCGCGCAAAAAATCGAGATAGGAGAACGAGTGCATCCAGTCGAAGTTATTGACGAGTCGAGCACTTGATTCGCCGTCAAAGTCCAAGAACTTCGTCATCTGCGATCGAATAGCGTCGACGTTGCTGGCTAATTGTTCTTTGGACAGAAGGTTCCGTTCATCGCTTTTGCCGCTAGGATCTCCAATCATTCCGGTTGCACCTCCTACGAGGGCGATCGGTTTGTGACCTGCCCGTTGAAAACGGCGGAGCAGCGTCAATGGGAGTAGATGTCCTAAGTGCAACGAATCCGCGGTTGGATCGAAGCCGGCATAAACCACAGTGGGGGATTCAAGTTGTTTGGTGACGGCATCGAGATCGGTGCATTGGTGGATGAGGCCTCGCCACTGAAGTTCTTGAATGATCGACATGGTGTATTGAAGGATGATTGGCGCGGAGGGTGATGTACCGTCGGCTGGGCTTTCCAAGACCGAGGAGACGCTATTGTGGTAAACAAAGTTCGTTTGGCAATGCCGGAGTCGCACCGCTTTGGGAAGCCACATAGCCGGCGACATCGGTCGCCCAACATTGGACGCTATCCCAAGGCTGCTGCAAAAGTGCTCCGAGGACGAGGGCGGCGGTGAACGCATCGCCCGCACCGACCGTGTCCTGGATTGTCACGGGGTTCGCGGGCTGCTCTGTCCACCGATCTGTTTGAACCGCGGAGCCCTTTGCACCTTGCGTAAGCGCTACAAACCGATACCCAAATTTGGCTTGGAGCTTTTCCAACATCTCTCGTTCACTGCCTGAAATCTGAAGTATTTCTGCGACAACGGGGAGTTCGTCTTCGTTCAATTTGAGGGCATTGGCTCGCTTCAAGGAAGCCACAATGCACTCCTCGGTGAAATAGGGGAAACGCAAATTCAGATCGAGAACTTTCCAACACTCTTCGGGGCAAAGGTCCAGAAATTTCTCGATTGTTTGACGAGAAATTTGCGAACGCTGAGCCAGTGTGCCAAAGCAGACGGCGTCGGTTTGCGAGGCGAGTGTGCGGGCTGTGTCGGTCCAAGTCAGTTCGTCCCAGGCCGGATATTCGATAAAGCGATAGGACGCTTTGCCTTGCGAATCGAGTTCCACGAGGACTTGCCCGGTTTCCCGTTCATTCCTTTGAACCAGTTCTGTCCGGACGGATAGACGGAATAGCTCGCGCAGCGCGGCATCTCCGAGGGCATCGCGGCCTACAGCGCTCAATACGTAAACATCCGCTCGGTCGCCTGCAAGCTGTTTGCAGGTCGACGCGAAGTTCGCGGGAGCTCCGCCGAATCGAGGGCCATCGGGGAAGACATCCCAAAGCACTTCCCCTAGTCCCACAATCGTGAATCCAGTGTCCTTCATAGCGTGTTCGGTTCCGGTATTGACGAGTGAAATCCAATGTTTGCGTTCCAAGCGTTTCTGATCATATCCGTTACAACCGCTACGTTGTCCCGAGCTTCCCACTTTACTTTTGGGCAATTTTTACCATTTAGGTTGCGTTTCCTGTTCCTTGGGGAATGTCTTAGGAGTTCGCGTCATTGACCATCCATGACGATGGCGACTGGATGAAGGCCAGGACGGCAGGCAACCAGAATGTTCCGGACGCGGTAAATGAAACCCTCGTTTGTGTTTGGAGATACATCCATGCGTCGTTTGATCGCTTCCTTGGCAGTGGCTGCTGTTGCAATTAGCTTCTCGTCCACCGCTTCCGCTGGTCTTTTCTGCAAGAAGAATGCTTGTTGCGAGCCAGCACCTGTTTGTTGTGAACCCGCTCCTGTCGCTTGCTGCGAGCCAGCACCTACTTGCTGCGACGTTGATCCTTGCTGCAAGCCAGCTCGCAAGCATCACCTCAAGGGCTTGCTCTCGAAGCTCCACTGCAAGAAGTCCAGCTGCTGCGAACCAGCACCATGCTGCGAAGCTCCTGCACCAGCTCCTTGCTGCCAAGCTCCCGCTCCAGCACCAGCACCTTGCTGCGATGCAGCTCCAAGCTGCTGCGACGTTGATCCTTGCTGCAAGCCAGCTCGCAAGCACCACCTCAAGGGCTTGTTCGCTAAGCACCACGGCCGTAAGGCTAGCTGCTGCGAGCCAGCACCTGTATGCTGCGAAGCAGCTGCTCCTAGCTGCGGTTGCAACTAGTTGCACCGAGCTTCGGCTCATTCAACAACAGTCGGCGACGACTTATAAAATGACTTAGACGCTTGGTCTAACGCAGGAGCTCCAGCAGTCGCTGGGGCTCTTTGCGTTTGAATGGACCGATCGCGATACGAACACGTTGTGTTGGCCATGGAGAGCAAACGGTGATCGCTTACGGTTAAGCTAATTTGCGAGCACCGACAGATAGGCCTCGAGAACTCGCTGCCGGCGAACTTTACGAACGAGTATTCGGACGTCTTCGAACTGGATCGTCTCGCTCCCCTGCAGGTTTTGTTGACCGAGTCTCTCCATAATCCACGAGCTTAGATTCCGAGGAGTCTCCGTCACCCCGAGGTCGATACCCGTGAGATCGCGCAGGCGGGACAAGGTCACTCCCCCGCCGACTACCCAACCCCCTCCGGACCGAATGACATGGATGGGGAGTTGATCATGTTCGTCTTGAATGTCCCCTACGAGCTCTTCGACGATATCCTCGAGCGTGATCATGCCGAGAACGGTCCCAGAGGCATCGCGGACGAGTGAAATGTGCGTCCTCTCTTTGAGGAGAAACTCCAGGGCGGTGGCGATTGGCAAGTCCGCTTGAAGGCTGGGAATCTCTCTCAAGATCCCTCTTAAGGTTGGCTCGGTCGGACTGAGCTTGAGAGCTGTGACAATATCTTTGAAGGTCACATAGCCAACGATCCCTTGGGGATCGCCTTCCTTTTCCGTTACGGGGAATCGCGTATGGAGATCCAAGTGGGCTGCGATGAGACTGGAGCCGAGATTTTCATCTGCATGCAACATGCGGATATGTTCTGCCGGGAGTGCGATCTCTCGCAATGGGCGGACCGATAGACGTGCGGCTCCCACGATGATGTTCTCTTCGCGGGCCCCAATAAGTCGCGAAGCGCGGGCCATGCTGGCAATCGCCCGAAGTTCTTGTAGCTCCAATGCTTCGACACGGGAGTCGCCATGCATTTTAGGTCGCATGAGTTTCTCGATCACATCGATCAAGGACGACGCGGAGTATTCGAGGAACCAAACAACAGGCAGGACGCTTAAGGAAAAGAATCGCATCGAGGGGGAGAGCAGAAGGCAGACCCACTCCTTGTGACGCAACGCAAAAAGCTTCGGCATCAACTCACCGGCTACGATGGTGAGTGCGGTCAAGGGAACGACGACGACTGCGATGGCAACAATTTCAGCCGTGCTCTCTCCCAGTCCGAAGGTTTCGAGGAGAGGCGCCAAGTCCTCGGTCGCGCTCGCGCCGCTCGTCGCCCCGGCAATGAGTCCAACTAGGGTTATCCCGAGCTGGACCACTGCTAGACTCTTTTCGATTTCCTGCTTCATGTAGAGCGAGGCCGATGCCCCACGTCGCTTCTCGTGCACGAGCGATTGCAATCTCGCAACGCTCACCGATGCGAGCGCGATCTCATAGGATGCGAACACACCGTTCACAAAAATCATGGCGACGACAATAAAGATCTCAGAATACGCTATGAAAATCTACAAACTCCTCCGCAGATGGCTGTTCCAGTAACCGTACAGGAAATAGACCAAGAAACCAAATGAACACCATATCAAAAACAAAAGCCAGTTCTTAGGACCGATTCCGGCGATGAGATACAAATTGGTCAAAACTCCCAAAACGGGAATCAATGACCACCGGTGCAACCAGGCGCCATACGAAAGCACGACGAAGACAATGTAGAAGACAAGATAGGGAATGCGTGACGGATCGGTGGGGGCATCCGTAAACAGAGACTGCACCAAAGTGCTCCAGTGGGACAAGTCCCACACGCGGTGATTCACAGGCAATTTCGGGGTAAATATCGAGTAGAGCAAAAGCAGGGCAGGCATAATCCAGCGACCATTGATGTAAGGGACGCGGAAAGACGATTGCGCGGCCTCGGATGGATCCGCTTCGAGTCGAAGAACCCCAGCCGAAACAAACATGAACGCAAATAAAGTCCCCATGCTGCATAAATCGAGAACGATATCGGCGTTCAAGAACAGCGTTGGCAATGCAACTCCCAAGCATGTTACCCAGGTTGCAAAAGCGGGTGTGCGAAATCGAGGGTGGATCTTCGCAAAGCGTTTGGGCAGAAGCCCATCGCGAGCCATGCTCATGAAAATCCGAGGCTGGCCGATTTGAAATACAAGAAACACGCTGGTGATCGCTACGACCGCGCTGATCGAGATGATGCCAGCCAGCCAATGCAACTCGTACTTCTCAAAGACCAACGCCAGCGGGTCTTCGACATTCAACTCGCTGTAGGAAACCATCCCGGTGAGGACAAAGGAAAGGATCACATAGAGCAACGTGCAGATACCCAGCGTCAATAATGTAGCCAGGGGGAGATCGCGCTTCGCATTGCGGCATTCCTCGGCGGTGGTGGAGATTGCATCGAAACCGATGTAGGTGAAGAAGACGGACGATATACCTGCCAATACTCCAGTCACTCCGTTGGGTGCAAAAGGACTCCAATTCGAAGGCTTCACATAGAGGAAGCCGACCCCGATGACCAATAGGACAACGGCCATTTTTAAAAACACCATCGCATTCGCAACGACTTTGGATTCTTGGATTCCGATGAACACCAGAATCGAAACCAGGAAGTTGATGAGCAGGGCGGGTAGATCGGCGATGATCCGAAGTCCTCCGATTTGCGGAGCGTTGTTCCAGACATCGCGCAGCGCTTGCTGACGTTCGGTCGGCTCGGAGGCTTGCACCGCTAAGGAACAGGAGTAGTAGTCGGTAATCATCCACTCGGGCAATTGAATATGGATCCCTCGCAGGAGGTTCACAAAGTAGTCCGACCAAGAGAAGGCGATGGTGCTATTGCCTATGGCGTATTCCAACAAGAGATTCCAGCCGATGAGCCAGGCGCAGATTTCGCCAAAGGTTGCATAGGAGTACGTGTACGCGCTACCACTGACCGGGATACGCGAGGCGAACTCGGCGTAGCACAAGGCGGAGAACATGCACGCGACCGCGGTGAGGACGAATAGGACGCTGACCGCAGGGCCTCCGCTCGCAGCGGCTTTTCCGATAGTGGAAAAGATACCTGCGCCGATGACGGCTGCGATGCCGAAGCATGTCAAATCGAGCAGTCCGAGGCTTTTCGCGAGGGAATGCCCGCTCACGCTGACATCGGGGGAGCTCTGGAGTGAGGAGAGAGGTTTCCTGCGGAATAATTGAGAAGGCATCTTTGCTTTCAATGGATTTCAAAACGACCGATTCATTCGGATTCGTCCAGCTCTTTGAGTTCTTCAATCCAAACTCGAATGTCGTTATCGTACTCGCTAGCCAAATCACTGAGGACTAGTTGCCGATGAAAAGAGGCCGCTCCCTCCTGAAGCAATTCGGCCGCTTCGGCGCTCGGGAACCTTCTCGCAGGATCGGGCGAAATGAGACCCCGGCAAAAATTCATCAGAAGAGCATTGCAACTCACCTCTGGTGGCAACAACTCGTGCAATCGATTCGGTAGCGATCGTTTTTGCTCCAGAAGAGCGCGGTAGGAATCGGTTTCTGAAAAGCATGGTTGCCCGGAGAGGAGTTCGACTAGTACGTAACCGAGCGAGGCCAAGTCGCTGCGAGGGGAAACCTGAGCGTTTTCTAGGACTTCAGGAGCGGCGTAGACAGGCGTACAAGTGAAGATGTTGGGTTGGTTGTCCATGGAAAAGGCCGATCCGATGTCGATCAGCTTCGCATGTCCCGTTCGCTTGATCATGATATTCGACGGTTTGATGTCGCCATGCACGAGGTTCTCGCGATGGAGCGCTGCGAGGGCAGCTAAACAATCGCGAACGACCGCCACTGCGACACCTGCTTTGAATCGTGCATGAATGGGGCCGGCCGTGGCGATGACATTGTTGATGTATTCCCAACGCTTGGAAGGCAATCTCCCGCGAATGCGAGAAAGCCTTTCGGATCGAAGCAGATCCTTGAGATCGTATCCGTCGATCCACTCCATGATCAGGAGTCGAATCCGATTGCGATCGATGAAATCATGAACGCTGAGAACCCCTTCATGCTGAATGCGAGCGACACACGAAGCGACTTTACCTATCCGCAGCATCGCTTCGTCGTATGCCGATTGCGAGCCGTAACGCTCCGGTGAGAAGACTTTCATTGCAACAGGGAGTGCGAAGCCATCTGCACCCCTGCGTTCCGAAAGAAACACGACACCTTGACCGCCGCTGCCGAGTACCCGATCCAATTTGTGATAGCTCATCCACTGCAGACGGCGATCCTCCAGCAAATGCTGATAACGATCGAGCAATTCTGGATTGCATACTGGAAGGGAATCCCCTCCAATCGTTCTCGAACGGAGGTCTCCCGCGTAGGTGGTGGTTTGCATAAAATCATCCATGAGAGGAAAAGCCGCTCCGCTGGGTTGAGGAGGCCATCTAATCCTGATGCAATTCGATCCCAACGACAAGAGATTCGGACCCGAGATTCCCTTTTTTGTCCATCGCGATGCGCAGACAGTGTTTCCGCCATGCTCACCGATAACCGCTTTTTTTCTTGGATCACTGTTGTCCTTCTGGCATCTCTTTTTCTAGGAATTGGCCCTGTATTTGGCATCGAAGGTTATGGAACTCCTTGGCCGGAAAATCACCCCGATCGCATTCTCATCGAGCAAATCTCCCAGGCTGGATTGCATGAGGTCGCTATCGAAATCTGCCAACGGCGAGGCAACGATTCCAGTCTGTCGAGTTCCGTCAACGAGAAAGCCCATTGGCGAATGCTCTGGATGGAGGCATGCACTTATCAACGCATTTCCAATTCCGGAACTTGGTTGGACAATCCGAGCGAGATCACCCAATTCCTCGAGGAAATTGATCGAGAAGCCGAGCTTGATCGAACGGGAGTGCGCGGGCCATGGGTTCAATTTCAATCAGCACGCTGCCGGTGGCTACTGCTTCGGTCCGCCGTATCTTCCTATCTGGCCAGCCCTACGCGGACGGTGCTTTCGGAGTGGGCGCTGACGGAGATTCGTCGAGCCCTCGAGATTCTCGAGCGAATCGAGCAGGATGCCGCTTCCATCGCGACCGCTTCGCGCCCGAATCCACTTCATGAAACTCCGACGGCGACAGAAGTCAGTTCCTTGATTGCCGATTCCAAACTTCTTCGGTGCGATTTGCTCGTTCTACGGGCCAGTTTGTACCGCGATAACGGAGATGAGCAGTCTGCTGCGGGTACCAGCATGCTCGCGTTGTTGGAGGAAGCGGAAAAAAGAATTGGAGTCAATTGGAGGGACTATCCTAAAATCGAGATCGCCCGCTGCCGCGCTTGGCTTTATTTGCAACAGCACTCGAAAGTGATCGAAGCGGTACAGAGCACCTTGGGGGACTGGGATGCGAAAGGGGACAGACAGGCGACCGAACGTTGGAGAGCAACGCTTTGCGCCATCGCTTCGGAGTCGCTGCGGAGGACAGGGAATCTGTCGGGGGCAAGCGAGTGGCTGGAGCGTGGAGGGGGATGGCAGACGGATCCGAGTCTCGCGATTGAGCATTTCGCAATTGAGCTTGCACGAACCCAAGCAACCGACTCCCAATCGCTTCAGAGAGTTCTCGATCTCAAGCGAGACATTTCCGATCGATTTGGTACCTATTGGTCGAATCGTGCCGACGCATTGCTCATCGCCTCCAATCGTGCAGCGCCGGGTGTCTCGAATTCGCCCAAGATGCCTGGCTCACCGGGGCCCACGAATGCATCGGTGGCCAATGAGCTGATTAAAGCGGAGGTCCGGCAATTATTGGCTGGGAAACGATGGGAGCAAGCCATCGATCGATTGCAACAAGCAGAATTGGCAAGCTCCGAACAAAAGGACATCGACAGTGCGATGAGTTTTGCCATGCAGATCGCTGCGCTGTGGGGATTGCAGGGGGACCCGATGGCTTCGGCTAATGAGTTTTATCGCGCTGCCGTCACCTATGCTGACTCGCCATTGGCGCCAAAATCCGCCATGAATGGGGTGTCCATGGTCCAGGCAGGATTGGTAAAGCTCTCGCAGGCTGCGGAACTCACCGACGTGCAGAGGCAAGAGCAACGCGAGGAGTGGCTTCGACTGCGAACCGAGATTTGGAAAGAGCTTCTCGAGCGATGGCCCGTTTCGGAGCAAGCCTCCACCGCCGCAGATTCGCTGGCAGATTTTTATCTTGGAACCGACCAGATCGACGATTGGTGCGAGCTTTGGGTCGGTCGTTGGGAGAAGCTAGCATCCGGAGCAGGTGCATCCAGTACGAGCGGAAATCAGCTCGCATCGCGGGAAGCCATCCATGTCGTCGCGCTGCGGTCGCTCGAAGCTCTTCGAGTTTATGCGTGGCTGCTTCATGAGTCGTGGCTCGATTCTTCGATCGTCAATTCCGAGGATGGAGCCAAGTGGGATCGATGGATGTCGAGAACCAAGGACGCCAATGCAAAAGATGCAGCACAAGACATCGCCATGGAGTGGGATCGATTGATGCGATGGCGGAGCTCCGCGGGTTGGGAGTTTGCCGATCGATTGGCAGAACTGTCCGATGCACCGAAGTGGCTGGTGGCGTGGGTACCCGCTCATCAGTTGGCGCTCCAATTGTCCAATGCTTCTCCAAGTCCCTCTGGCAATATAGAAGACTGGAAGGAATTGAATCGACGGGTCACTTCCACGCGAGACGCCTTGCCTACGGATTCAGCGAACGACACCGCGTTGATGCGATCCGTTCGGCGCTCGACATCGTATTTGCAATGTGTCTTGGAGCATTATGCGGACCCCTCGGGAGGGGGACTGCAGCGATTGATCGAGTTCGAAAGGAACCATCCCCGGGATCCCTGGTGGTCTTATTACTCCGCCTTGATTCTATCGGGAGTACCAGAGAAGAGGGCGAGTGCGGAGTTGAGTTGGAAACGTTTGGCGGCGGCGGTTCCTGTTGGTTCGGTCGGTTGGCTGGAATGCCGAGCCCGACAAGTTCGGTTGCTGCGAACAAGCGGTCGCACCGAAGAGGCGAACCAGCTTGCGGAACTTGTGCTGGCTACGACCCCCGGAATCGATGCGCTTTGGCGCGGGCGTTTCCCAAGCAAGTGATGGAAGGGAGTTGATGGATCGGAGGGACTCGACGAAGCCTGCGACGAATTAAATTCCGTGGGTGGGAGCGTTTTGTTGGGCCAGTTTAGCCACGGCAAATGCTGGACCGCATCGCGAGATATCGCTGTTGTACGCTTGCGACCAATCGATTCGGTCGACGTCCCAACGGAGGAAACGCAAGGCGTCTTCGATTAGGAATCCCCCGTGTCCGCAGACGATGATTTGGCCAGGTTGCGGGAGCTCCGCCGGTTTCTCGGGATTATCTCGCGATTCCATCGACTCGAGGGTAGCTCGACTCTTCTCGGTTTCTTTCGATATCGATCGTTTCGATTTCTTCGTCTTCAACGCGAGTTGGCTTATTTCAGTTTGGATGACTTGCTGCATCCCTTTTGCGATCAATGCGACTTGATCCTGTCTCGCTTGGGAGGCAATTGCGTCGATATCGCTGTCGGCCAGGGTGGATCCGTCTTCACCTACGAGGCGAGCCAATCGAAAGCGAGCGCCGTCGCGTGTCGCGGGACGACCATCGGCGGTTTCGCAGTCATCGGGGGCGTCAGGCAGGTCCCCTAACCAGAGATGCACATCCCGAGCACTGGCAAACCATTCGTTGATCGTCGGGCACCATTTCCCGTAAAGAGGAAGCCTCGGGGAAATTGCACTCACATTGGATCGCTCGATACCCGTATAGACCAACGCTCCGCATTGCAGTCGTTGCGAATCCGTGCAGGCGTCGATGGTCACATGGCCATTGCGAAGCGGTATCAGATCGGTTGTTGTCGAACCGATATCGACCATCAAACTGTATCGAGGAGGAGTCGACTGACCCACAAAGCGGGCGAGCGCGTGCCAGTTCGACGCAGCGACCATCCACGGGTCGCGAGCGGCTTGCGAGACCGTATACCAATTCCCTTGAACCCCATAAACCTTCACCATGCTAGCGGGGAGGATGGTGGTTGTTTGTTCTAGGATGCTGGCCACGCCGATGGCTCGGGTGGGGAAACAATCTGCGAGCTCGCCGGTCATCGTCAGAGCTATTCCCGAGAAGGGAGGGGCATCCTCAAGCAACTGCGCGATGGCGGCTCCGAGAGCGTGCGGATGTTTCCAGAGAGGAAACGGGAGGCTTTTGGCCCACTCGCATGTGTGCGCTCCTTTGATATTGGCTCCGCCAATATCGAGACCAATCCAAGGCTCAGCGCCATCGTTCGGTCCGTGGCGCTCCATCTGAGAGAGCTGTGGAGAAGCGAAGTTGGATGCAGAGGAGGATGGCATATTCGAAGACGAGCAATGCGAAATGGGGATGCAAATAGACAAGGAGGGGGGCGAGAAGGTAAAGTCTGGTTGATACTCGACATCCTGCAACGGTACTATCGGAAAAGAATCGAAACAAACGTTATGCGAACGCCGTTGGCTTGGCTGAACACGACTTCGAGCATTTCGAAGCTGGCGCTCGGAGCATCGGGAATCGGGTTTGCTGTTCTGCTGATGTTCATGCAGATTGGATTCCTCAATGGATTGTTCGATAGCGCTGTGCAAGTGGTAAGGTTGTTGGACGCCGATCTCATTCTGCTCAGTCCAGCGCGGTATACCGTTCCGAGCGAGCAAAGGTTTGATGTGAAGATCTTGGACAGAATCCAGCCGAACCCGCGAGTCGAAAGCGTTCATCCCATCTATGTCGATCGGGCTGTCTCCGAGATACGTGTGATGGGATATGGGACTCGTTCGATTCGCGCCATCGGCGTTCCTACCGGGGCTCCGATCTTCGTCGATCCCGCGATGAATGAGAAATGTGCCCTCCTGGTCCAGCCCGACCAGATCCTCGTCGACCGAAAAAGCAAACGGAAATACGGTTTTGAGAAGCGAGACTTGCAGCGGCTTCAACAGCAAGAGGTCGAGCTATCGGGTAAGCAAGCGCGGATGTTGGACTGGGTGGAGGTCGGCACCGATTTTGTATACGACGGGACGATCATCCTATCGGAGCGAGGGGTCGCTCATTTTTTTCCGACGCGGAATGGAGTCGCGCCTCCGTTATCGGGAGCAGACTTGGGATTGGTCAAGCTGAAGTCTCGCGATCGAGCGTCGATCGAGGCGGCGCGCGAGGAGTTGACGCCGTTGGTGGGGCAGGGGGTGCAGATCATGACCAAGAGCGAATTGATCGCGAGGGAAATCGGATTCTGGGCTCGCAACACCCCGATCGGAGCGATCTTTTCCATCGGAACCGTCATGGGGCTCGTGGTAGGAGTCATCATTTGCTACCAAATTCTCTTCACCGATATCAGTGATCATTTGGCGGAGTTCGCCACATTGAAAGCGATGGGCTATGGTTCCAACTACTTTCTGCGGTTCATTTTAGCCCAATCGTTTTATCTCAGTCTGTTTGGCTTCTTTCCAGGGTGGATCGTCAGTTGGCTGCTCTATTACGGGCTTGCTGAATGGACCGGTTTGGTGATGCGGCTGACGACCGGGCGTGTTGCCTTGGTCTTTTGCCTTACCTTTGTGATGTGCACCGTGAGCGGCCTGCTTGCCGTTCGCAAACTTTGGGCGGCCGATCCCGCGTCATTGTTTCGATAGCAAGAAGCTTGGTGTCGTGTCAGCCGATCTGAGGCGTCCCTTGCGATCCGATAGCCCTTTAATCCGCGAGCGGGCGGATGTGGGGAAGATTTAGACTGGTTCGAGTTGGCAATCGTCAAGGGCCACACTGGCGCCGCGACCCATGTAGCGGACGCCAATCAAGAGGCGTACTTCGTTCTCGCGACGAAGGATCGTCCCTTCGAAGCCCTTGAAGACTCCGGATTTGACGCGAACTTTCTGGCCGGGTTGGAGTCGGACTTCGGGAGCGAGCGGTGCATCGGTGAGGATCAAGTTCCGGATTTGTCGAAGGTCTTCCACCAATTCATTCGGGTTTGCGACTTCCATCCAACGGCTTACGCTTCCTGTGCAGACGGCGCGGTATCGCTGCTCATTGTCCCCTCGCATAAAAACGTAGTTGGGGAAGAGCGGTTCCAGACTCGTTCGAAGCCGCCCTTGTGGCGATCGATACCGTCTGGCGATCGTCGGTCCAAAGAAAGGGATGTTCTCATCCAGCAGCTGACGCATCAGCTTCTTTTCGAATCGAGCGAGCGTGTAAAGGGCGAACCAGGTCTGTGGAGTGGTGGAGCTGGCTGGCTCGATAGGTTCTAGCAAGTCCAGCGGCCAGATATCGGCTTCAGGCTTCAGAATAGGCATAGCGATGGCCCGCAATTGACAGCAAAAGGACAAGATAAAACGGAGCGACCTTTCCTTCTTCTTCGGAATCTGATAGTTCCCGACTGCGATCGATCCTCCAAGAATCATACGCAAGCATGAGAAAGGTCAAGTCCGAGTCATTGAAAGTGCTAGCGATCGCTTCAGATTGGAAAATGCAACCCAATTCGCTGTAGAAGAATCGCCATAAGCCCGATAATTTGACTTACCGGATTTCTCAGACGCAGGGTTCACGACACTTTGTTCCGCTCTCCCCAAGTCCAACCGATGGTCCTACGGCACTTCCGCTTGGTCTGCTTGGCGTCCTGCGTGGTCCTTTGCTTCGTCCCGTTGTTGAATGGGATGGATGCCCCTGTCGTGAGTGACGGCGAAGCGTCCGCCTTGGGGGACCAGCCCTTTTCGTTTCCGGAACCGTCCGGATCGATCGAGTTTCCGGGTCTGCGTGAAACCCCTGACCGTGAAACTCCAGTGGGAAGACTCATCAACTTGGAAGATGGTCCGGATATGGATTCGGCCTATGTCCCAACGGGCCGTGGTGATGAACTAGAGCTACCGTCCGCTGAGCACTTCGGTCAGGCGTGGGAACGGTATCCAGCGAGCAAGATTTTCTTGCCGAGGCTTCGGCATGCGGCCCATCACCCTTACACGGAATACCGGCAGGACGAGAGCACCTTTAGTTACTTGCCTGGCACTGGCGACGAGTTGGGATGGATCGACTTCGAATCCACGCCCTATCAATCCAGGGGGCAGCGGAGCGGAATTTCGACAGGGATGGGAATGCATCTTCTGGCAGGTCCTGTCGTCGTCGATGCGCCGCCACGAGTCTATGACTTCAGTTTGGGATACCAGCGACGGGACGCATGGAATGATTTCTGGAGTTACGACGTCGCCGCGAGTGTCGGGGTATTTAGCGATTTCGAGGGGAGTGCTCGGGACGGAGTTCGTTTCCCTGGGCATGCGGTAGGGATGCTCCATGTATCTCCGGAGACCGATTGGGTTTTTGGAATCGACTATTTGGATCGAGGGGACATCAAGATCTTGCCTGTGGTTGGTATTTCTCGTCATTCGGAACGGCACCCCAGCATGCGGTTCGATCTTGTCTTTCCCAGACCTCAGGTCGAGTTGGCGCTGGGGTCGGGGCGAACGTTTTACGTGGCGGGCAGATTGGGGGGCGGGACTTGGGATGTCGAATTCCCCGATGGTCAGGGGGATGTTCTCACGTATCGAGACTATCGGCTCCTCTTTGGCTTGCGAAGCCCTCATAGCGATTGTGCCAGCAGCATTGAGGTCGGGTATGTTTTCGGACGGAAGATGGAGTTTGAAACCGAGAGTGGTGTCGCGACCCCTGACGATGCTTTCGTTTTGCGGTTCGTTACGTGGAGATAGGGGAAACCACAAACCGTTCCGCCATGGGATTCTCTTTAGTGGCTTGATTCATTTCGTGTAGAATGAGTCCCCGCCCTTCCTTTCCTTCCAGCGGGGGAAGCTTCCCACCTAACATGCATTGCTCTCCTTCTCCAAGCAGACCTCGGATTGCTTGGTCTTTTCGGTTCGTCGCGCTGTGGATCGTGGCCGCTTGTTTCTCCTTGCCAACGAGAGCCGAAGAACGGTTGACGGGTTTTTTGGCCCAGCACTGCACCGCTTGCCATTCAACGGATTCCCCTGAGGCGGGGCTCGATTTGGAGGGGCTGTCGGTCGATTTTCAGGGGCCGACAGATGCGCTGCGCTGGACGAGAATTCTGGATCGGGTTGCAAACGGTGAGATGCCCCCTAAAGGGGAGGCGCGTCCGAGTGCGAGGGAGCAAGAGGACTTTGTGTCCGGACTTTCCAAGCGAATTCGATCCGTTCAAGAGAAGGAATACGAGCGATCCGGCCGGGTGACGGCGAGGCGGCTTACCCATTTGCAATTGGAGAGAACGCTCCATGATTTGCTCGGTGTCGACATACCGTTGGCAGCGGAGATGCCCGATGAGCCCAAGACGGGTGAGTTTACGACCAGTTCGGCAAGCCAATCCATGTCTCACTTTCAGTTGGAAAGCCATTTGAAGGTCGTGGATCTAGCGCTCGATGAAGCATTTCGCCGACTTTCGGCAAAAGACGACGATTATTCGAAACGAGAGTTTGCCCCGAAGGACTTCTCGCGCACGCGCGACCGATGTCGAGAGCCGGAATGCATTGACGATCAAGCCATTGTGTGGGCTTCGCAGCTGATCTTCTACGGCCGGATTCCTGCCACGACAGCAAAAGCGGCGGGATGGTATCGGATTCGATTTCAGGCCCATTCGATCAATACCCCAGCGAAGCATGGCGTATGGTGTTCGGTTCGGACCGGACAGTGCGTATCGAGCGCTCCGCTGCTGGGTTGGGCGGGAGCATTTGAAGCGACCGAGACCCCAAAGGTTGTCGAGTTCATCGCTTGGCTTCCCAAGGGTCATATGTTTGAAATTCGCCCCAACGATCGCACCCTCAAGCAGGCGAAGTTCGCGGGTGGGCAAGCGTCGAATGGGGAAGGAGGGGCACAGAATGTAGCCGGCATTGCGCTAGACTGGCTGACGCTCGAGCGAGTCCACCAAGGACCCACGCAGGAGGAGATCCGTGGAAGGCTTTTGCATGAGTTACCTATCGAAATGAACCGGATTGCTTCGGATGTCCGATCGAAAAAAGGGAACGAGGTCTCGGAACCAACAGTTGCACTGACGTCTTCGGACCCCGAATCGCACTTAGCCACTGCGATGACGGCCTTTGCGAGGCGTGCCTTTCGCCGACCTTCGCGACCGGAGGAGCTACAGAAGTACATCGAATTTGCTCAGGATGAATTTCGTCGAACCGACGAGTTCGCCCAGGCTTTGCGGAGCGGTTATCGTTCAATCCTTTGTTCGCCGCGATTCCTCTATTTGCTCGAGCCACTCGGCGCATTGGACTCGCATTCCATCGCATCGCGACTCAGCTACTTCCTTTGGGGGTCCATGCCTGACGACGAGTTGATGCGTGCTGCGAATGCGAAGGAGTTGCAAACGAAGGAGCAAATTCGTTCGCAGGTGGATCGGATGTTATCCACTTCACGTGGCCGGCGATTCATTCTCGATTTTGCGGATCAATGGTTGGAACTCAACCAAATCGATTTCACCGAACCTGATACCAAATTGCATCCCGACTTCGACATTGTGGTGCAGAGCGCGATGCTGGAAGAAACACGATCCGTTCTGTCGGATGCCATGGCAGAGAATCGTTCCGTGGCCGAGCTATTGATGTCAGACAGTACGTACCTCAACAGCCGGCTTGCTCGGTTTTATAAACTCCCTTTTGATTTGACGGATCAGATGGAAAGGGTTGCATTGAAACCGGAGCATCGGCGCATCGGATTGCTAAGTCACGGTTCGGTATTGAAGGTGACGGCAAATGGCACAAACACTTCCCCTGTGTTGCGAGGTGTTTGGGTTGCCAATCGCATTTTGGGGGATCAGATTCCGCCGCCGCCGGAAAATGTTCCGGCAATCGAGCCCGACGTTCGAGGTGCCACAACGATTCGCGAGTTGTTGGAGATGCATCGGAGCGATCCGAGTTGTGCGTCGTGTCATGTGAAGATGGATCCGCCCGGGTTTGCGCTGGAGAACTTCGACGCTGCGGGCCGTTGGCGCGACCGTTATCCCGCGGTGATCGAGGGAAAAGTGAAGCCCGGGGCTGTGATCGACCCGAGTTACACAATCGCCTCGGGGGAACCGTTTCGCGATTTGCCGGAATTTGTTCGTCTCGCTGCTTCGGATCCGCGCAAGCTGGCTCGAAATTTGGCGGAGAAGCTGGTGGTGTACGGGACAGGTGCTCCTGTGTGGTTCGCGGATCGGGCAGAGGTGGATCGAATCGTCGCGGAGAGCGAATCGAGTCGGTTCGGCATCCGATCCATTTTGGTTGCGGTGGTCGCCAGCGATCTATTTCTTAGAAACTAAAGCAAGGGAGTTGGTGCAATGAATCCAGTGAGAATCGGTCAGGCCCCGTGGGCTGTCCAACGTCCCTTGAGCCGTCGTAGTTTGTTGCGAGGTGCGGGAGTCGCGATGACTTTGCCTTGGCTTTCGGCGATGGAGCGAACGTTCGCGAGTTCGCCTGCGGGATCGCCCAAGCGATTTGTGGCCATCACGCTTGGGCTGGGGCTGCATCAAAGCAATTGGAAGCCGGAGGAGGCCGGCTTTGACTACGAGCCCTCGTTGTATCTCAAGAATCTTCAGGACTTGCGACGGGACATGACCATCATTTCCGGATCGTCGCACCCAGGCGTTGGAGGGGGCCACCGCGCCGAAGCCAGCATCTTGACCGCATCTCCCCAGGGAAGTTCGGGGCGTTCGCGCAATACCATATCGATCGACCAACTGATGGCGAAGCATTTGGGCGATTTTACGCGGTTTCCGTCATTGGTCCTTTCGGCCAACGGGAGCGACAGCCCGTGTTACACCGAAAGCGGTGCGATGATTCCTGCAATGAATTCTCCGAGGGCCGTTTTTGAGAGGTTATTCGTGGACGATACCCCATCAGCCAGGGCCTTGCAGTCCAAACGGTTGCAGCAGGGGGTATCGATCATGGATTTGGTAGGAGAGGATGCGAAGGATCTGAAGCGGAAGTTGGGAGCGGGGGATCAAGATCGGTTGGATGCCTTTTTTACAAGCGTCCGGGATCTGGAAAAACGGATGCAGGAATCCGAGCAGTGGACCAAGCGACCGAAGCCCAAGGTGGACGCGAAGCCGCCTGTAGATGTTGGGTCCCCCAACGACGTCATCGCCAAGCAGCGGACGATGTGCGACGTCATCAAGTTGGCTTTGGAAACGGATTCTTCCCGATTTGTCACCTTCCATTTGGGTGGCGCCGGGGGCGTGGTACCCATTCCGGGTGTGGAGGAGGGGTATCACAATTTGAGCCACCACGGGATGGATGAGACCAAGATCGCGCAGCTCGCGCTCGTCGAGCAGGCGATTGTCGAGGAGTGGGGGCAATTCCTGCGATCATTGCGGGAGACCCAGGATCAGAGGGGGAAGCTGTTGGACAACACCAGTGTGCTCCTCACCTCGAATCTCGGAAACGCATCGAACCACGACAATCGCAATATGCCCGTGCTGTTGGCAGGGGGAGGGTTCCGGCACGGTCAGCATTTAGCGTTCGATCAAAAGAAGAATTATCCCCTGCCGAATCTCTTCGTATCCTTGCTCCAAAACGTTGGAATTGAGGCCGATCAGTTCGCAACCAGTACCGGGACTCTGACCGGTCTCAGCTGAAGTGGGGTGGGGCAGCTTCGCCTGCGCGGCTATCCCACCTTTGGATTTTTCTGCTCCCGGTGGCCTTCACCGGTGAGGGATTTGACGGCTGCCCCTTCACATGTCGCCTTTTTGTGACAGATTTCCTTCAAACTCCCGTCACGGATCGTTGCAGAATAGGCAATTTGGGTCATATTGGGGGAGTGGTGTTGTAGCTCCTCTCCAAATAAGCCAGAAAACTATCATCTGGATGAATGTTTCCTCTCACCCTAATGCATCGCTCAGCCGCCGAGAGAAGATTCTCGAGATGGTGCGGACGCACGGATTCGTGTCGATACCGGATTTGCGGGATGCGTTCGAGGTGAGCGAGTCGACGATCCGGCGGGACTTGGAAGCGTTGGAGGAAAATGGGGAGGCGAAGCGGACGCATGGTGGAGTCTTTTCCACGGGTCCGAGTTCGAGTGTTCGGCAGTTTGGTTCGAAGGGGGGGACTTGGGAGAAGAAGAGGTCCATCGCGATTGCGGCTGCTTCTTTGATCGAGGACCACGAGACGGTGCTGCTGGATGGTGGGAGTACGACCTACGAGTTAGCGAGGCAATTGGTGGGTCGACCGTTGCAGATCGTCACCAATTCCTTGCCCGTCGCCAATTTGTTCGCATCGAGCGATACCGTCGAGTTGGTATTGCTTGGGGGCGCGGTGCATCACAAGACCGGGGTGACGTTGGGGAGTTATGCCAACGAGATGCTTCGATCGTTGAACGTTCAGAAAGCATTTCTGAGTGTTGCGGGGATCAATCCCAAGGGCTTTTACAACAGCAACATGCTTTTGGTTGAAACCGAGCGGATGATGATGCAATGCGCTGATCAGGTATTGGTCATCGCAGACAGCACGAAATTCGGTCGCTCCAGTCTCGCTCGATTGTGCGATTGGTCTCAGGTGCACACATTGGTTTCGGATGACAGTCTTGGCGAATCCTGGCGTCGGCTCGCGAATGAATCCAAGGTTGTTCTCCATCTGGCGGAGCCGAGCGTCACGGAGGAGTCGTCGTTGGAGGCTCGAGACAGCCATCCCGTATCCGCGTCCACGGTCGTGTCCGAACGACTTTCCCTTAGCAAAAATTCCGCTTCATAAAGCACATTGAATATGGCAAGCGCAATGAATATCGATCCATCCCACATCGAGTCGCTGGTTCGCAGTGCCGTTGCCCAAGCGTTGGGTGGCGTAGCGGGCGCGAGCAGCAAACCAAATTTGGTCGTAAGCATATCGGCCCGTCACGTCCACTTGACCGACGAGCATGTGGAGAAGTTGTTTGGTAAAGGAAAGAAGCTGACGCCGGAGAAGGGGCTTTATCAGGATGGTTTTTATGCGGCGGCGGAGCAAGTCATGATTGTGGGACCTCGGCGTCGGATGCTTCCGAATGTTCGCGTTCTCGGTCCCACCCGCAAAGCGAGTCAAGTCGAATTGGCGTACACCGATGCGATCTCCCTTGGCATTGATGCCCCGGTCCGGCACAGCGGTGATATCGCTGGGACACCGGGTTGTGTGCTGGTTGGGCCCGCGGGTGCGGTTGAGCTGACGGAGGGGGTGATTCGAGCGGCCCGGCACGTGCACATGGGGCCATCGGATTGCGCGCATTACGGAGTCAAAAACGGGGACTTTATGTCACTCGTGGTGAAATCACCTCAGTGTTCGGTCGTCTTCGAGGATTTGCTTGTTCGCGAGGACAAAGCGGCCAAGCTTGAGGTGCATATCGATACGGACGAAGGGAACGCGTGTGATCTGGATCACGCCACCTTGGTCGAGTTGCGAAAACAAGGTCCTTGCAAGTGCCAGGACCACTAACAGGTTCTATGTCTAGTTTCCCTATTTTGTTTGGAGAATTCGAATGGCAAAGGTCAACGAAGCGCTCGGTATGATCGAGACCAAAGGCTTTATCGCCTTGGTCGAAGCGACCGACGCGATGATGAAGGCGGCGAACGTGAAGTTCCTAGGTTGGGACAAAGTTGGTAGCGGGCTGGTTTCTGCTTTTGTGAGTGGCGACGTCGCTGCCGTCAAAGCAGCCACCGATGCGGGCGCGGCTGCGGCTGGTCGCGTTGGTCAAGTCATGAGTGTGCAAGTCATTGCACGACCACACGATGATTTGAACAAAGTGCTGAAGGTCAATGCGGCCTCCAGCTCCGCTGAATAATGTCTGCCGAATCGAAGAGCTTGCGGAGCCGCAAGCGAACATCGAATTCCAAACAAACTTCGAAACAACTTACAAGCTCGAGTGATAGCAACATGCAAAATGCAATTGGATTGATTGAAACCAAAGGTCTGCTGGCTTTGATTGAAGCCACCGATGCCATGGCCAAAGCGGCCAGCGTCGATATTGTGAAGCGAGTCGATATCGGCGGCGCCTATGTGACGACGGTTGTCAGTGGCGACGTTGGCAGCGTCCGCGCGGCAGTAGAAGCTGGCGCAGCAGCGGCCGCCCAAGTGGGCGAATTGGTCGCTAGCCACATTATTCCACGACCTGCTGAAGGTCTCGTGACTGCATTCTTCAAGTAAGCCTGGTAAACGGAGTGTCTGGAAAGCCATGAAGGTTCTCGTATCCAACTTAGGTTCGACAAGTTTCAAGTACCGACTGTACGACATGACCGATGAGCGGCAGCTCGCTCGCGGTGGTGTAGAACGTATCGGTGCACCCGAGAGTCGTTGCTTTGTCGAGATCGGCTCGCATCGAGCCGAGATGATGCAGAGCGTACCCAACCACGGGGTTGCCGTGGATGCGTGCATTGCTCAGTTAACCGACCCGCAGAATGGCTGCATCCGAGATGCCAGCGAAATCAGCGCGATCGGTTTCAAAGCGGTACACGGCGGTCGAATCTCGGGGGTGTTCCGCATCGACGATGCGGTTTTGTCGGCGATGGACGAGATGAATTCGGTGGCTCCTGCCCACAATCCTCCGTACATGGCTGCAATGAAGCAGTTGGCTTCGATGTCGAAGATCCCTTTGGTCGCCGCGTTCGAAACCGACTTCCATCAAACGATCCCGGAAGCTTGGAAACGCTACGCCATTCCGACCGATTTGGCGGCCGCCCTTCCCATCCGGAAGTGGGGGTTCCATGGTGCATCGCATCGTTTCATAGCAGGTCGGGCTTCGGAACTCTTGGGCCGTAAGGACGCGAGAATCGTCTCGTGCCATTTGGGAGGTAGCTCGTCCCTCTGTGCTATTCAAGCCGGAAAGAGTGTTGCTACCACGATGGGGATGAGTCCGCAATCTGGATTGCCACAGAACAATCGAGTCGGCGATTTGGACCCGTTCGCACTCCCGCTCATGATGGAACATACGGGGCTTAGCTTGGACCAATTGCTCCACAAGCTGGCGACCCAAGCCGGGTTGCTCGGGCTCTCCGGCGGACTGTCGGGGGACGTGAGAGATTTGGAGCAAGCCGCGGAGGGTGGCAACGCCGATGCCCGTCTAGCTCTCGATGTCTATGTAGCGGACATCCGGCGGCAGTTGGGTGGGATGATGATGGCCATGAGCGGAGTCGATGCGATTGTCTTCACCGGTGGAATCGGCGAGAACGGCAAGCGAATTCGGCACAGTATCTGCGAAGGATTGGACGATTTCGGTATTCGCCTCAGCGAAGAAAAAAATCAAACAGGTGCACCCGAGAGACGGATTGACGATGGAGCAGGCAAGGTCCAGCTATGGATCATTCCGACCAACGAGGAAATTGTCGTTGCCCGTCAAACGGTCGCGGCGATTCAAAAGTAACTTTCACCAGCACAAGCTGAGAATCAACTATGTTCGTCGCTAAAGTGACAGGCTCAGTTGTTTCCACTCAAAAGGTGGACACGATGGTAGGCCAAAAATTGCTCGTCGTCGAACCGTATCGATTGGAACCCAGCGCTCGTAACGAACTGGTGACGACCGGACGGACTTTCATCGCCGTCGACACGCTGGGAGCAGGAGTCGGCGATATGGTGTTGATCACGCAGGGAAGCAGTGCGAGATTCACACCAGAGACAAACAAGCTTCCGATTGATTGTGTGATCATCGGAATTGTGGACACCGTTCATATCGAAAAAAATAACGTTTACAAACGTCAATAAACCATGCAAGTTTCAGAGACCCTTATTCGTACGGTGGTTGAGCAAGTGATCAACCAAGTGCGGCAGTCCTCCGCGGCTGCTGCCACCTCGAGCGCCCCGGCTGCGAGCCAATCGTCGGCTTATGGTCGCTATGGACTGTTCTTGGAAGTCGACGACGCCGTTCGCGCGGCGCGGGCGGCTTTCGAGGAATTGCGCAATCGCCCCATCGAACACCGTCGCCGGATCATCGAACACATCCGACGGATCTCCATCGAAAATGCGGTGGAACTCGGCACGATGGAAATGAACGAGACCAAGATCGGCCGGTTAGAGCATAAGATCGCAAAGCTTCAGACGTTGGGGGAGAAGACCCCGGGTGTGGAGTTCCTCAAAACCGAATGCTACAGCGGTGATCACGGTCTGGCGGTCATCGAACATGCTCCGTTCGGCGTTATTGGTGCGATCACTCCGGTCACTCACTCCCTGCCTACGATCACCGGAAACGCCGTCAGTATGATCGCTTCCGGGAATGCCGTCGTTGTGAATCCACACCCGAGCGGAAAGAAGGTTGCCGCCGAGGGAGTACGTCGATTCAATCAAGCCATCCACGCTGATTTGGGGATTGATAATCTTATCTCCTTGATCTGCGAACCCACTCTCGAAACCGCGCAGCAGCTGTTCAAGCACCGAAGTGTAGCGTTGATCTGTGTCACGGGCGGTCCTGCCGTCGCAAGGGCAGCGCTCAATAGCGGCAAGCGAGCGGTCGTCGCTGGCCCGGGCAACCCGCCTGTGGTCGTGGATGAGACTGCGGACCTCGATCGCGCGGCACGCTGCATCATCGATGGAGCTTCCTTTGACAACAACCTCCTTTGCATCGCGGAGAAGCAAGTCTTCGTGGTGGCCTCCGTATTCGACGCCATGATGTCCGCCATGGAGCGGGCAGGAGCCGTTCGACTCAATGCACCGGAAGTCGAGCGTCTGACCCATGCCGCGTTGTCCAAGGTCGGAGAAGGGAGCGATGTCCACTTCGCTCCCAAGAAAGAACTGCTCGGTCAAGACGCTCACAAGTTGGCGGCGGCGGCTGGCAAGACGATCGATCCCAGCGTGCTGGTAGTCTTTGGAGAAACGACGAAGGATCATCCGTTTGTACAGACCGAACAGATGATGCCGTTTCTGCCATTCGTTCGCTGCCGAGATTTCGACGAAGCCGTCGCACTCGCCCAAGAGTCCGAACATGGCTACCGGCACACCAGCATTATCCATTCTCGCAATGTGTCGAACATGACCAAGATGGCGAGAGCTATGGACACGACCTTGTTCGTCAAAAACGGACCCTGCATGGCAGCTCTCGGGCTTGGTGGCGAAGGGTACCTGTCGTTCTCGATTGCCGGGCCAACCGGTGAAGGGGTAACGACGCCGTTGACGTTCACGCGCGAACGTCGTTGCTCATTGATCGACGATTTGTTCATCCTCGGCAACCCCAAGTAGGAACATCGCGATGCAGGCAGCCCGCGTCCTCGGCAATGCAACTTCGACCGTGAAGCATCGGACGCTTGAGAATCTCAAGCTTCTGATTTGTCAGCCCCTGACGGCGGATGGCAAATCTCCGGATGGTGCCCCCTTGGTGGCGGTCGATCGGTTCGGTGCCGGGGCGGGAGAACTGGTCATGCTCACCAGCGATGGGAGCGCCGTCAAGGAAATGTTTTCTGTGGAGAACAGTCCCATTCGTTGGGCCGTTCTCGGACTACTCGACGAATAGTGCACGCTTCGCAGCCACTGCCTTCAACCCATTTTCAGATTCCAGACCAACACCGTGAAACCCACTGCGACCGAAGTCGAAAAGCTTGTTCGCCAAGCCCTCCAGGCTTGGACCGGAAGCGTCGCGTCTTCGTCGGTTTCTGCGATTCCTGTCGCGAGCGTCGCTGCGATCCCAGCCGCTAGCCCCTCCGCAGACGCTCGTGAGTTGGTGCTCATGGATTCGGTGATCAGCACGGAGTGTTTGCGTGGTCGTACGGGAGGGATCGCATCGCTTCGGGTTCCTCCACGCTCGATTCTGACTCCAGCCGTGAAGGATCTTTGCCGCGAGAAAGGGATCGCCATCGTTCGCGATAGCGGTGCCGACCAGTCGGCGACGCACCAAGCTATTCCGGTGCCTTTGTCCTCGCAGGAATCGTCTCCTTCGCCGGGTTCGCGCCCGCAGCGATTGGTGATGGCAGGTACATCCCCATGGATGTCTGCCATCGAGAAACAACTTTGTCCAAAGCAAGCCAAGGTATTGGCAAGATCCACCGATGATGCCGCGGCCCTGCGATCGATCCAGGAATCGTTGGGTCATGGTCATCAAGCAGGCATTCTATGGGTCGAGTCGGCGTATGCGACCGGATGGCAAGCGGCTCGCATCGAATCGCTACGCCCAGCGGTGGTTACCCAGTGGAGCGATGTAACACGGGCCCTTCGCGAGGTCCCGCTCAATTTGCTCGTGTTGCCGATACACGGTTGGTCGATCCCCGCCGTGTGCAATGCGGCGAGGACTGTTTTCGAACATTTGAAACGGACCAATTAGAGAGGCCCTACCAATGCAACTTTATTTAGTCGAAGGAACGGTGACGCTCAGTCGTGCTCATCCGAGTTTCAAAGGTGCTTCGTTGAAGGCGACCGTTCCCTATGGTGATACCTTGTTAGGCCGAGCCGTCAAAGATCCCGATCTGGTCGTCGTCTGGGACGACCTCGGTGCAAGCGAAGGTTCGATCATCGCAGTGAGCGACGGCGCGGAGGCGGCGCAGGCGTTCAAGCCAGCTCAAAAGCCCGTCGACGCTTACAACGCTGCGATTCTCGACGAAATCCGAATCCAATCTTAATCCCGTCTACTTCATCCAAACCTCATTCATCCCCTGTCACCACTACAAAGCAACATGGTCAACGCACATAAGATCAAGCAGGATATCTGTGAAATCGGTCGCCGTTTGTACAACAAAGGGTTCGCCGCCGCCAACGATGGAAACATCACGGTTCGCATTAGCGACAACGAAATCTTGTGCACCCCGACCATGCACAGCAAGGGGTTTCTGAAGCCCGAAGATATCTCGTCGATCGACATGACCGGGAAGCAAATCTCGGGAATCAAGAAGCGATCAAGCGAAGCTCTCCTGCATTTGGAAATTTACAAACAACGTCCCGATATCAAGAGTGTGGTCCATTGCCATCCACCCCATGCGACCGCGTTTGCAGTCGCCCGTGAACCGATCCCTCAGTGCGTTCTGCCCGAGGTCGAGGTCTTCATCGGAGACGTGCCGATCACCAAGTACGAGACCCCGGGGGGACAAGCGTTCGCCGACACGATTTTGCCGTTCGTTTCCAAGACCAACATTATCATCTTGGCCAATCACGGAACAGTAAGTTACGGCGTGGATGTCGAGCAAGCCTATTGGTGGACCGAGATCCTCGATGCGTATTGCCGGATCCTGATGTTGGCCAAACAGCTGGGGAACGTTTCGTACTTTACCTACAAAGAGGAAAAAGAACTGCTGGACCTCAAGCAGAAGTGGGGATGGCAAGATCCCCGCAATACACCGGAATACCAGAACTGCGATGTGTGTGCCAACGATATTTTCCGCGACTCATGGAAAGAGTCTGGTGTAGACCGCCGTGCATTCCCATCGCCTCCTCCGATGGCACCTGCCGCGAACGTCGCGCAAGCGGTTACGCAAGCCGTTTCGTCAGCAGCTCCTGTCCTCCGCGCTGCCGCCGCAAACTCCGGTGCAGCGGAAGGTTCGGAATTGGCCGGCCTCGACCAAGAGCAATTGGTCAAGCTCATCACGGCACAGGTCCTGAAGCAACTCAACGGTTAATCGCTGCGGGGACGATTCTGGGCACGGGGCCCAGGCGAGCCTATTCGGCCGCGTTCCCTTTTACCCAATAATCCTTCGTTCGTTTCGAAATCAAATACTATGAAAATCAGCATTATCGGCGGTGGCGGCTTGGTCGGGTCTTGCGCTGCGTATGCGTTGCAGTGCGGTGGCGTCGTCCGCGAAATTTGCTTGATCGACGTCAATGCGAATTTGGCAGCGGGGCACGCTCTGGATTTGATGCACGGGACCCCGAGCGTCGCCGATCAACTATGCACCTCGGGCGGGTACGAGCAGATTCCTGATTCCGACATCATTTGCATAACCGCTGGCTTGCGACGGAAACCGGAGGAATCCCGCCTCGATTTGATCAATCGCAACACCGATTTGTTCGTAGGGATTCTGGATGAGATCAAGAAAGTAGGAATGAAGAAGTCGGCGATTGTGTTGGTTGTCTCCAATCCCGTCGACATTTTGACCTTCGTCGCGGCCAAGCGATTGGGGCTCCCGGCAACGCAAGTCATCGGATTGGGAACGCAACTCGATACGATTCGATTCTGCTCATTGATCGCGGACGCGTTGGGCACGGCACCGACGCAGACCAAGGCATTGATTTTGGGCGAGCATGGTGACAGCATGATTCCTGTTTGGTCGAGCGCGACAGTCGGTTCATTGCCGTTGGAAAAGTATCCAGGATGGAACAGTGTGCTCGCAGACAAAATCTTCACCCGGACGAAAGGATCTGGAGCGGAGTGCCTTTCGAAGAAAGGTGGGGCTGGTTTCGCGGTTGGGATTGCGATACGAGATGTCGTCGATGCTATTGCACTCGACCAGAACCGCATTCTTCCCGTCTCCACCGTGCAAGACGGGGCTTGCTACGGAATCGATCAGGTTGCGATTTCGGTCCCCACCGTCGTCGGTCGAACCGGTGCTTTGCAGCGGATTGAGTTGGATCTTTGGCCTAAGGAGTTGCAGGGGCTTAAAGCGAGTGCCGCGGCCATCAAGCCAACCTTGGATACCGTCCTCAAGCGAATCGGTTAATGCGATTCCCCAATCCTTGAAAAGGAAAGGGGACTAGGGCGTGAAACGGGGACCTTTCGTTTCTCTCCCGCGAGCGCGGCAAACCGACCGCGTTCGGAGGGAAAATTGCTGGCTGTATTTGTTTTTTTAATGACGCGTAAGTCCTCTCTGATTCTGGACTTACGGATTTGGGTGGGGCAGCTGGTGGGTTGGCTGGCAGGGATCGGCATTTTGCCCCTTGCCTAACCACTGCGAGCTTGTTTATTGTGGAGTGTATTGCAGCGATGGATTGCTGGCGTTAGCCTGCTTTGCTGCAAACCACCATCTAGCGGTCTATATGTCCGAACCATCCAGCAAGGCGACGGAAACGAGAAATCGGTTTCGATCTGCGAGCCCTGCCATCCTGCCATCCCTTCTGATGTGCGACTTCTCCAATTTGGAGCGGGAAGTTCGGCAATTGGAAGAGGCCGGGATCGCCGTGTTGCATTTGGACGTGATGGACGGTCACTTTGTACCGAATCTTACGTACGGCATGCCGATCGTCGAAGCCCTTCGCCGGGTGACCGACTTGGCGCTCGATGTTCACTTGATGATTTCTGATCCGAGCCAGTACGCCCATGCTTTTATTGAGGCAGGGGCGGACGCGATCACATTTCACATCGAGGCGGAGTCGAACCCTGAGGGATTGCTAAGGTCGATCCAGTCACACGGAGTTCTCGCAGGGCTAGCGATCAATCCGCAGACTGGCTGGGAGACTGTAACGCCATTCGTGGAATTCTGTGACCTGTTTCTGGTCATGAGTGTCCAAGCGGGATTTGGCGGGCAAGCGTTCAATCCGATTGCGTTGGAGCGGCTCTCGCAGTTGCACGACCAGTACGGCGATCGTTTGTTGTTGGAAGTTGATGGTGGTGTCAATGAAAAAACAATCGGTTCCTGCGTTGCTGCTGGGGCCGATTTGCTAGTGGTGGGGTCTGCGTTGTTCAAGCAGCCGGACTACTGCCAAGCGATCACTCGATTGCAAGCGGCGTACTCCCCATGAGCGGCCGCATTTCGTTCCTCTCTGGATTGATTGTATGTGTAATGTTGTAGTGGTACGCCCTGGGGCCACTGTGTTCGATGAACAAGAACGAATCAAGGGAAGTCTGGATATTCCTCTCTCGTCGCATGGGTTGGAGCAAATCCAACGTGTCGCGACGGAACTGGAGCGATTGCCTATTGCTCACGTCTATTGCGGTCCTTGTGAATCCGCGCAGGAGACTGCCAAGGAGATCGCGGACCACTCCAAAGCGAAGTGGAAGGTCTGTGATTGCTTTGCCAATTTGGACCATGGACTTTGGGAGGGAAAGCGGATCGACGAAGTGAAGCGTCAGCAGCCGAAGTTGTTCCGCCAGGTTCAAGACAATCCTCGAGCGTTCTGTCCACCGGGCGGGGAAACGATTGACGAGGCGGAGGCTCGCGTTTCAAAATTGCTAAGCAAGCTATGCAAAAAGCACGCAAATGAGACAATTGCGGTCGTCGTTTCCGAGCCGCTCGCTACGTTGGTAGCGAACAAATTGATGGAAACCGACATCGACGATATGTGGGAGTCGGAGTGCGATAACGGGAGTTGGGAATTGATCGACGCAGATACGCATCAGTGTGTCGATTCCGATTCTCAGGTTTCTGGATCGCTAACCGATGGGCAGCAGTCAGCGATGGGCGATTCGAACGCCCTCGCAGGATCATCCTCGCACACCAGTTATATTCGGCCTGAATACGCGACATGAGCACTTTAGAGAACGAATCCAAGCAAGCGAGCCGACGTGGCGTACCTGAAGGTCTTTGGATCAAGTGCGCCGGGTGCAACGAGACGATCTACCGCAAAGAGGTAGAACGGAATTTGAATGTTTGCCCCAAGTGCAACTATCACATGTACGTTTCGGCTTGGGATCGCATCTCGCAATTGCTCGACGAGAATACCTTCGAGATCTGTGATGAGAGTGTATTGCCGACAGATCCCCTCTCCTTCTCGGACAAAAAAACCTACGCGCAACGACTTGTCGATGAGCAAACCCGCACGGGGTTGACCGATGCAGCTGTTTGCGGGACTGGGATGATTCGCGCCCGCCGGGTTGCGATTGCTATCACCGATTCGGCCTTCATTATGGGGAGCATGGGATCGGTGGTGGGGGAGCGTTTGACTCGGCTGATTGAGCGTGCCACCGAACTGAAGCTTCCTTTGATCATCGTGAGCGGGTCTGGCGGTGGAGCCCGGATGCACGAAGGGATTCTGTCCCTGATGCAGATGGCCAAAGTATCCGCGGCGCTCGCGAAGTACCATGCGAATGGCGGGCTATATATTAGTGTCCTCACCAACCCCACGATGGGTGGCGTCGCCGCCAGCTTTGCCAGCCTCGGTGATTTGATCTTTGCAGAACCCAAAGCCCTGATCGGGTTTGCGGGCCCCAGGACGATCAAAGCGACGATTCGAATCGAATTGCCGGAAGGGTTCCAGACGAGCGAGTTTCTGTTGGAGCATGGCTATGTCGACCGAATTGTAGAGCGCAAACGTCTCAAGACCGAGATCGCGACCGCCATCGACTACTGCGGGAAACTGTAGTTTTTTTGGCCTTGGCCTCCTGCCTCCGGATCTGTCGTTCTCACCACATCCTTCGTGATAATTCCTAGCCAAGTGTTCTTTCTTTTTGATGCTTGGTCGCCCACACAACGCAGTCGCGAAGGGTTACCCCATGTGGCTTGCCATATAGCAAGCTCGTGCACCGACGTTGGGGTCAGTCCAGCAGCAAGCCTCGTTCGTAGAACCGACGCAGTATTTGTTTGGTGGCTTGTTTCTTTGGGTAAAGCACACATCCGCGTCCCCGTGGGCTCCACGGAGCAAGTTCGGCGAAGTGACGTTGAATCATGGCGAAAAGATTGTGTTGATACAGCACGCTCTCTCTCGCCGTACGCATTGCGTCGAAGCGACGCTCCGCCAAATTGTTCCTGATCGCATCGCGAATGCGGTGGATCGACTCCTCGGGCCGATACATATCGATGCGAAGAAACGATTCGGTCGGAAACAAGTCGTTCACGTGTCGGCTTCCGGAGTAGATGGGGAATGCCCAGCCGAGATAGCTATCCACCAGTTTCTCGGAGACATAGTAATCGGAGTGGTCATTTTCGAGAACGATATGGTACTCGTAGGGATAAATCGCCTCGGATTTGTCCTGCATCGACCGGATGCCTCGTCCAAACACATGGAGATCCTGGCCCATTGCATCTTGGAGCATCTGAACGAAACGCAATCGTTCTCGGTGATCCGGTGTGGTCGTTTTGTTGCTGGCAATGACGCTGATTCGGTAGGGTTTCGCGGGTGGCGGAAGCTGTGCAAGTTCGTCAAAACGCAGGATATCGCCGTGGGTGTCCCCTGGCCAAAGCCCGTAGTACCACGGCTGCCCCTCATGTCCCAGCGATTTTTTGGGATGGGATATCGATGTGTGGCTCGTGCGAATCGCACCAAACTGATGCGTGTAACGAGGGCGATAGGTCCGCAGGGAAGGGGGTTCGCCCGTCACTAGCAAGCAATGCGATCTGGGGCATGGAAGCCGAAGAGTTCCAGGCAGATCGTCGTAGACCACGCACCCAAAGAGATGGGGGTGCGTGGGATCCAGTGTAAATTCGAAGCGATTCCAGTCGATTGGAGAACTTGGAATCTGACGCAGAAAATCGTAGCCGACGTAGGTGGATGAGAACAGAAGGACGGGACGCGTCATCAATCCACCTTCCAATGGCAAGTTATCGCGAAGGGGGTAGGTTTAGGCCAACGCGGGATGCGCCGCTTCGAATGCGCTGATCATGCTCTCATTTTCCAACGTCAAGCTGATATCGTCCAGACCGTGCAGCAAGCAATGGCGTCGGAATGGCTCGATCTGGAACGTTGCTTCAAATCCGTTTCCATCGTTCACCGTGCAGTTTTCCAGGTCGACGGTAAGCGTGTATTGCGGATTCGCCGCGTGCCTTTGGAACAAGGCTTCGACTTGTTCTTCGCTCAGTTGAATCGGGAGGGTACCGTTCTTAAAGCAGTTGTTGTAAAAGATATCCGCGAACGAAGGAGCGATGACGCATCGGATGCCGTAATCGTCGATGGCCCAGACCGCGTGCTCTCGCGACGAACCGCTGCCGAAGTTGCGTCGTGCGACCAGGATGGACGCAGAAGCATTACGGGGGAGATTCAATTCGAAGTTGGCATTTGGTGAGCCATCTTCGTGGAATCTCCAGTCGAAGAAGAGGAATTGGCCGAAGCCGCTTCGTTCGATCCGTTTGAGAAACTGCTTGGGAATGATTTGATCGGTGTCGACGTTCGCGCGATCCATTGCGGCGACCACACCGGTGTGTTTGGTAAATGGTTTCATGGGGGAGTTCGGTTTAACAGGTTGGTTGGAATCGGAAATTCGCGGCGACTAAGAGCGTAAGGTTAGGACTTGTAAGTCCAGTCGCGAATGTCGGTGAATTTACCCGAGATGGCAGCGGCAGCGGCCATGGCGGGGGAGACTAAGTGGGTTCTTCCGCCCTTGCCTTGCCGACCTTCGAAGTTTCGGTTGGATGTTGATGCGCATCGCTCGCCTGGTTCCAAGCGATCGGGGTTCATGGCCAAACACATGCTGCATCCCGCTTCGCGCCAGTCAAAACCGGCTTCTTTGAAGACTCGGTCGAGACCCTCCGCTTCCGCTTGCCGTTTGACTTGCCCGCTGCCAGGAACGACCATCGCGTAGACTTTGTCGCTCACGCGGTAACCTTTGACGACATGGGCTGCAGCGCGCAAATCCTCGATACGAGCGTTGGTGCAGGAGCCGATGAAGACACGATCGATTGTGACGTCGGTCAAAGGCATACCGGCTTTCAAGCCCATGTAGTCCAATGCATTGGCTGCGGATTTGCGCTCGGTATCGTCTGCAAACGCTGCCGGATTCGGAACCTTCGAATTGATCGAGGTGACTTGTCCTGGGTTGGTTCCCCACGTGACTTGTGGTTCGATATCGGACCCTTGGTAGATATCCACACGATCGTAAACGGCGCCCGGATCGCTCGGCAGTTGCTTCCAAAGTTCGACCGCGGCGTCGAATTGTTTCGGGGCATAGGGGCGTCCCTTCAAGTAGTCGAAGGTGGTTTGATCGGGAGCGATCATACCTGCACGAGCACCCGCCTCGATCGACATATTGCATACCGTCATGCGTTCTTCCATCGAGAGGCGGCGAATGACTTCACCGGTGTACTCGAGTACATAACCTGTCCCGCCGGAGGTGGTCAGTTTTCCGATGAGGTAAAGAATCAAATCCTTCGCGGTGACTCCGGGGGCTAGGGAACCATCGACTCGGAGTTCGTAGGTTTTGGGCAATGTTTGGAGGAGGGTCTGGGTCGCGAGCACATGTTCGACTTCGCTGGTACCGATCCCAAATGCCAGCGCGCCGAAAGCCCCGTGAGTCGCCGTGTGCGAATCACCGCAGACAATGGTCATACCGGGTTGTGTGTAGCCCTGTTCCGGCCCGATGATGTGCACGATTCCTTGATCGTGGTCGTTCAAGTCGTAGAGTCGGATCCCGAATTCTCGGCAGTTATTTCGCAGCGTGTCGACCTGTTGACGCGCGATGGGGTCGGCGATCGGAAGGGAGCGATTGCTCGTGGGAACATTGTGATCGGGCGTCGCGACTGTCCGCTCGGGGCGTCGGACTTTTCGCCCGGCCAGCCGAAGTCCTTCGAACGCTTGGGCGCTCGTGACTTCGTGGACAAGGTGCAGATCGATGTAGAGGATCGCTTGCTTACCCGGTTCGGCGTGGACGACATGATTGTCCCAGATTTTCTGGAACATGGTACGAGGAGGCTTGCTGGACATTTTTCTGCGAAGGGTGGGAGAGTGAAACCGAAATGGGCATCCCGAAGCGGTTCCGCGTGGGACGATCCGAGGCCGAGTGCGACGCGACCTCTCCTCCTAGAGAGGCAATCTTCTCTGGGGTGTTCGCGCCCGCTGCCGGCGGATATTCTAAACGGCTATCCATTTTCTACTAACGCACCCTTTTCGAATAGGCGAAACGATGTCGAACGGCGATTCTTTGCGAGAACGCGGATCAGCCCTGGAAAACCAGTTCTTTAGCTCGCTGGATGCAAAACTATTAGAGGAACTGAAGGCTGACGTGGAAGCGGAATTAGCGATCAACCACTTGGCCCGAATCTCCGGCATCCAAGACCAAAATGTACTGGGAGCCCTCACGAAACTCGGGGTTTCTCCAGCGACTTTTGCAGCCCTTCGGGTGTTCCCCCTCGTCGCCGTCGCTTGGGCGGACGGACGTTTGGAAAAGGCAGAACGGGAATTGATCGAAGAAAATGTGAGCAAGCACGCCATCGAAGAAGGAAGCGCCGCGATGCAACTCCTCGATCAGTGGCTGGCGAAGAAGCCCGGTTCGGAACTCTTGGGCGTCTGGGAAAGCTACGCCAAGAGTTTGGTCTCCTCGCTCGATCAGGAAGAGGCCGATCTACTCAAAGCGACCTTGGTCGAGGAGATTCAACAAGTCGCCAGCGCCAGCGGCGGACTGCTGGGGTGGGCCTCCATTTCCAAGGGTGAGCACGAGGTCATGAACCGAATCGTCGCTGCCCTCACCAAGTAGTAGAAAGCCTAGCCATGAGCGATACGCCTCAGGTCATCTGGCATTCGCAATCCGTATCGCGAGTGGAACGGGAGAAACGCAACGGCCATCGGAGTTGCGTTTTGTGGTTCACCGGTTTAAGCGGTTCCGGAAAAAGTACGATTGCAAACTTGGTTGACCATCAATTGTTCGATCGCGGTGCGCGGAGTTATCTCCTCGATGGCGACAACGTCCGGCACGGACTTTGCGCCGGACCCAACCTATTGGCCCCGGTCTACGGCGAGGAGTTCGCTCAACGATTCGGGTTGGGATTCGGTCAGCAAGACCGCGAAGAAAACATTCGACGAGTGGGCGCCGTCACAGAATTGCTCGCCAATGCAGGGATGATCTGCTTGACCGCTTTCGTGAGCCCCTATCGCAAAGACCGAGATTTGGTCCGGCACTGGGTGGAGAAGCAGAACGGCAAAGGCTCTTTCATCGAAATCTATGTCAACACGCCTCTCGAAGTCTGCATGGCGAGAGATCCAAAAGGGCTCTACCAGCAAGCAATCGAAGGAAAAATCATAAACTTCACCGGCATTTCGGACCCCTATGAAGCTCCCGACGCACCCGACTTAGAGCTTAAATCGGCCGAGACGCCAGCTGAGCAATGCGCTTCGCAAGTCCTCTCCCACCTGATCGCGCAAGGAATCCTTTCATGAAAATCAACTCCCAAACACGAACGCACCGCATGCTCCGATGGATTCGTCATTCCATCGCACTATCTCTCGCGACTCTCTCATCGATATCGATGCCATATGCGTCGACGGTGCTCGCAATTGCTCCCCAGGAAAAGAAACCGACCGAACAAAAAATTGCACCGGAGACCCTCCGTGCACCGATCGATCCCGAACATATCCGTTCGAATCACTTGGAAGCGTACGTCGAGCGGGCATTGAAGTGGGATAAGGAGGTAGCGACGCTGGCGGCGAATAATGCGACCGAGGGAAGCGAAGACTCCATCTTGTTCCTTGGCAGTTCGAGCATTCGTCTGTGGAATACCATCGAGCAAGACATCACTCCTTGGAAGCCAGTCCGTCGAGGTTACGGCGGTTCGAAATTTTGCGATGTCGCTCTTTACACACCTCAATTGATTCGCGGGTTGAAATATCAAGCCGCAGCGATCTTTGTCGCGAACGACATCACGGGGAGCGAGTTGGACAAGACTCCCGAGGAAATTGCTCGGTTAGCGAAAGTCGTTATCAACTCGATTCGATCCGAACGCCCCGATGCGCCGGTGTTGTTGATCAGCATCACGGCTACTCCGTCGAGATTCAAGCATTGGTCTCGTATTGAACAGGCCAATCGTGCTTTGGAGAAGTTGAGTTCTGAATTCAAGAATGTTTCGTTTTTAGAAACCCAATCGTCGTATCTCACTTCCGAAGGCCAGCCGAAACCGGAGTACTTTGTGAAGGATATGCTTCATCAAAATTCGGATGGCTATCGCGTGTGGGGTGGATTGGTTCGAAAGAAATTGGATGAAATGATTGGCCGTTAATAGAAATCGCCCCTCGTTTCCAAGCGAGCCGAGGGGCGATGGTATTGGCGATGCAATTTGCCGAAGCGACGTGTCTTACTTTTTGTAGACTTCGTGCTTCGGATTGCCCCCTGACTTCAGGTAGGCGAGCAGATCGAGTACTTCGTCTTGATTGAGCGTGTCGAGCAGGCCGGTGGGCATCATCGATACTTTGCTCGCCTTCATCTCGACGATCTTATTGCGTGAGACATTGGTAAAGTTCGCGGGATCGAGCATGTTCGTCGATACCATGAGATTGTTCCCATTGAGGTTGGCGACCCGGCCCGTTACGACGGTGTCATCTTCGAGCAAGAACTGGGTTGCTTCGTATTGATCGCTGATCGCTTTGCTCGGTTCCACGATCGCCACGAGCATGTCGTGCGTGCTGAAGCGGCCTCCTGATGCGGTCAAGTCAGGACCTTGAATGCCCCCTTGCCCGTTGAATCTGTGGCATTTGTAGCATTGCGCTACAGCAAACATCTGTTTGCCTCGTTCAAAGTCAAATCCCTTTTGTTTGGAGTCCGCGGTCTTCTCGAGTTCGTCGACGGTCCACTGCTTTACTAGTTTTCGGGGTTCCAAATCGGCGAGCGGATCTTTGGGGGCAGGAGGAGCTCCCACCAATTCCCCGAGGGAGGACTTCTCGTCGTCGGAAAGTTTCTTGATAGCCGCTTGGCGAATATTCTCGATGAAGCCACCAAAGGATGCACCCCCGCGAGCGGTCGCGACGTCATAGAACCATTGGAAGTATTGCTTTCTCAGGGATTCGTTCCAACCGTTGGTTGCTTCGCGGAGGCAGAACGCGTAATGGATTTGATCGTCCGCCGAGCCGCTGGTTCTCATCTTTCCAACACAACGGTCGATGATCTTGGGAGCTTCGAGGTAGACCAGGACACGCGCTAGTTCGCGATCGAGTCGGCTATCTCCATCCTCAGCCGGGAAATGGCTATCGAGTTGCTGGACGATCTTGCCGCGGAAATCGGCGTTGCCGTCGCCTAATCGCAAGAACGATAGTTGGTAGGCGCGAAGCAGTTCGAGCTTTTCGGTGGCGGACAAGGATTGCCAGGAAAGGCTCAGAAGTTTGTTCTGAATGGCTGCTTGGTCCGAGCTCTCCCCTTTGCGGCAGAGGGCCACAGCGAGCGTGATGGCTGCTTGCGGTGTCGAGGCCTTTGCCAACGCGTCGCGCCACAGTTTGGGATCTTGGTGTTCCAATGCGATACGGGCAGCGGTTCGCATCGATCTGTCGGGGCTTCCGACCTGCGCTAGGACCTTGGCCAAGTCAAAGGAACCGCGGTGCATCGATTCCAACTCTCGACGGGCTTGGCGAGCTTTTTGAGCGTCGGCCGAATCGGGGAACTTCGCGGGTGAAACATCCTCGGGGCCGGTGTAGCGAATGCGATAGAGAGCGGACTGCACTTTCCGACCACCGACCGACATGTAAATACAGCCTTCGTTCGGCGAAACAATCAAATCAGTAACCGGCATCGGGGAAGCGCTAACGAAGGGTTCCACTTTGGCTTCGTAGGAGGAATCCTTTGGAGTCATCGACACTGCGTACACGACACCGAAGCTCCAATCGCTGATGAGCAGAGAGTTTTGGAACTTGGCGGGGAATTTGGTACCGATTCCAAAGACGATTCCCGTCGGGGATCCGTAGCCGATATCGGCGACCGAGCCGAGGCTGTCGGCGAAATACTCAGGCCACTTGCCTGTGCCGTTTCGCCAGCCGAACTCGGAACCGCTGGTCACATGATTGACTCGGGTGGGGCGATACCATGGAGTGCCGACGTCCCATTCCATGTCGGCATCGTAGGTGAAAAGATCGCCGAGCGGATTGAAGGCGATATCGTACTCATTGCGGAAGCCTGTTGAGAGAAGCTCAATATCGCTTCCATCGGGTTTCAGCGACAGGATGAAGCCACCTGGTGCCGGCACATTTGCCATGAAGCCTCGAGCATCGGGCATTCTCCCCAGCATGTGGTCCTCGGACCAATGTTTCGGAACGCGCGAAGCGTCGATCTTTTCAGGCAGCTTGGTTTGGTTACCGGCGCAAAGATAAAGTCGGCCATCGGGTCCTTCGATGATGGCATGAGGACCGTGTTCCCCACCACCGTTAAGCGGAATGAGATAGTCCTTCTTTTCGAACTTCCCGTCTCCATCGGTGTCTTGGAATCGATAGAGTCCCGCGTTCTCTTTGTTGTTGACGTCGACGTAGAGACCATCTTTGGTCCGGAGAAGCCCTTGGGCCATTCCGATTTCGATATCCAAAGCTTCGACAACGGTCTTATCGGCGGTGGATCCCACCGGGGCTGGGGTGACTCGGTAGATCTTGCCGTACTGATCGGAGGCCAGGATCTTTCCATCTAAGTCGGGGGTCAAGCAAACCCACGAGCCTTGTTCGGCCAAGGGAACTTCGTAAACGAGATCGACTTGGAAGCCGGCCGGGACCCGGAACGCGCTAGGCGGGGTTGCCCCAAGATCGAACGCCATGACGGGGGGTGCCAGGAGGGCCCCCGCTACGAGCGTTAACAAAACATGAAAGCGAGAGCGTCGCATGGTTTACCTTGATTACTTAGGAAGGTGGAGGGAGAACGTGACCGAAACTATCTTACTCCCTCAGTGGCACGCAACAATGCCGTGGAGGGGAGACAATGGCTCTTCATATTCCGCAAAGAAAGTGCTTACGCAACCAACTAGTGCACGTGCAGTTGTCGAAGGCGTGCTAGTCCATCCAGCAAACTTCGTCGGCAACCCTGCGAATCGATCAGGCCAGCGTTCGGATAGACATGCTCTCCTCGATCGGAGAATTGGTTCCAGATAATGCCATGCACGTTGGTTTTGGCCAGCAGCATCTGGATCGCTTCCAGCCCGTTGAGTGGCAATCGGCAGCAGGGGGCGTCGTCGTTTCCGTTCGATGGGTTTTTGGGGCGATCCGAATCGCTGTCCTTCATGGATCTCTTTTCCCACGCATTCGATTCAGGATATTGCCATCCCGAGACGACGGACGCTTTTGAAATAGCCCGAGCGGATGGTCTGGCATTGCATGGGGTGCAAAGCTGGACGAGTAACGGGAGGCCGAGAATGTTCCAGTGGTCGATCAAATCCGAAAGGTCGATCAAGTCGCGGGGAAGGGAGCCAAAAGGCCAGTAATTGAGGTTCAACTCCAGGCCTAGCCCAGAGAGTCCCAAGTCGGCTCGGACCAACGCATCGGCGAAGTGAAGCGGGCTGATTCCGTCCGATTTTTGACCCAAGTACTCCGCCCATGGCGAATCGATGGTCACGATCACTGGAGTCTTCGGATCCGATCGACGAACCGATTGGATTACGCCGACGGAGAGATGGAGTATCTGTTCGTCGGTCAAGCCGAGCGTGTTCGGGGTGTTGAGGCCTGCGGCGGCTGTCCACAAGTGGACTTGCCCGCGGTAGCGTTCCACAACCTGAGTCGCATGTTTGCAAGTCGCATCGTAGAGGGACTCGAAGTCGTTGAACAAATAGAGCCATCTGGGGATGGCATGGGGTTGGAGGTTGAGCAACGGGCCTGCGAAGACTCGCAGGGAATGATCGCGTGCCCAAGCGAGTTGCTGGTCCAAAACACCGTAGCGGTCTTGAGGACTGTCTCCTTCCAGTTGCCACTGCTCCATCGACAGATGGACGGTATTGATCGCGGGCAAAAGAGAGGCAGCATCGAGACTCCATTCGGGGGTAGGAGTGAGTTTGACCCCCAACAGCGTGCTCAATTGTTTTTCGGATTGATGGCGAGCCTGCAATGACTGCGAGATGAAGGCTCGTCCTAGTGGTTTTGCCGCTGCGATGGTCAGGTCGATGGCTCGCTGCGCCAGTGGAGTGCAACGGTGCAAGTCATTCGAAGCGAGCACGGCTTCGACGAACGCCTCCAAGGCTTGTTCCATGCTTTGGTGGAACACATCGGGGAGCTTCAGTCCAATCCGTTGCCAATCCAATGCTCGGCCTCGGATCCGGTGGATCGTGCCCCGCGCCAGTTCCAGAATCAGCACATAGGGAGCTTCTTGACATCGAAGCGATGCGGTCGAGAGAAGAAGCGGTCCATATTCCTCGGTCGGCCAAACAATCGAGAGCTTGCCCGACTCATTGACCGTTCGGTCGATGATAAACAAATCGCTTTCGATACGATTGCGACTGGACCATGGGATCCCCTCGAGTCCTGAGACGTAGGCCGTTTGCCAAATATTCGGGTCGTAGCTTTCGGCACTCCGGACTCGAAAACGCAGCTGGCCCATGAAACGCGATCTAACAAAGGGGTAGGAACGGACCGAGTACGGGGCCAGACTGGAGGACACCTGATGACAGGACGAGAAGTGTAACCGATCAGCGAAGTCACCACAATTTGGGAATCCACCCGGTTCTCTTTCCCAACCTCGCAACTCCCAAACAATTCCGACTTTTCCTGTCTCGACAATAGTTGTTTCGACGACTAATTAGGTCTATACTGCATGGGGTCGTCCGATTGGGGTCTTCCGACGGAGAGTGGCATGTGGCAGGACGAGATGGTAGTGAAACGGAAATTTGATTCGCTCTCCCAAGAGGCTTACCTCTCCATTTGGAGGACGTACGATCGCCTCAAGGCCATTGAAGAGCGGTTTTTTGCTCCTTTTGGGCTAACCCCACAACAATACAACGTGCTTCGGCTGCTTCAGGGGTCCGAATCGTCGGTCCCAACGCTGACCATAGCGACCCGGTTGGTTTCGCGGGCACCGGACATCACTCGCATGTTAGATCGGCTGGAGCAGGACGGTTATGTCCTGCGAACGCGGTCGCAAGAGGATCGCCGGGCTGTTTTGGTTTCGTTGACTCCCGAGGGACACAAGATCCTTGGAGAAATCGAAGCACCGTTGGAGGCGATGCACGCCGATCAGATCGGCCATTTGTCGCAAAAGGAACTTCGGCAGCTGTGCGAACTTCTTTCGAAAGCGAGAAAGCCGCATGAGCCTGAGGGAAGCAATTGGTAGTTGAAATCTTGGACATACCTAAGGAGTGAACGATGATTCGAAGCGAAAACCAGTTCGACGTGATCGTGATCGGCGGAGGGCCTTCTGGGTCTGCAGCGGCAACGTTGTTAGCCAAGCGCGGCTTCAAAGTCGTCGTCTACGAACGGGATCATTTTCCTCGATTTCATGTGGGGGAATCGTTAATCCCTTTTTGTTACCCGGTTTTGGACAAACTCGGCTTGCTCCCCAAGATGAAGGCCAGTCACTTCACCAAGAAGTATGGGGTTCAATTTATCAATGAACACGGGAAGCTCTCCGAGCCGTTTCGGTTCGAGGAATACGACCCGCATGAGCGATCGCAGACCTGGCAAGTGCTTCGGAGTGAATTTGATGAGATGCTGGTCCATCATGCGAGAGAATCGGGCGTGACGGTCCACGAGGGGGCGCGCGTACTCGATGTCTTGAGCGAGGGGGATCGCGTCGTCGGCGTCAAAGTGCGATGCGAAGGGGAAGAGGAGAAGGAGGTCCGCGCGTCCGTGGTCATCGACGCGAGTGGGCAGTCGTCTCTCTTGATCGACCGATTCAACCTTCGGGTGTGGGACCAAGAGCTGCGAAAGGCCGCGATCTGGACGTATTGGAAGGGAGCCAAGCGGGAACCTGGACTGGATGCCGGTGGAACGATCGTCATTCAAACTCAAGAGAAGAAGGGCTGGTTTTGGTATATCCCTCTGCACGATGATGTTGTCAGCGTCGGGGTGGTCGCCAACTTCGATTACTTGTTCCGAAACCGGGATTCGAAAGACCCCGAAGTGATCTACAACCAAGAGGTCGATCGCTGCCCAGGGGTAAAGCCTCGTATCGAAGGTGCGGAACGCGTCAAAGATTACTTTGTTCAGAAAGAGTATTCCTACAAGGCGAAGCAGGGTGGGGGAGACGGTTGGGTGTTGGCCGGGGACGCCTACGGGTTTCTTGACCCTCTCTATTCCTCGGGCGTTCTCTTGGCGCTGACGTCTGCCGACGTCGTCTCTCAAGCTGTCGGAGATGCGTTGGAGGCCAACGATCCGAGCGAAGCTCGATTGCGAGTCTGGGAGCCCGAGTACAACAAGGCGATGAACCGCATGCGCAATTTAGTGATGGCGTTTTACGATGGGCTCAATTTCGGTAAGCTGGTGAGAAGATATCCGGATAAGAAAAACCTTATCACCGATATCCTCATCGGCAATTTGTTCGACGAACGGGTCGATGAACTTTGGCCGCTGATCGAAGAACTCAAGCGAGAGACCGCTATGGAAATGGCGGCTGCTCAATAGTCCTGCGAGGAGACCACCATGCCACTTTACGAATACGAATGCAAGCGTTGCAAGAAGCAGTCGGAACTCCTCGTTTCGAAGCCCGACGCCAAGGTAGAGTGCCCGGAGTGTGGGGCAAAGGAAATGACGAAGCAATTGAGCGTCGTCAGTGCACCGGTTATGGCGACGGGTGGACGAGGCTCCTCTCCAGAACCGGGACCATGCGGTAGGTCGGAATGCGCGAGCGGTTGTATGTTCGACAACTGATTTTTGCTGTCTAACCGGTCGAAAATCTCTATCGACCCCTCTTGTAGAATTCGACTACTATCCCCGGCGATACCGTCTTTGTATGGTTCCCCTGGGATAGGATGTCGGCAAGATGAGACGTGAGAAAGAAAACGGATTTAGCAAGAAACCTCGCAGAAGACTTCGAATCCGCAAGGTACTGATTGTCGGTCTGATCGTCTTTCTATCAGCAGGTTTCTTTGGTGTGCCAATGCTGGTCCAGAACCGGGGACTGGCTGTCTCGATGATCAACCGATACGCGGGGCTGGAGCCCATGCGAATCGATTTGGCGGAGATCCAAGCTGGATGGTTTCGGCCCTTTCGCATTCGCGGTTTTCAATTGTCGGATGACCAAGGAGCTGAGCTAGCAAAGGTCGAAGAGATCGAGACGGAGCTCTCACTTTGGAATCTGATCACGAATTATGCTGACCTAAAGACGATAACCGTACGAGGAGCTTCGGTGCGTCTGGATGTTCAGCCGGGAACTACGAATCTCGAAAAGGCGTTCAAACCCTTTTTGGAACCGGCCGAGTCACCAACCGATGCGTCGACGGGAGCTGGGGCAAGTTCAGTCGCTTTTACGGGACGCATTCGCATCGCCGATGCCGTGATTCATGCGCGCGATAGTGTCGAACTTACCAGTTGGGATTTGGCGATCAAGCAAGCAGATATCCCACTCCCTACGGTGGAGCAACCGATCCCTCCGATGACCTTGATCGGAACCATCCAGCAAACCAATGCTCCCCCCGGTGTGGTATTGATGGGCGGACAATTCAGCGTTCAAACACAACCGCTCGCTCAGCCTATGGTTGCCGTCGGTGCCGAACCGAATGGTTTGATGCCTTTGAAGATGGCGATTGCAACCAATGGGCTGCCCCTTCATTGGTTCAGTTTGGTCAAACGCCGTCTGCCGGAAATCCCCATCGAATCGATCGCTGGATTGGCGACGGTGCAAGCCGACATCGAATTGCACAATCAGCAACAGGTCTTAGCTCAAATCCACACGGCTCAGATCGATTCATTGCAAGTGCATGCACCGACCCTGGTGGGACCTCGAGGCGCAGCGCTGCAACAGATCCGTTTGGCAGGAACCGTGAACAAAGGACAGGACCGGATCAAGACCGATGGCCTGCAGTTGGCTTCGGACATAGGAACTTTGAAAGCGATCCTCGATTTGCCCCTGGTACCCAACGTCCCGACATTGACCCAGCCATGGATCATGAATGCGGACTACGAACTAAATGGATCGATCGATCTGGCGAGGGTCATTCAGGTTGCCCCCGATCTGCTACCCATGCAGGATCAAGTCGAATTGGTCCGCGGCGAGGCGACATTGGTTGCATCCCAAAAGCGTTCGGTGATCGATGCGACTGTCCCGCCGGATAGCAATATGCAGATCAAATTAGGTGGACTCGAAGCCATTATGAACGGTACGAGTATGCGTTGGGACGAAGCGTTGAACGCGACGCTCGATGTGCGTCCGATTGCCGGTGGGCAGCCCAGCTTTAAAGCCGATTGCAAAGCGGAGTTTTGCAATATCCAAGGGCAAGGAGATTTGGTGCAAGGACAACTCGCGGGGAGTTTTGACTTGGCAAAGATGCAGCAGCGACTCTCCAAGTGGTTTGCGCTCCCCGTTCAGAGTTTGGCCGGGGCGGCCGAATGCCAGGTCGCTTGGAAACAGGACGAAAGTAATCGACTCATCGCCAACGGAGCCTTGAAGACCACCCCGGTGCGCATGGTGACCCAGTTTGGGCAATTGAACGAGCCCGCCTGGGAAGGGGAAATGCAATTGGTCGCTCGTCTCGACAAAGGAAGCTTGATCCAGATCGATCGCTCTTCGGTGCAACTCAAAGCAAATACGGAGTTGTTATCGGCATCGATTCAAGAGCCGGTTTCGCTCGTTCCGTCGACCCCGGGAATGGCTCAATTGCCACCCGCCGGGATGCAATGGAAACTGACAGGGGACCTGGCCGGCTGGCAGCGCCGCGCCAAAATGTTTGCGGGCCTGGATCTGGGGCTCGATCTTGGCGGACAGTGCGAATTGGAAGCGAAAGGCGTCGTCGATGCCTCGCATGCCGAAATATCACTGGCCAAATTTAGTGCGACCAAGTTCTACGTCCAATCCGGGGAAACTCGGTTTGCGGAACCTCAAGTCGTCGGGCAGTTTCAAGGAAGAATTAGTACGAAGGACATCTCGCGTCTGCAAGTCGACAATCTACTCCTTCAGTCTCTCTCCTTTGCGTTGCAGGCAAAAGACGAAGCCGGCGCTCAGGCGGGAACACGTGTTGGGCAAGCAGGATTCCGGATCAATCCCCAACAGCTCCTGGTCGCATTGCAGTCAGGAGAGGTGGCATCGACTTCGGTCGACGGTGATGTCACAGGGCAGCTGAAGTGGCAATTGGATCCTAGCCAAATCGTTTGGGCTCTCGGAGTCGATGCGTTGAACATCAAAGCCATTCAAAAACCGGTGGATCCCACGACCAAATTGGTAAGCACGGGGGGAACGACCGCGCCTGCGACGACCATTCTTTGGGAAGAGCCGCAGGCAAAAGCGATCGCTTCCGGTCGCTACGATCTGACCACAGGGAAACTAGACCTCAACGATTCGCAATTGCAGACCGAATGGTTTGCCTATGGCGGAAATGCCGTGTTGACCTCCTCCAAGGAAAAGATGGAGTTTCTCTCCAAAGGAAATGTCACCTACGATGCAGCGCGTGTTGCGGAGAAGCTGAAGCCATGGACCGGTAGCTATCTGGTCGTCGCCGGGCAACGAACGCAGCCACTTGAGGTATCGTGGACGTCCGGCAGCGCCAATGCGAGTTGGTCCGATGCACTCCAAGCTACTTCGAACATCGGTTGGGATAGCGCGAGTGTGATCGGTATTCCCATCGGTAAAGCAGACGTGCCGCTCAAGATCGAGAATGGGCATTTGCTTACCAAGGCCGAAATACCCGTATCGCAGGGAACGCTGCGTTGGAATCTCGACGGCAATTTGGCATCGAATCCCATCGCGATCGTTCAAGCGCCCGAGACGGTAATCGATAACGTCGCTATCTCACCGCAGATGTGTCAGGGGTGGCTCAAGTATGTTGCACCGCTGTTGGCAGAGGTCACGAGCGTGCAAGGGAACTTGAGTTTGAAAATCGACGAGGCTGTGATCATGCCGACCGATCTCCCCAAGCAAACGGTCAAAGGTCAACTCACGATCCACGGCGCCAACGTTGGACCCGGGCCCTTGGCCGATCAGCTCCTCGCGCTGGTTCAGCAGATTCGAAATCTACGCAAGGGGCTCGGCGCGCAGGATGGAGGGGGGGCAGCGACGACTTGGTTGCATATGCCCACCCAGACGGTCGGTTTTAACGTTCAACAAGGACGCGTATCGCACCAGAACATGCAAATCCAAGCGGGCGATGTCGTGGTACAAACGAGTGGTACCGTTGGCATCGATGGCTCGCTCGATCTCGTCGCGTCGGTTCCTATTCAGAAAGACTGGATTGACAAGACTCCCGCATTGCAATCGCTTGCCGGCCAATCGCTTCAACTGCCCCTCCGAGGAACGGTGCAGCGTCCTCAGGTAGATTACACGGCCTTCACATCGATCGCCCAGCAGATCGGCGGTGCCGCATTGCGCAGCGAAGCGCAAAAGCAGATGGAAAAGGGGATGAACAAGTTGCTGGGACCCTTGTCCAACCAATTGGCTCCCCTTCAGCAAGGCATGCAGCAAATGCAGCAAGGAGTTCAGCAAAACCTTCCTCAACTCCCATTGCCGAATCTTCAGAACTTGCAGTTGCCAGGATTTGGCGGTACCAATCCGTTCGGAGGAGGGGCTCCCGCGCCGGCCGTTCCGCCTCAACCTCAGTAGAAAGCTATTCCTCGGGGACGACGCTTACGGTGATGCTCTTTCGATCAGCCAGTTTTTCAAAGGCAGCTTGAAGTTCGTCTTTGGTGACTCGCTGGTAGTTCTGCGTCGATTGCGCGATGGTCTCGTACTTCTCGCGATTCAACCAGGCGTTTCCTATGGTGAAGAGTCGATTTCCTGGACGCTCGGAGCTCAAAATCATGCCGGAGCAGATCTTGTTTTTCGCCAGTTCCACTTCACGATCTTGAATGGGTTTGGTCCGGCCGTTTCGAAGTACCTCTTCGACTTTGTCCCAATTGGATCGTCTCGCCTCGGGCGTGCATGCCATGTAGGTGCAAAACAGCCCGCACTCTTCGAATTCTTGGGTGAAGTTAACCGCCGATTCGGCCAATCCGTTGTCCACCAATTCCCAGAAGAGTCGGCTACCGGTGTCATCGCCTAGGATCGAACTCAGGATGCGATACGTGTAGCGAGCTGAATCGTTGTAACCCGCCCCTGTCGTGTATTGCAACGTGTATGTCTGCGTAGCAGGTGGATGCACCAAAGTCGATTCCTTCTCGCGAGGAGCCGGTTTCAACAGCAGTCGCGTCGCGTCAGATGGAACCCAGTGTTGGGTCAAGCGTTTCGCGTCGGCGACCAATGCCTCAAAATCAACGGCACCCGCGGCGACCAAGGTCAAGTTATTTGGGGCATAGCGTGCGCGATGGTACGCACGCATGGCATCGGTGTCCATCGCACCGACCGTCTCTCGCGTTCCTAGTACCCGGCGGGCGAGAGGGTGGTCGACGAAGAATTCTTCCATCGCGAGCTCCATCCCACCATAGGGCGGTTGGTCATCGTACATCGCAATCTCTTCGATGATAACCTGTCGCTCCATCTGGAAATCTTCGTCGTGGAGCGAGGGACGCATCATATCGCTTAGAAGGTCGATCGCATGCGCTTGGTTCTCCGGGAGAACGCTCATGTAATAAACGGTCTGTTCCTCGCTCGTATACGCGTTGGATTGCGAACCGAGGTCATCCAACTCTCGATTGACTTCCACGGAAGTTCGTCTAGCAGTTCCTTTGAACATCATATGTTCGAGAAAGTGGCTGACCCCGGCCAATTCCGGGGACTCATCACGCGAGCCCGTTTTGACGAAATATCCAAGAGCCAAACTGAACGCAGAGGGATTCACCTCGGCGATAATTTCTAGGCCATTGTCCAGCGTTTCGCTACGAAACTGCATCTGCGATTGCTCCAGAGGGAAATGCGATGGGCTCGGGGCCGATGGTGACCATCGTCCAATTGCTCGGTGGGTGGTTACGGAAAAACTCGACCATGTTTTCGCAAGTCAATTTCTCGACCTCTGCGAGCACTTCCTGACGCGTCGGAACGCGCCCCAGGTAAATCCAGTCGTAGGCCATTTGAGAGCTGCGAGAACTGCTGCTCTCCTGTTCCATCACGAGCGAGGTGCGGACACGGGACTTCAATCTGGAAAGTTCATCGGGTTCGATACCGTTGGCGAGCGATTGAATCGTTTGCAGTGTTACTTCTAGTGTTTCTTGCGCTCGCGGAGCTGTCGTTCCTGCGTAACATAGGACACTACCGCACCGATCAAGCGAGTGCACCGAGGCGGAAACTGCATAAACGAGCCCGCGTTTCTCTCGCACTTCGATAAACAATCGCGAACTCATTCCGTCGCTTAGAATGCCCACCAAACCTCGACCGCGATAGTATTCTGGATGCTGATAAGGAACCGAATCATAGGCCAGTGCAATGTGTGTCTGCTGGCTGTCGTGGTAGATATGTTTGATCTGCGGAATGGTGACCACGTTTGGAGGTTTCGGCGATTGGCCAGCGTCCCAGTCTCCAAGCAGTTTTTCCACGAGCGGGATGAGCTTTTCCCATTCGAAATTGCCCGCGACGCTCAGGATCGCCCCGTGCGATGTCACGCCTTGCTCCCAAAATGAACGGCAGTCGTCCATGTCGATGGCGGTGAGCCCCTCTTCGGTTCCGAGTGAGGAACGGCCGTAGGTTTCCCCGAAGCGAATACGTTTTAGTTCTTTGAAACACTTTTGGGCCGGGTCATCTTCGATCGACGCGAGTTCGAGCAGACACGACTGCCTCGCTTCTTCCAGTTCATCATCTGGAAAATGGGGGGTCCGCAACATGGAAACCGCGATGCGAAGAGTCGGCTCGAAAACGCTCGCCATCGACGCCATGCTGATCGATGTGTGGAACGTGGTCACCGAACTGGATCGTTCGACTCCGAGGAAATCCAATTCCTCGACGATCGCGCGGGAATCGAAGTCCCCTGCGCCACGCTGCATCATTTCCAAAGTAAGTCCCGCCAGCCCTTCCCGTCCTGTGGGCTCGTGCGCCGTTCCGACGGGAGTGAGCAGGGTAAAGGCGACCGATTCCAGCCAAGGCATCGGCTCTCCAAGCAGAACGAGCCCGTTCGGGAACCGATGGTGGAAGACCGTTTGTTGCATATCCGATTGCGCCGATTATTGAGCCAAGGTGAATGCGGGGAGCGGAACGATCTTGCCCCCCTCCAGTGCGCTCTGGTGGGCGCAAATACCAACACAGGTCCAGTTCGCGCTGGTGATCGCATTGGGCCAAGGGTCGCGATCTTCGCACAAAGCCGAAACAAACTCGTGCACCAAGTGAGGGTGCGAACCACCGTGTCCACCCCCTTGGATAAACGAAAGGTGATCGGCGTCTTGAATCGACTGCGTGAACATGCGAATCGGTTCTGGGAGCAAATGTGCGTAATCGGGGACTTCCACCAACATGGGGATTTCGTGTTCGGGGAGTTTGGCCGTATGTATCACGTGGGGCTGGCCCTCGACGAGCGACCATTCGAAACTCTTTTTCGTACCATAGACGTCGAAGCTTTCACGGTATTGTCGGGCGGTATCGAACAGGAACCGCCAGATGTGGGCTGCGACATCGCTGTCCTTGATCTTGATATGGCAACTTTCGACGGCGAATCGATTGCCAGATTTTTTGGCCAACTCGTCGCGAATGGTCCCGGACCCGAAGCATGACACGTACTCGGCGCTACCATTTACCAGACCGAGCACCGGAGAGACCACGTGCGTCGCGTAATGCATCGGGATCATTCGTTCCCAATACTCAGGCCAACCATCCATATCTTGCGGGTGGCTCGCTGCCATGTATTGGATCTTCCCCAATTCGCCTCGTTCATACAGCTCTTTGAGGAACAGAAATTCGCGACTATACACAACGGTCTCCGCCATCATGTATTTCAGTCCGGTATCGGCCACCGCTTGGCAAACCTTGTCGCAGTCCTCGATGGTGGTTGCCATCGGGACCGTGCACATGACATGCTTGCCGGCTCGGAGAGCTTCGATACTCATCCAAGCGTGGTCGGGGATCGGAGAGTTGATATGGACAAAGTCGATATTGGGATCGGCGAGCACCTTCTCGAATTCTTGGTAGCGACTCGCGATTCCGAATCGGTCTCCTGTCGCATGAAGTTCTTTTTCATTTCGCCGGCAAATGGCAACGACCTCCGCATTGGGATGGCGCTGGTAAATGGGGATAAACTCCGCCCCGAAACCCAAACCGACCATCGCAACCCGAAACTTTTTGTCTGTCATGATCGAACGCCGCAAGAGAGGGAAAAACTACCGTGCCAATGCAAACCGCAAAGACCGTGCACGTGCACACCAAACTAACCAAGCGCACGCACTACAAACGAATCGTGCGCACGCAGGCTAAACCGCCCTTGTACGCACACCCCGTGTACTCGCACCCATCGAGCCATCCCCTCCCTGTTCTCCCCGTGTGAGGGGGGACCGTTCCTCTTGCGAAGGTGCCGATCGGGAAGTGTGGAGAGCTTCGAAGGGGACATGTTATAGCGGAATCTTTCCGAAACTCGAAGCCGGCGGGGGTGCGAAACGAGATGGGAGGGAGGGGATTCGGGACCGAGCTCCTTTTTTTCGCTACAATTCTCGGAGGCCGTCCCCCACACGACGAGGTGGCCCACTGGCCGAGATGGGGGGCTTGCAAGGGATGCAAACGCGTAGGAATCGGAGTGAAAATTGGCGAAACAGCCCAAAAAGGAACAGGAAGCCATCGCGCAGGAGCTTGCTGGAATGAGCCAAAGGGCCGGCGAGCTTATGGAGCGGTCGTTTTGCGAGTCTGCCTTTCTCCTCTACGGGGAGCTAAGGCATCGCGCCAAATCCGAATGCAGCTTGCTCTACTACGTCATTGCGACCTTCTTTCAGATGAATTTGGCGCAGCGTCGTTTGCAGTTTGAAATGGTTCGCGAACGGGCGATCGAGTTAATCGCAATATTTGAAAACGAAGAGCAGGCCCGAAAGATCGAACCCGAGCTGGAGCTCAACGAATACGAAGGGCTGAAGTACGCCATGTGCGCCTGCGCCTACGAGGTCCTGGCAGAAGCGACCGGTGAAATCGAAGGCTTTAACTCCGAGGGGATGCAGGAGTGTCTCACCGGCGGTATGGATGTTTGCCGGCGGATCGGCAAACTATCCTGCATCGGATGCTTTCGGGAATATGCATGCGACATTCATAAAGCGGCCGACGACTACGAGTTAGCTCGGTATCACTGCAATCAAGTTCTCAAGCAGGACGGAGATTTCTCCGATCGAGGGGACCGTCGATGGCTGGCGATTCTCAAGCTGGCGACGCTCGATATGTTCGATGGCCAGCATGACAGTGCCCGACAGCGCCTCGACAAAGCGTGGGAGCTCGCCGGTCTGAGTACGGTCAACGATCCACTTGGAGCGAAAGCCTCGGTCGCCTTCGAACTCCAAACCCTCGACACCCTCGAAGGGCTCTCCCTCGACGAACGCGTGGAACAGGCTTTCGGGCAGCTTCCTCCGCGAGATGAATGCCCCGAGTACGATCTCGATGTCGATTGCTTGACCGCGCTTCAGCACGCGATGAACGGTTCGTGGTCGGAAGCCGAACAGATGCTTACACCTTGGATTCGCTCGCTCAAACAAACGCATGCGACGTCGAAGTGGTTGGAGACGGGCATTCGCCTTGTCGCGATCAAACGACTCAAAGGAGACTGGGAATCGGCGAAACGAATCGCTGCACCGTTGGAGGCGGCAGCGACGAAGTCCAATGACTGGCATTCTGTGCGGCGGCTCACGCAGATCCTGGATTCCCAATACGACATCACTCCGATTGGTACCGTATTAAAAAAGAATCGGTCACCGACTCCAACGCCCTTGGCTGCAGTGGCCGACGAGCATACAGACGCGAGCGATGGATTGTCAACGAGCGGGAGCGAGCCGGAGACGGAAAAGGTTCCGGCCGGATACTACCCTATTTCGTCCGATACTCCCCTCTTCAAATGGTTGGAGGACTTTGCAAAACGACTCCAAGCGGCCCGAGATACTTCGGCGGAGGATATGGACATCGAGGCGTTTCGATCTGAATTATTGCTTAGTCAGAATCGGGACTGGAGTCACCCCGAGGATATAGGGCGTGCCCTCTATTTCATGATCTACTTGATCAGTCCAGGGAGCGATTATCGAGCCATATGGACGTGGGCCAACGGATTGGTTTCTGGGTTCCAAGAAACGGGTTACTTGATATCTCTTTTGGCCCGGCTGGGGATGGCGGTGAATGCAGCGGAGCGCTTTGAGCAGTTTTCGAATCTGGATTTTGCCAACTTGACCGAAGAACTACCTCCCGCAGTTATCGAGAGCGAACGCTTGGATCAGTTGGTTCGCAAGTCATTACAATTGGATTCGAACAGCGTGAACAACAATTATCGCGCTGGGGAGATCTTTGAATACATCGATAACGCGGGCGAGGCCGAACGTTGTTACGCCAGAGCTTTCAAACTGGACCGCTCGCGCGAGGATGCCGCGTTGGCTTTAGCACGCATCTACATGAACACCGAACGCAATAGCGACGCTCACTATGTGCTCGACCTCTGCATCCGAGAAGGGGGAAGTAGTCCGGAGTTGTTCTTTGAAGCGGCAATGCGGGCGCACGCTTTGAGCATGCACGAGCTACAAGTCAGTTATCTGAAGACGCTGCTAGAACGTTTTCCGCCTGTGCCATGGTGCTACTACTACCTGGCCATCGGGCTATTGGAATTGAAGAAACCTGACGAAGCGCTCGAGGCGATCGAAAAAGAGATCAAGGAGTTCGAAGGAATCGGCGTTCACATCGATGCCATCCAAGCGGAGGCGTATGCCATGCTTGGGAACTTCGTACGCGCTCGCCATTCCATTACCCATGGGCTGTCCCGATCGCTCGTCTCCTCGGACGCTCTGACCCACGGGGGAATTTCCTCGGCCATGGATCGCCTGTGGCGGGCTGCCAAACTTATTCCGCATGCTCGCGATCTTCAGCAGCACGTCGAGACACGGCTGTTGCAGTGCGGTATGACGCCGGAGGACTATTTCGCAGAGCGACGAGCGCATGAGAAGCCACGCGACTTGCAGCTGTTCCATGTCAGTGTTCTACAACCATTAGACGATCAATGGGAATCGTTCCCTGGCTGTTTGCCTGAACAAGGGGATTGGACCGGTTATGTAGCTCACTGGGGTGTTCTGGCGGACGACTCCGAACAAGCGGCTGCACTTGCGTTGGAAGCGCAGCGACAGTGCTATTCGATCGAACCCGAAATTATGGATGTGACCCCGGACGAGGAGCCATTGCATGATCGGCCTGGAGTCGCCTTCCAAGGCTATCGAGCTTCCGCAGACGAGATTCTCGATGAGGACGACGAAGGGGATGGAGATGGGGACGGCGATGGCGACATGGACGATGATGAGATGCCGTATTAGGCGAGTTTCAACGTCCTTCGAACTGCTCGCATTCAGCCCGCTAGCTCTCGGTAGCGGAGGCTGCCAAGTAGGCGGCCGCTTTGTCGCTGATATCTTTGCGACACCAGGCGCCGGGCCAGCGAACGGCTTGAACCGCGGTGTAGGCATTGAGTTTAGCTGCCGATAGATTCGCGCCCAAAGCGGTCACGCCCAGCACGCGTCCGCCATTGGTTACCACGGTACCGTCCACGAGCTTGGTTCCCGCGTGGAAAACCTTCACATCGGGAAGGTCAGCTGCCTTCTCTAGACCGGTAATAGGTCGGCCATTTTCGTAGGCTCCAGGATAGCCTTGGCTGGCGACGACGACGCAAATCGCAGGACGGGGGTCCCATACGGGGGGATCGATCTCGTCCAATCGACCATCGACGGTTGCTTCGAGGATATCGAGCAAGTCGCTCTGGAGCCGCATCAGGAGCGGCTGGCATTCGGGGTCTCCGAATCGCACGTTGTACTCCAGCACTTTCGGTCCTGCCTGGGTCAACATCAGACCGGCGTAAAGGACCCCACGAAACGGCTTGCGATTCCGTTTCATCGTATGGATGGTCGGTACGAGAATCTTGTCTTCGATCGTTTCGAACAAATCGTCGCTGACGACAGGGGTGGGCGAGTAAGCTCCCATGCCACCTGTGTTGGGACCCTTGTCTCCATCGTAAGCAGCCTTGTGATCCTGGGCGCTGGGCAGGGTGAGAATCGTTTTCCCGTCGGTGATCGCCAGCACGCTGGCCTCAGGTCCTTCGAGCCGCTCCTCGATGATCATCTGCGAGCCAGCCCGTCCGAATTCATTCTTTCGTCCGATGCGGTCGATGGCTTCCAGGGCTTCATCGCGATAGGAGCAGACGATGACCCCTTTTCCGCTGGCCAGACCATCCGCTTTGATCACGACGGAAGCTTTGTCTCGTTCGTTGGGATAGCGGGCTTTGATGTAGCGCATGGCGCTGTCGGCATCCCGAAACGCTTGATAGTCCGCGGTCGGAACGTCCGCTTGTCGCAGCAAGAGTTTGCAGAAGACTTTGCTTCCTTCGAGTTGGGCAGCGGCCTTGCTCGGACCGAAGGCTCGGATCTTGACCTTGGCCAACTCGTCGACCAAGCCGAGGGTGAGGGGGACTTCGGGGCCGACCACGACCAAGTCCACACTTTCTTTTTTGGCGAAGGCGACCAGGCCGGCAATATCATCCGCGGCGATGGGAACGTTTTCGGCCTCCAAAGCCGTACCTGCGTTTCCGGGGGCGACCCAAAGGCGGGTGACGCGTGGACTTTGGCTGATTTTCCAAGCCAAGGCGTGTTCCCGACCACCACTCCCGACGACCAAAACTCTCATGGAACTAAAACTTCCCGCGTTGCAATCCAATGGGTACCACTCACCAACCGCCGATTGTCCGACAGTTGGCAGAAGTTTATCGGCCAGTTGCCGGTTCCACTAGTGCTACCCCCCCGAATGGCGCGGTGCACCCCAAGGGGGTGGTTCTTTAGATGGGATTTCCCTTCCAGCGGGCGAAAGCCTCCAAGGCAAAAAATTCGGGCAAGCCTATTCGATTGTAGGAATCGGCGGTTCCCCGATTGCGGTCTTCCGCTCGCTGCCAGAACTCTCGCGGGTCCGAGCCGGGGAAGAGCGCTTTGTCTTTTTGGCTTTCGTGCATAAAGATCGCTTGCCGTTTGAGGGCCAAATCGCTTGGGCTCAGCGGGACGGCGATTTCGATTTCATGCAACGGGTATTCTTGCCAGGCGCCTCGGTAGAGGAGAACATCTGGGACTTTGTCTCCCCGTTCTTTCATGTTTGCGAGGGCTGCAAAAATGGCTTCGGCGCAGACGCGGTGGGTACCGTGCGGATCGGCGAGATCGCCGGCGACGTAGATTTGGTCGGGCGCTTCTCGGATGAGCAAGTCTTCGATGATCGCAATGTCCTCAGGCCCCACCGGCTTCTTTGCAATGGTGCCGGTGCGATAAAAAGGCAAATCCAAAAAGTAGAGGTTGGTCTCTTTGCAACCGATTGCGACCGCTCCTGCACGCGCTTCGTTTTGACGGATCAATCCTTTGATTTTGAGGATGGTTTCTGGGTCTGGATGTCCAGGCCGTTTGTTATCGATCGACTGCCTCACATCCTCCGCCAGATGCGAGGATCGCTCTCGATCGATTTCGAAAATTTGGTTGTAGTCTGCCACCAATTCCGCGACGCGCCGCGCGTCGTGATCAAAGACGGCGATGTTTCCGCTGGTCATGTAGGCGATATGAACGTCGTGTCCATCTTCGATCAATCGGATCAGCGTCCCACCCATGCTGATCACGTCGTCATCGGGGTGAGGGCTGAAGCACAGGGCTTTCTTGGAGCTATTTCCAGCGGGGTGGTAATCGATGGTATCGAGCATCCACCGGAATACCTTCTGCGCGATCAGTTCCGCAGGTCCATGATGCCGCAGCAGTTGGTGGAGGTCGTGGGCACGAAAATCGTCGGCATCGAGTTTCAACAACGCTTTCCCCGTCTGATTGCAAAGCCACAGGGTGGCTCGTTTGATCAATTCGTCGTCCCAAGTGACATTTCCGAGAAGCCATGGGGTCGACGCCCCCTTGAGAAGCGATGCTGCAGGACCGTCTAGCAACACGCGTACGTCCCCATGCTCCTGCAAATAAGAAGCGGGAACCCGGTCATTGATCGGTCGTTCGAGCGCTTCCACAACGATCTTCGCCTTGTGCTCGCCGATGGCCAGCAGCAGGATTCGTCGCGCTGCCAAGATTCCGCTGAGACCGACTGTCAAGGCTTGCGTCGGTACATTTTCTTCGCCGAAGAAGTCGCTTGCTACACCGCGGCGGGTGATCGGGTCCAAGGTGCAGAGTCTTGTTCGGCTGCGTTTGACCGAAAAGGGTTCGTTGTAGCCGATATGACCGTTGATCCCGATTCCGAGCAATACAAGATCGAACCCGCCTGCGTGCTGAATCGCCTCATCGTAACGTCGGCAGTGCAGATCGATATCATTTTGGTGCAGCTGTCCGTCGAGCACGTGAACTTGGTCGGCTGGAATGTTGACGTGCTGCAGCAGTTGAGTTTCGAGCCACAATTTGTGGCTCTGTGGGCTGTCAACAGGTAGACCATAGTACTCGTCGAGCAGAAAGAGTTCCACGCTCGAAAGGTCGAGACCCTCGTCGCGATGCAACCGGATGATCTCGCGCAGCGTTGTCAAAGGAGTCGAGCCGGCCGGCATGCCGATAACCGTTTTTTGACCCAACGCGGCTCGCTCTCGAACCAGCCCTGCGACGATATGAGCCGCGTATCGAGCCATTTCTGCGATGGTTTCAAAGCAAAAGGATGGCATGGCCGTCCCTGCGATCGGCCTCGCTCGCGTCATCAATCGGCTTGTGTTATCACTTCGATGTTGAATCATGTTGTTCGTCGGGATCGTTTTGCGATGCAGTTTCGCGTAAGGGCTCATGTGTGAACACTCCATTGTATTCCACCCTACCGGTTCATACTCTATTGAAGATTCGAAACAAGCTGCGTAGCTCCGGGCATCAACTCGCTCTAGCGGAGAGTTGTACATCAGGCTTGGCAGCCGCGGAACTGGGAAGAATACCTGGAATCTCCGAGTTTTTTTGCGGCTCCCAGGTCGTCTACCAGACGGAGAGCAAAACGGCTTGGCTGGGAATCGAGCCATCGGGTTTGGCCGATCCGGATCGTGGTCCCGTCAGCCCGTGGGCTAGCGAACAACTTGCATTGGCTATGCTGACGCATACACCGCGCGCGACTGTCGCCGCCGCGGTCACCGGGCATTTGGGGCCAGGTGCCCCCCCAGACCTTGATGGTGCGGTTTATCTCGCCATTCGCTTGCGAAGCGGTGTGTCCGGCGATCTGGGAGTTCGACTGACTGCTCCACCCCCGAATGGCTCCGAGGATTGGGAGAACCGAACGACTCGACAACAAGAGGCAGCCGCCCGTTTTCTGGATTGGATCGCCCAGCAACTCCCTTGAAGGTGCCAATTGCATTCGCAGGTCGGGGCAACGGAGTTGAGATCGACATTTCGAAGATCGATGGAGTTTTTTCCGCTCACCCGCACTCCATCCTCACCTCCACGCCGTCGCGGGACGGCGAGTTCATTAGCGAACGGGGGATTCGTCGATTCCGAGTTTTTTCATTTTCTTATAGAGTGTCGTGCGATTGATCCCAAGCAGATCGGCGGTGACATTGCGGTTCCAGTGGTTGGCCTCGAGCGCGGCGCGAATGATCCGCCGTTCAGGTTCTTCGAGAGCCTCGCTCAACGTTGCTATCGTGCCCGGGCGTGCAGTGGCTGGCGTCGGCATGTCGCTGAGACCAAGGCTCCCGGTCGATGTGCTGGGTCCGAGCTGCTGAGCGGGGAAGGCGGAGTTCGCTTCCGAAGGGGAGGGGGCAACACGTCCCAAACTGGTCGGCAATGCATCCCGTCCTATCGTGCTCGACTTGGTCAGCAGCACAGCCCGCTGCACCGCATTCTCCAACTCTCGAATATTGCCTGGCCACGAATGTTCGAGCAATCGGTTCATCGCATCGCTCGAAAATCCATCGACCGAACGTCCATATTCTCGGCAAGCCATTTGCAAGAAATGGTTCGCCAAGACGGGAATGTCATCGCGACGCTCTCGCAATGCAGGCAGCTCGATATGGATCACATGAATTCGGTAGTACAAATCCTGTCGAAACTTCCCATCTTGAACGGCTTGTTCCAAGTTTTCATTTGTCGCTAGCACGACTCGGGTATCGACGCTGATGGTCTCTGTACCCCCCAGTGGCTCGAACTCGAACTCCTGCAATGCGCGTAGTAGCTTGATTTGGAGCGCAGGCGTGGCTGTTCCAATTTCGTCCAGGAAGAGCGTTCCTCGATCCGCTGCTTGGAATTTCCCTATTTTGTTCCCCATCGCGCCGGTGAACGCGCCGGCTACGTGTCCAAACAGTTCGCTTTCGAGCAAGTTATCAGGCAGGGCTCCGCAAGCAACTTCCACGAACGGTGCTTTGCGACGGGTCGATTTTTTATGGATGGCACGAGCGATCATGCTTTTCCCGGTACCGTTTTCACCCGTGATGAGGACCGTAGCCTTCGTATCGGCAACTTGATCGATCGTGTCGAAGATCTTCAGCATGCGAAGGTCGTGGCTTAGTACGCTTTCCAGCCCGAATCGACGATCGAGCTCCGCTTTCAAACGGGCGTTTTCTTCGACGATGGATTTCTGGTTTAAGGCTCGTTCGATGGCGGTTCGCAATTCGTCATCGATGATCGGTTTGGTAAGGAGTTCGAATGCCCCTGCGGCAATGGAGTCGCGAGCAGCGTCGGGCCCTGCGTATCCCGACATCATGATGATCGGAACATCAGGCTTCACCTTCTTCGCCTGCTTCAACAGCTTGATACCGTCGCCATCGTCGAATCGCACATCGAAAAGCATGAGATCGAATTCGCGGGCGCGGAATGCCTGCGAGGCCTCGGCGCAGGTGCATGCCGTTTCGACTGCGAAACCCTCTTGTCGAAGCCACTCGGCCATCGATTCCAAGAGCCAGCGGTCGTCATCTGCGATCAGAAGCCGTGTGAGGGATTGCATGCGTTGTGTCGGAAAAAGGAGACCGTGGTTCGAATCAAGTGCAAGCCTCCGATGCTTCTTCGCATCCGATATGGCAACCAATGAGTGCCAACGTTGCGAACACGATCCCTCTTCTTGAATCTAGGTTGACTTTTCGCAACATGCGGTCTGGAATCGACGCGGGGGCGCCGAACATCCTGGAGCAGAGCACCTTACGACTGGTAAAATCGTTAGAACCAACGCGACTCGCAAACTTTCCTCGACCCCCAATAGGAGGTTGGCGAGCCCCCACAAGAAGTCGGGAGGGTGGTGACGACTACCATCGGCTCAGCGGTTCCAACTATAGTAGAGCGAGAAAGGGAGCTTGGCCGAGCGCGGTGCGAGCTTTTGCGACAGGGCACCAACAACAAAAAGAGTGAACGATGCAGGTCGTCTGGAAAAAGCTTGCCGAGGGTCAATCGGTACCGACTAGTCGCTGGTTGGCGATCGGTTTTGGGGCCCTTTCTGCAATCGGACTCCCGTTGCTGCTCGCTCTTTTGGGTTGGTTCACCGAGTTGCTGTTTGGGATGGGTGGAACGGCAGCGGAGGGGGGGCCGGGCGGTGCGGTTCGCGAACTTCCAAGTCTCCTGACACTTGGAAACTGGATTCGGTTATCGACCGATTGGCTCCCAACCGGAGGGAGTACCTTGCGATGTGCCCTCTGCTTGATTGCGTTGATCGGGTGTGTCTTTGCGTTGGAAAGGTGGACGCTTCACGCGACCCGGGCTGCATCCTTGCAAGCAGCGTTGTATTGGACCTCCAATTTACTTCAGCGGCTATTCGACCAATCGCGGGCTTTGTCGATGGATCAGGGGATCTCCGGTCAGCGTCGCATCCTGCGGGATCTGATCCAAACCGATTTACCTCGTGTTCGCGAGTCCCTTACCGATTGGTACCGCGTCTTCCCTCGCAACTTCCTGCAAATCGTTTTGTGCGTGGCCCTCGCATGTCTCATTCAGCCATGGTTGACACTTCTGTGCATCCTGGTGTTCATTATTCTATGGGGGCTCACCAATTCGCTCGACGCGGCGTACCGCAAGCAGCGTCCGGTCTATTTGGAGCGGAGACGGCATGCGCACGAGCAGTTGATCTATCTGTGTGAATCGTCACCACTGCTCGAGTCGGTCGATGCTCGAATCGATACGAGGCAAATGTTTGATAGGCAAGTCGACGCGTTCCATCAAACGCACAGCAAGCTCGCCGACGATGGAGTGGTAAGGTCTCCGTGGTTGTTGTCGGCGACCGTGCTGCTGGGTGCTTTCTTGCTTTTCGTGATTTCCGTGCGGGTCTTGGAGCCAGGCTCACCGTTGGGGGTGGGGGAAATCGTGGTGCTGATCGGGTGTGTCCTGGTTTCAGTCAATGGGATCTTCCGCATTCGAAGATCCTTGAGGAAGCGCAGCAATGCGGTGCAGGCAGCCAAAGCGATCTGGAGCTATCTGGCGGTTCCTGTCATGCGAGTCGGTGCAGCCGGAGCGCCAATCGACGCCAACATTGCGAAGGGGATTCGGTTCGAAAACGTCAGCTTTCGTGATACGGATCGAGCCAAGATTCTCGAGGATGTCAGCATCGATTTAACCCCTGGCAAACTGACCGCTATCGTTTCCTTGGATGCTGCCACGGGGCAAACGCTGGGGGAGATGATTCTCGGGTTCGGTCTCCCTGCGAGCGGCCGCATTTTGATCGACAATCGCAACTTGATCGATCTCGATCCCATTTCCATTCGCCAACGAACGTTGCTCATCAACGAACGAGGTCCGATTCTCGATGGATCGCTCGAAGATAACCTTTGGGCAGGGACAGCGAAGGATGCGACGATCGATGTTCTCGACTTGGCTCGCCGCGCGAATGTTGCGGAGCCAATTCTCAATCTCTCCGATGGATTGGGCACGGTCTTCTCAAGCAACGACGAGCGGCTTCCACTAGACCAATTGTTCCGATTGGGAGTCGTCAGGGCGTTGATCAAGAAACCATCAGTGGTGGTGGCCCATGAGCCGAGGCAGCGGGTGTCGGTTCAAGAAGAGCAGGATTCGTTGCGAGCTCTGGAGCTACTCCGGTCCCATCAAACGATCTTGGTCGTGCTCCCGGAACGGTTGAGCACTTTGCGACGCGCCGATCAGATCTTGGTCTTCAAGGACGGAAAAATCGTCGCGGCGGGGACGCATCCGCAGTTGCTCGAGCAAAGCGAAATTTACCGACACTTCAACTACATGCGTTTCGCCATCAGTTCGTGACCCGCTGTCGTTCCTTCGCGACAGCGATCGAAACCCCAAGCAAGGACTCCTCGCGGCGCGTCAATTTTGCTCTGCGTTTTGCGATTCGCTGGCGGTTGGAGGTCGGCGAGCAAGGTGTTTCTGAAGGTAAAGGGCTCGCTCGATATTCCGATCGGTTACGCTCAGCTTGTGACCGCTGATCTTTTGCAGGTGCGCAGGCTGTGTTTGGATGAAGAGTTTGTTGAGGGTCGGGATTTGGATTTGATCGATCAGACCCAAGTTCACACCCATCCGAACTTTGCTCAAATAGTGCATCGTCTCTTCGGAGCTGATCTTCTTAGCAGTGCACAGAATCCCGAGCGCTCGGCTGACGTTGTCGTGAAGGTCCTGTTTGTTTTCGTCCAGCAGGAAATCGCGAGCGCGTCGTTCGTACTCGATCAATCGTGGGACGACTTCGCGGACCTTTTCCATGAGAAACTTCTCCGAGCGTCCCAGAGTGGTTTGGTTACTGACTTGGTAGAAGTCACCCATGAATTGAGAACCTTCGCCGAAGAGACCCCGCACAGCGACGTTGATCTTGTTCAATGCGCGAAAGACTTTGTCGATCTGTTTCGTAGCGACCAAGGCGGGTAAATGAAGCATCACGCTGACTCGCAATCCAGTCCCGACGTTGGTGGGACATGCGGTCAGATAGCCATACTCCTTCATATAGGAGTAGGTAAGTTTGCTTTCCAGTTGATCGTCCAGCCTGTCGATGCGTTCCCAAGCCGCGTCGAGATCCAGCCCGCTCTGCATGACTTGGAGGCGCAGGTGATCTTCTTCGTTCACCATAACACTGAATCGCTCGTTGGGATCGAGGATCACGGCCCGCGCGCCCTGGGCTTCGCTGAGCTCATGGCTGATCAACTGTCGTTCCATCAAGAATTGGCGATCGAGATCCCCAAGTTTGGCGACGTCGACGTACTCGGTGTCGGCGGAAAGCGGAAGGGAATCAAGTGCACGGTGGACGGCCGTGGCGATATCGGTTCGATCTTTGGGCGTGCACTTTCGAATGAATGGGAAATCAGCCAAGTTGCGAGCGAGCCGAATGCGACTGCTAATCACGATGTCCGACTCGGGCCCGTGACCTCGCATCCATTCGCCACTTTGTTGTGCCAAGTCTTCGAATTTCACGTTGATTGGTTCTTTGTTTCAGCGGAGAGCCAAAAGGGGATTGGTGTGTGATCTACGGGGCCGGTCTGCCAAGACGCCGGATGAATGGTTCGATTCGTTTGACAGTGTATCGAGTCGAGCGCGTGGTGGGTATCCACGACGGGCCCCTTACTCCTTGGGGGTAGGTGGGGAGTCGTCGCCATCGAGGTCGTCGCGATCAAGTTCGTCGGTGTCGACGCCCTCTTGTGTCGATGGACCGGTGGAGGCGCTGGTTGGAGGTTCCGATTGAAAGCTTTCAAAGCCCTCCTCGTCCGACTCCGACTCTTCAGCCCATGTTCCGGATTCAATCGCCGCGATCTGGTCACGCAATTGGCTGGCGTTTTCGTACTCTTCCTTCTTGATTGCCTTTTTCATTTCGTCGCGCAGCTGGGCCAGCTGCCGTTGCCGTTCCGGCGAGCCCTTGCGATTGGTGGGGATTTTCCCGGTGTGCCCCAACGCTCCGTGGATGTTGATCAACAGGGGTTCGAGGTCCTCTTCGAAGATGATGTAATCGTAGGCGCACCCGAGCCGCCCACCTTTGCGGAATTCGGCGAAGGTGATACCGCAGACCGGACAAGTCTTCTTATCGCTAGCGGCGATCTCCTCGGCGGCTTTGTCCATCTTGAGCTGTTTTGCCAGGATTCCGGAAAGGGCCGACGCGGGACTGGAGCCTTCACCCGAAAGGAAAATCCGAGCGTGTTCTTCGCACAAGTGGAGTACTTTGGGACCGTCTGGTTCCGTGAGCTCGGTGATGTGGAAGGTGGCTGGTTTTTCGCAGTGCTGGCACTTCATCTTGGATTTCTCTCGCAGGCAGTTCGCGACCGAGGCGTTCGTTGGTAGTATAAGCGTCTGTGTCCAATCGGGCGATGCGGTCGGACAAGCGAATATGCCGCGTTTTGAAAGCTAGTTTGACGGGATGAGCACTTTTCCATCTTTTGACGAATTTGAATCACTGGCTCCTCAGTATGATCTCATTCCAGTTTGGAAACGGCTTCTCAGCGATCACCTTACCCCTGTGACCGCCTTTCGACAACTCGACGACGGCGTTAGCTCCGCCTGCTTGTTCGAAAGCGTCGTCGGCGGTGAAAAGATCGGTCGATACAGCTTTATCGCTATCGGTCCGCGGACCCGCATGGTCGCTACGCGCGATCAAGTCGAATGGCACGAAGATGGGAAGGTGACCCAATATCGCGTCGAGGATCCGCTAGCGTTTCTGCGAGATCAAGTCTCCGGAAAGAAAGTAGCGACGCTCCCTGGCCTTCCTCCCTTCGTCGGAGGTGCGATCGGCTTTGCCGGTTACGATGTCATCCGTTACGTCGAGAACCTGCCAAACGCTCCCAAGGACGATCGACAGCTACCCGATCTGGACTTTGGATTCTACGACCAACTCGTCGTGTTCGACAATGTGAACAAAACTGTCCTGGTACTGCAGTTGGTCGCAATCTCCCCGGATAAGGATCCGAGCAAAACGCGACAAGCCTACGATGCTGCTTCGGACGCCATCCAAGCCACGATTGCAAAGCTTCGCCAACCGCTGCCGCTCACCGCGGTCGAGGAAATCGATACATCCCATATCGTCGCAGAACTACCTCAATCGAACTTCACGCGTGAAGGTTTCGAGGAGGCGGTTCTCAAGTGCCGGGAGTACATCTTGGCAGGGGATATTTTCCAAGTCGTATTGAGTCAGCGATTCGAAGTCGAAGCATCCTGCGATCCCTTTGAAATCTATCGGACACTTCGCGTGGTGAATCCCAGCCCGTTCATGTTCTTCGTTCGAACACCTTCGTGTTCGCTCGTCGGTAGCAGCCCTGAAGTCATGTCGCGTGTATTCGATCGAGTGGTGACCGTTCGCCCGTTGGCGGGAACGCGACCGCGGGGCAAATCCTCGGAAGAGGATCGTCGCTTGGCCGAGGATCTAATCAATGACCCCAAGGAGCGAGCCGAGCACGTCATGCTCGTCGACTTGGGACGAAATGATATCGGACGCGTTGCCAAGTTTGGTTCGGTCCGCCTCAGCGATTTGATGGTGGTCGAGCATTACTCCCACGTCATGCATATTTCATCGAATGTGACGGGTGAGTTGCGAGAGGATATGGATGCCATGGATGCGTTCAAGTCCTGTTTGCCGGCCGGTACCGTGAGTGGGGCCCCCAAAGTACGTGCAATGGAGATCATCGACGAATTGGAACCGACTCGGCGTGGGCCTTATGCGGGCGCTGTAGGATACTTTGACTATCGCGGAAATATGGACACCTGCATCACATTGCGCACCATGGTCATCTGCAATGGCAAGATTTACGTTCAAGCAGGAGCAGGGTTGGTCGCCGACAGCGATCCTACCAGCGAATACTTGGAGACGGTGAACAAGTCGAAGGCGCAGCTGGCTGCAATCGAGATCACGAAAAAGCGTCAGTCGGCATCATGAACTGGCAACGAGCTCCTCAATTGCTCCGGGAGAACCTCCGGCGCCGGGCCGAGATGCTCCGTCGGTTGCGAAGTTTCTTCGATGAGCGAGGGTTCGTGGAGGTCCAGACGCCAGCCTTGTGCAGCGAGACAGTGATCGATCGCCACTTGGATCCCATATCGGTGAGGCTTTCCCTGCCGGGGAATGGGGAGCAAGAATGGTTTCTCCAAACATCTCCCGAGCAGTCGATGAAGCGACTGCTGGCGATGGGAATGGGGAGCATCTATCAGATCGGTCCCGTATTTCGAGCCGGAGAGCTTGGTCGTTGGCACAATCCCGAATTCACCATGGCGGAATGGTACGACGTCGGCGCGGGGCATGAGCAAGGACTTCAGCTTTTATCGGACCTTCTTGGCGTTATGCTGCGAACCTCCCCCGCAATACGGATGACTTTTGCCAGTGCGTTCGAGCAAGCGACCGGTTTGCCACTCTTTGATTTGGATCGCGACGCGTTAGCCGATTGGTCCGTGCGCGAAGGGCTCGTGGAATCGGTCGATTGGACCAATGATTGGGACGATTGGGTCAATCTGATTTTCTCCGAACGGGTTCAACCGAGGCTTGGGGGTGATACTCCGGTTTTGATCACCCATTTCCCGGCCACGCAAGCGGCGCTAGCGGTGGTATCGACGGAGGATCCACGGACAGCGGAGCGGTATGAACTCTTTTATCGCGGAGTTGAGTTGGCCAATGGGTATCATGAGCTTTTGGATGCGAAAGTGCTGCGAGAACGCGACGCAATCGCCAATGCGCAGCGTCTTCGGGACGGTAAAAGGTCGCTCCCCCCATGCGAGAAGCTTCTGCGAGCCATGGAGCAGGGGATGCCCAGTTCGTGCGGTTGCGCATTGGGGTTCGATCGATTGGTCATGTTGGCTTGCGAGTCCGATCAGTTGGCCGACGTGGTCCCCTTCACTGCCCCCGAAGCCTAGCCTGCCCCGGCTTTCGATCCCCTACTTAGCGTAAAAGGACGAAGATGCCTCTAACTGTACTCCCGTCGACCACTCAAGTTCTACCGTCGGTCTGCGCTTTGGATTGCCCCGACGCGTGCTCGCTGCGGATCACGGTCGAAAATGGAAAAGTCACGAAGCTGGCGGGGGATCCCGACCACCCGATCACCCAAGGATTCGCCTGTGTGAAGATGGCCCGCTACCCGGAGCGACAAGAACAAGCGGACAGGCTTCTCTATCCGATGAAACGAGTGGGTGAGAAAGGGGAGGGCCGATTCGAGCGAATCAGCTGGGAGCAAGCGATTGAGGAGATCGCAAGACGCACAGGTCAAATCCTCGCATCGGCAGGTGGCGACTCGATTTTACCCTATCACTACGCCGGAACGATGGGGGTAATTGAAGGGCAAATGCCTCTCGCGTTTTTTCGTCGTATCGGCGCAGTGGAATTGGATCAAACCATTTGTGCAGCCACGGGCGGAACCGCTTGGGAGATGAATTACGGCCCCAATAAGTTGAGCACCGATCCGGAGGATTTGATCCATGCTCGGTATGTGGTGCTTTGGGGGATCAATGCGCTGCGCAGCAACTCCCATTTGGCTCCCGTTTTGAAGATTGCGAGGCAGAATGGTGCACGGATCTTGCATATCGACCCCTATCGAAACGAAACCTCGCGTTTCGCGGATGAGCACTGGCAAATCCGAGTAGGTACCGACACCGCGCTGGCTCTCGCGATCGCGAACGAGATTTTCCGAAACGGCTGGGAGGACGTCGATTACTTGAATCGGTTCGCGCATGGAATCGAAGAGTTTCGCCGTGCCTGTGAACCTTGGACGCTGGAGCGTGCGTCGGAGTATTGCGATATTCCTCTGGAGAACCTCACCCGAATGGTTCGTGCGTTTGCCACAAGTGCTGCGCCGTTTATCAAAGTCGGGTATGGGATGACCCGCAATGAGAGCGGTGGCAATGCGATCCGTGCGGTCACGTTATTGCCCGCTCTAGTGGGTGCATGGAAGAAGCTCGGGGGAGGCGCAGCCCTTTCGACCAGCGGCGCTTTTGGGCTCCATACCGCAGCGGTGAACGGCAATGGAGACTATCCGCCGAGCAGCAGGCATGTGAACATGAATTTGTTGGCTAGCGAGCTGACGGCTGAGCCAACCCGGGTCCACGGTCTGTTTGTTTTCAATTCGAATCCTGCGGCTGTCGCTCCCGATTCGTCCCGCGTTCGACGAGGGTTGGCGCGTGAAGATCTATTTACCGTCGTTCTCGAACACTTTCAAACCGATACCGCCGACTTCGCCGATTACTTGCTCCCGGCGACAACCTTCCTCGAGCATCACGACGTTTATACATCGTATGGACATTATTACCTCCAATATTCCGAACCAGTCGTTGCACCTAGAGGCGAGGCGCGTCCTAACAGCTGGATCTTTAGAAAGATTGCAGGGGCGATGGATATCGAGGTGAGGCCGTTTGAGATGGATCGGGATCAGATCTTGAAGGCATTGCTAGCCAGTTCGAATCCTTGGTTGGCAGGTATCGATGCGGAGCGGTTGAAGAGCGAAAAGTCGATCAAGCTTCAGTTTCCGAGCGAGTTTCGGCCTTATGCTGATGGAAGTCACTTCCCCGACCGTAAAATTCGGTTTTCTCCTCCCCCTGCGCAACTGGAGTTTGAAGAGCAGCTCAGCGACTCTTTTCCGTTGCGACTGATTTCCCCGCCGGGAAGTCACATTTTGAACACGTCGATGGGGAATGTCGCCAGCATCCTGAAATTAGCTGGGGGAGAACCGCAAATGGTCATCCACCCTGCGGATGCGTTGGCGCGGGGAATCGTGGATGGAGAGAGAGCAACGGTGTCGAGCCCGACCGGTTCGATCGTTCGGCGGGTTCGGGTGAGCGACGAAGCCAAAGAGGGAGTGGTGGTGGCTCTCGGACAATGGTGGCCCAAACTTGCCCCGGATCGCAAAAGCCTTAACGATATTACGAGTGAGAGGTTGACCGATTTGGGAGGGGGCAGCACCTTTGGGAACGTCGCCGTCCAAGTTACGAGAATGGAACCTTCTCGGTTACAACTGGAAAAATAAACGCCGCTTGGTACAGTGGTCGGTGACAGCCGACGAGAACCCGTCCATCAGAAAGATCCTTGACAATATGGAACTGCCGGTCATTCAATCGAACAGCAGCGCGGAGTCCGCCGATTCTCCATCCATGGGGTGCATGACCGCTCCGACCTTTGAGCCCAGCAGGCGGTTGCCATCTTGGTTGCGACGCGAAGTGCCTAAGGGGAACGATAATCGATTTACCTCGGGGTTGCTGAGCGAGTTGAAACTGGAGACGGTGTGCGAGAATGCGAAGTGCCCAAATCGCATGGAATGCTATTCACAAAAAACAGCAACGTTCATGATTCTAGGCAATGTCTGCACCAGGCCCTGCGGATTCTGTGCCGTGCAGCGAGGCAAGCCAGAGGAGCTGGAGTTGGATGAACCGGACCGTGTCGCAGAAGCGGCTCATCGGTTGGGGCTGCGGCACGTGGTGATCACTTCGGTCACGCGAGACGATCTACCGGATGGCGGAGCGGAACACTTTTACCAATGCGTTCTCGCGGTACGCGAGAAAACGGGCGCAACAATCGAAGTGCTAACCCCCGATTTTGTACGCCATAAGCACGGGCTCGATCGGGTTATCGAGGCAGCGCCGGAAGTATTCAATCACAATATGGAGACGGTTCCACGCCTCTATCGGCGCGTACGTGGGCCCAAGAGCGATTACGCTTGGACATTGGAATTGCTGCAACATATCAAACGATCGAATCCGGCGATCAAGACCAAGAGTGGATTGATGCTCGGGCTGGGGGAGACACGCGAGGAACTTCTCGATTGTTTGGCGGACTTGAGAAGGGTCGATTGCGACTTCCTCACTCTGGGGCAATACTTGCAGCCAGGCCCCAAGTACTTGCCGGTCGAACGCTATGTCCACCCCGATGAGTTCGAAGAGCTACGAGGACTCGCCAAAGGCATGGGATTCAAGCGGGTGGCTTCAGGCCCGTTTGTAAGATCGTCGTACCACGCCAAAGAAATGGCTGACGCAGATTGACACAGTTGTCAGGGAAATCCTGGCGTCTAACAGCAGAAGTGGACGGTAGGCTGAACTTCTAGGGCTTTAGTGCGCGTTTTGTTCATCGGATTTTAAAAATACTTCCACCAATCGCTTGCCTTCCAGTTAGGTGCCGCCTAACATAAGGGCATAGGCCTTGCGGTTATCTGAATTTCGGGCGTGATCAGATAGCTGTAAGGCCTTTTTCGTTTCTGCATCGAACTACGTTTCGCGTTTTTTCTGCAAATCTTGCGTCACACGCACTCTTCGCAGGGCTTCTCACAACGCGCGAGATAAACGCGAGCCCCTGCTGGATTGAGATCGTATTGGGGCTCGAAAGAAAATTCTCATTTTCCTCGCCTGGGCAAGCGTGATTCGTGCACTAATAGATTTAACTCATCCCAGTGAAGAGAAGAATCGAAATGACATCACGCAACAGATACTCCTCATTGCCTCTATCCACGCCATCGACGCTACCCGACCCGAGTTCGGTATCGCTGGATACGCAATATTATTGGGCGGAGGCATCCGACGAAGAGTTATGCAACATCGTGGTACGCACCGGGTCGCGCGATGCGATGGAGGCGATCGTTCGACGACATAGCCCGATGGTCTGCAAGATTCTTTCCCGTTGGTTGCGAGGCAGCTCGGATCGCGAGGAGGCCTACCAAGCGACATTCATCGTCTTGCTTCAGTCGATCCCTCGAATTCGCAAACGTGCGTCGCTCAGCAGTTTTGTATTCGGAGTCGCGTATCGTGTCGCGAAAAGGATACGGCAGACTCGACTGCAGGAATGCTCGCGGCGCGAAGCAATGACGCCGGGGGACGTCCCCAATCCAGACTCCGATGACGCGGTACGACCTTTCGAAGCGCTGGCAATGCGTCTGCAACTCGAGGTGCTCGATGAGGAATTAAAGCTCCTGCCCGAATCGCTTCGGTCCCCCATCATCGAGCACTACTACGCGGGGCGATCCGTTCCCCAAATTGCCGATTCGATGCAATTGTCGGTGAGCGCCGTCGAAGGTCGCATCAAAAGGGGCAAAATGCATCTTCGATCTCGATTGGCACTGCGCGGTGTCAGTATCAGCGCATCCCTCGCAGCCATCACAACGATTCCCGCCGCTGCGACCGCATCGGAAATGAACCAATGGTTGCACCTTTTTTGGAACACCTATCCGACAAACTCGCACGATCCTACCTCGCCGGACGGCTTGGTTTCCTCTTCTACTCTTCAACGTCTCGTCCAAGGAGAATTGATTATGAAATGGTCTGCTTTGCAATCACCGTTGGTTTGGAGCGGCGCGGTCGCCGTGATCACATTGCTGGGAGTCGCGTCGATTCCCCTTAGTCTTCCTGCGCAGGGGGAGTCCGGGAAGGTATCCATCGCGAGCGCGAATACGGGCGACGCCTTTACCGGTGATGAGCCGACGACCATCTCGATCGCACAGGAGGCGAACGCCAATTCGCAGAATGGGGTGCCTAACGAAAGTGGGGTTGGGGAGCCTTCCGCTACGTTGGATCCCTTCGGCCCCGGGGCTCCGCAAATGCCCGATAAAACCGCGACCGCACGCACTACCCCTGTACCCACCAAAACAACAGCCTGGCAAGTGCAGGGACCTCTTCCGGGTTGGTTGGATGGAGAACTGGATCAGGAGGAGATGAAGCTCGCGGATGCCTTGCGGAGCAAATTATCGAAAACGAAGATCGATGTCCAATTCAATGGTATTCCACTGGCCGCGGTGTTGGCACAGATCTCGGATCAAATCGGAGTCGATGTATACGCCGATGAAAAGTCGCTGGAAGGGCAAGGTGTAGCGGTTGATGAGCCTGTTCTGTTGCATTTTAGGAATCAAGTCTCGGTGCGCGACGCGCTGACGCTGCTTCTCAGTCCTCTCGGTCTGACTTACAACATTCGCCATGGGATGATTGTCGTGACGTCCCGTGACGACGAGAAGCAATCGGTCCGAACGTATGACTTGAGCTACATTCTGCCCGACAGCAGCACGGTACACGAGTTGATGTCGGTCATTCGAACCAGTGTGCAACCGGATGTTTGGGACTTAGGGGGCGGGACGTCGACCCTCGGGGTGTTTGGGTCGATGCTGGTTGTGAATGCAAACGAACTAACCCATCACGATTTGGAGCGGTTGCTTCGTGAACTCGCGCGACAAAACCGAAGTCACATTCAACCTGCTCCCCCTGCTCCCGTTCCGCTCTACGGCCCGATGGGAGGTATGGGAGGGGGAATGGGTGGGATGTTTGGCGGAGCGATGTAGCCGGACAGAGCGACTACGATCGATTTGCAACGAGATCCATCCATTCTTCGAGCGAAAGGTTCTCCACTGTTGGAGAGACTCTTTTTTTGGAGAGACGATTCGGCCCCATCGAGGAATCGTTTTCCGAGCTGTCGGAAACGGATGCGATGTCCAAGAGAGACGGAGTTGCTTCGCCCGAGACACAACTAAAAGCGGAGCATGCCGGGCAACCGCATGTTTCCATCCCGTCCGCGGCTCGTCTGGCCATAGTGCTGGTGCTGCGTTCGATCCGCGTCTCGCGGTCTGCGGCTTGCAGGTCGTGAACAAAGGATACGAACGGCAGAACCTTGCCCGCGTTGGGTGCTTCCCCTTCCCCGCTTCCGCCAGTACCGCCGCTTCCTGTCGCCCCACTCGTGCCTTCCGTGCCGCCGCTGCCGGTTCCACTTCGGTTGCCGGTGGAACTAGGGCCGACGCCGTTCCGGTTGATGTAATTGATTACCAGCAGGACATCCAAGGGGTCGAGAACACGATCCCCGGTGGGGTCCCAATAGGGTGGTGCGGTAAGCCCCGAACCTTGCAGCGCACGGCTGCCACCGCGATTGATCTCGTTGATGAGGAGAAGCACGTCCAACGGGTCGACGCCCCCTTGATTATTCACGTTCTCGGGGAGCGTGGGGTTCTGCCAAGGGCTCGGCGGAAGATAGATTCCAAAGTCGACGTGGGACAGTGCGGCGCTCGCCAGGACAACGGTTTGCAAGCTGGATAGAGGGGAGCTCGATTCATAGCCTGAGGAGGGCCCGCTGACTCGCAGGTTGTAGGTCCCAGCCGGGAGATAGGGGAATGAATAGCTCCCGTCGCTTCGAGCCACCGTCGTCGATCGAGGGCCAAAGCGTAGATTGTCCAGCTTCACAAACGATTTGTCGAATCCTCGCGCGATGACGTAGGAAATGTTTGGTGAGGAAGAGCCAACTTCCAACGTCACCCGTTGCCCACCCAACAAACCTTTGCGTTCCGATCGTGCGACCAGATTGCCAATCGCATCGTATGCGTCCAATCGGACGTCGGTATCGTCGATCACCGCAAACACGTCGATCGAGGCGAACGTGGTATTGGCATCGAATCGAGCTCGAAGTTGTTGATCATCTCCGGAAAACGAGTCCAGTATGGTCCCGTTGATCGCAACGGGCTTGAAGACCTTGGTACCCGTTGAAGCGGCGGTGTCATCAAGAACTGCGATACGGCCGTTGGTGTTGTTTCCGATCGTATCGATGCGGACCCCATTTTGCACCGTGTTTAGCTGACCGCTGCCGAAGTCATCGGGTTCCAGCGTACGTTGCAGTTGAAGGACTTGACCGGCACCATTCACCAAGGAAATGGTGGCTCCGGAAAGCCCGTTTTCATTCGAATTCCAAGTGCCGTTTTGATCGATATCGTTCCAAACGAATCCGTTGATGCCCGAGACAATCGTCACATCCGGTTTTGGCCCCAACACGCCTTGAAACAGATTGCTGGTGATGCCGAGATCCGCGTCGATGGCTCGAATCTCGATCGAGCCTGTGGTTACGCTCAAAGGAATCGTGACATCGATATTCGCTTCGTACGTTCGAGGGGTAGCGATCGTCGTCCAAGCTCCCCCGTTGATCCGGTACTCGATGCGATCGACCGTGTTGAGCGTGATATTGTTCTGCAATCCGGAGGAATTGATATTCGACAATGCCTGGGCGGCGGCTCGACCGACGAACCGATAATTGGCACCGGTTGACGACATTCTGCCCGTTCCTTCGAGCAACAACGGAACATCGAGGACGTCGAAGATGCCATCGCCGTCGGAGTCTTTCCAACCGATCTGAGCCAGAGTCGAGTCCGGGGACACCAGGCTCGTGTACGCGGTTTGAAGCGACGTATCGCTCGACATAATGCTCGGTTGCTGCACAAAACCGCTTTGCGGATTGAGGTCGACCGCATTGGTGTTTTGGGCGTTGTAATAGCCTCGGCGTTGGTAGTAATTGCCACTGCCAGCATACTCGTCTCGGGCCCAGAACATATGCCCTGTCTCGTGCGTGAACGTCGATGCAGGACGGTCCGACGGGACGACTTGGAAAAGCCCGCCGGCGAATGCGAACGCGCGAGAAAAAGAACCGCCAACCGCAAAAGAGTCGTCTGCATCGTTGCGAGAATTGACGACGAATATGGTAAACGACCAGTCGGTATTCCATTTCTGACGTTGCGCCTGGTTGAATGCGCGCATATTCGTCTCGATATCCGGACTGCTAGCATAACCGATATCGGTCAAGAACTCGGAAACCCAAAGGGTGTAGGCATTCGAATTTCGATTGATTGGCTCGTAAGAAATGGGGGGCTGATTGTCGACATAGGTCCGGTCGATCACCCATTCGAGCGAATGGACAGACGACTTGGTCGCCAAGAGTTGTGTCCACCAGTTCAGCCCGGTCTGAATATTGGAAAAGACCTGCTCTACTTGGGCAGGGGACCAATTCTCCGTGCTCGGATCGATGGACCCGTCGCTCTCCAGAAAGACGGGAGTGACAGCAATCCGCCCAAGCATGAATTCGCCGGTATCCTCCGGTTCCGCTCCAAAAGGGAGGGATGCCATGACGCGACGAGACTCCAGGATCTCGACGCGGAGCCGTCGAAGGTTCTTTTTGCTCGCTTTCGCCATATGCTGCTTCGTTTACGAGGGACACAAACGCCGTCTATTGGATGTTAGTCTGCCGAAAAGATTCCCCCAACTCGAACGAAGAAGAAGGACTTTTCTCCACGGGTAAACTCTACGCAATTTGACGCCTTTTTCGATTTTCCGTTTGAAGGGCCACTTGGCGGTTCCCGTTCCGACACCCTTTCGAGCCCTGCCGAGGCCTGCCCACGGCGACGTTGGGCCGTCGTCATTCCAGTAAAGTGCTCTTCACGTGGCCAACCGACGATCCTAATCTTCGGAACAATCCGTAGACTCTGCCGAACCGGAAAAGTCGTTGTACACGGAAAAGTTAAAGAAACCGTCACCATCGTTACGATGATCGAGAGACGGTTCCATAGCGTCGCCACAGGACGGCGATGACTAGTTGGATCGAAAGGAATCGACCCATGACAAATGAAATGCCAACGAGAAAAAGCCCCACGAGTCGCGCCCGTGATTGGGGGAACACCCCCATTCTATTCTCGTTGAAAAATGTACAGCCATTATTGGTCGTCGCACCGCCACGACCGGAGGGCAACGTCGCTGCGCCCCCTTCGATCGCCGCTGACACACCCACAGCGACGTCTCCCGCTCCTACACCCGCTCCCTTTTCTCTCGAACCCGAAGGACCGAGGGTCAAGCCCAGGGCGATTTCGAAGCTGGGATCTCTGCTCAAGAACAGCATTGCCGTCACTTTGCTCGTGTTGTTGGTTCTCTTGGTGATCAAGATTTCCGTCAGCGATTCCCCGTTGGGCAAGCCATCCGCCAGTTCATCGACCTCGCTAGAATCCTCGATTCCACCGGAAATCGCGCTGGATCCTATCGTCGTTCCGTCACCTGCTGCTCCCTCGCCATCCATCGCTTCGTCGCCAGTTGCGACCCCACACGTTGCGACCCCGCACGTGGAGACTGCATCGGCGAATGAAAACGCAGCACCGATACCTTCTGTTCAACCCCCGTTGCTTCTCACCGCCTCCAATCCCAACCCTCCCATGGCACAGCCAGCGAGCTCGGATTCCGCCACTCGAGAGTCCATGCCGGAGTTGGAAGGGAACAAAAGCGCGTTCGCCGTGCGCGACGAAGAGATTCCTGCTCGGTTCAACCAGCCAGCACCATCACCTGCATATAGTTCGATGAAGCCGACCGATATGGCCCCTTCCGCTGCGACCGAACCCCCCATGTTCTTCGCACCAAGCCCTGCGGTTTCGGAACCCAAAAGCGGTCTGGACATCAGCATCCATACCACGTCCACGCCTGATTTACCCACCGATTCGGTGATCGACCTCTGGAACCGCGCCAATGGCAAGGCCTCCAATGCGGCACTTTCGACTACGAAACAACCGGTACCCTACACACCGGTTTCGTCGCCGAAAGCATCTCCCACGGCACCTTCTTCGTATCAGCCCATCTCCACAGGTTGGGATCTAGCAACGCCGGCACTTCCCGTGTCCAACGCGTCATCTGTCCCCAATTCAACGACGAAGCCAGCGATCTCGAGCCCGACTCCTTCCTGGTCCAACCTGACCCCTTCCGGGCAGCCTAGTGCGACCACTCCACTCTCGGGGCAGCCTTATCCTCCGAAGGCCCAAGAATACCGACCCTTGACGGTGCAACCGACCGAACCAGCGACTGCACCGAACTTGCCAGCAGGAACCGTCAATCGATATCAACCGATTCGACAGCCCTCGGGGGCAGCGACCAGCACGGGTACTTCCTTCGGGTACCCAGCGATCCAATAGGCGACGACTCCAACCAACACACAGGTCGACAGAACATGAGCAACGAAGTCAATCAAGCCTACTTGCGTGCCTACATCAAGAATCGGGTTGCAAACCGACCGAGTTCCGACTCTTCCGCTCCGTTGCCGCCGAAAAGCACGTTGAACGGCGCGGGCGAAACCGAAACGACCTACCGACGAGCCGATTTGGGGGTACCAGGAGCTCCGGCTGCACGGCAATCGCCACCTGCAGCGAAACCTGTCCCGCCAAATGTTCCGCGACCTCTTGTGCGCCCTTCGGACGCGACGCATCTCGAACCGGAAGAGGTTCGTGGAGTTTGGTCTCCGCTGGGAGCCGAGCGTGGTATGAAAGGGACGGGGGTGTTTCGGGCTCAGCCCGCCGTGGTTGTGAACGGGGCTCCGACGATGGTCGTTCATCCCGAGTCTTCTGCCCAGCCAACCGCTGCGCCTCCGAACAAGCCGATACCCCGAAGTGTTACCAGTCCAGCGCATCCTTTTCCGTCGATTCGGATCGATTCGGGGCATGGCAAAGTGACTTCGCATTTGGCCCCCGCGACTCCCACGCCGGCGTCGGCTCCGATCTCTCCGGTTCCTCCTAAGGCGCCGATACAACCAGCAGAGCGTCCCGTCGCGAGCGATGTAAGGCAAGAAACGCGGATGGTTGCCGATTCTGCACCGCATGCACCGAAAGCTCTCCATTCTCAACGGTTACCTGCGGCAACTCCGCCGCGGATGGATCGCAAAGAAACGACCAAAGCGACGACCGAAGTCCCTTTGCCAGTTGCGTTTCGTCCCTCGTGGGAGGTGGACAAGTTCTTCTGGCCTGAAGTGCTCCTTCAGTTAGAAAAGTCCAATCGCTCCGCCTTTGAACAAATCGGACAACACTTGCGTTTGGCAAACCAAGACGGGTTGCGGGTGATGGCGATCACCAGCGGGGAACGCGGGGTTGGACGCAGCACTGTCGCTATGCATTTGGCCCGCTGCGCGGCAGCCGCAGGGTTGCAAGTCGGATTGCTGGATGCCGATACCTGTTATCCAAGCCTCATCGATCAGCTTCGACTCGATATGGAACATGGATGGCAAGACTGCTTGTTTGAGAACGTTCCGCTCGAGGAAGTCGCCGTTCGTTCGGTGGAAGACAACATCACCGTCTATCCCCTCACTTCCATCATCGCGGCCCAACAGCTTCATGCCAATCTCAATCGCGCCGCTCGGATCGTCAAGCGGATTTCTTCGGTGCATGATATTGTTTTCCTCGATTCGAATCGATTGAATCTCGAACAGCGCGACTTGGTCGGTGTATCGCAGGAATGCGTTGTGGATGCGGCGGTTCTCGTCGTCGACACCGAATTGAGCATTCGGGAGAAGGTCGACACAGCGAATAGCATTCTGCAAGGGATGGGAATTGCTTCGGTTGGCATGGTCGAGAACTTTCACGCGTAAGAAGAAGGGGTTGCGGAAATGTACGAGTCGCACTGGGGTTTGGCTGAACGACCGTTCGAAGGGAAGGCCAACGAGAACTCGTACTATCCATCGGAGAGCCATCAAGCGGCCGCGTTGAAGCTAGGTTACGCGATCGAACAACGTCGCGCGATCGCGGTTCTCTGCGGAGAATCAGGCTTGGGGAAAACGATGATTCTTGAGTCTTGTCTCGAACAACTCGCCGACTCGTTTTCTCCGATCGCGCGCGTGGTTTACCCTGCCATGCCTTCGGAGCAACTGATCCAGCACATCGCCCGGCAAATCGGACCGCACGAGAAAGGATCGTTGTCGGATTTGGCGCGTTCGATCGAGCTTTTAGATCGCGTTCTCCGTCACAACGTCGCGCAGGATTTGCACGCGGTCGTGGCGATCGATGAAGCGCATCTCCTTTCCCAATTTGGGTCTCTGGAAGGCCTTCGATTGCTTCTCAATCTGGCGTCCGATTCCTGTCTCCGTGAGTCTCCGATCACGTTGGTTCTGTGCGGGGCTACCTCCATCATCTCGCATCTTGCGAAAAGTTCTTCGCTGGAAGATCGAATCGCGGTCCGATGCGTTCTCGAACGATTCTCGATCGATGACACCACCGCCTACATCCAGCATCGAATGCGTCAGGCCGGAACCGATCGGGACGATATCTTTTCGTCCGCGTCCATCGAAACGGTTCAATTGCTGTCGATGGGGGTTCCGAGACGAATCAATCGTTTGTGCGATCTGGCACTGATGATCGGTTTCGCCCAGGATCTCCAGCAGATCGATCCTCGAACGATCGAGAATGCGCATCGCGAACTTTCTTCGGTTCGCCACGCCGCTTGATTTCCCCCGCGGTGCAGTGCTCGTAACGGTGGATCGGAGCGGGCCTGTAGCCGAGTGGATTGCCTCAGGCTAAATTGGGGTTGGCTGTCTGCCAATTCTCGAGAGAAAGTAGGGGCATGGAACGCATTGTTGCGATCGATTTTGAAACCGCTAACCATCAACCCAATTCGGCTTGTCAGGTAGGTTTGGTGGTTATGGAGGGGTTCGAGATCGTGTCCGAACGATCTTGGCTGATTCGACCTCCAAGACTGTATTTTTCTCCGCAGTGCGTTCGCGTTCACGGTCTGACCGCTCGCGATTGCATGAATCAGCCCTCATGGAAAGAACTTTGGCCGGAGATCCGCGAGATCCTCAGCAAAAGTGTTTTGCTCGGGCACAATGTCGGATTCGACGCGCGCGTCTTGACGGAGACTTGCAAGCACTACGAGTTACCGATCCCGCCGCAAGAAATCCAATGCACCCGTTTGCTCGCGAAGCGTGTTTGGCCGGCGCTCGATGGCCATGGTTTGGCCAACGTGGCCCAGCATTTGGGGCTGGTTTTTCAACACCATGACGCGTTGGAAGACGCCAGAGCCAGTGCGACGATTGCACGTTTGGCACGCGACAAGACGCGATCGGGCAGTTTCCTGGAGCTAGAGGAAGCGACCGGTTTGCTACGAGGTGCGATACGGGTCGATCGGGTACAGTCTCCCCGAGCCATCCGATTGCACCGCATGCAAAGCGAAATCGAGGTCTCAGCCCGCGTGCAATCAAAAGTGTATCGTGCCGACGGCGTCCCCAGCGCGGCATCTCACGGGTTGAGGCGTGCGAAGACACTTGCCCAGACCATTCTCGACCGGGCCGCGTCGCTTCAGCCCCTGGCTGGCAAACAGGTCTTGCTCGTCGATAGCCTGCTCGGACTGGATCGGCAGGAAGCAATTCGATTTCTCGAGTCGTTGGGGGCCGAAGTCCACGCGCAGTTGAATTTCAAGATCCAGTATGTGATCTTCGGTGTTCCCTCGGCTGCAGCGGCCACTCCGTCCCTTTTCGGCGATGGGACTTTTTTGGGGGTCGGCGAAGGAACGGATCCCGAGGTGAGCCGGATCGCCCAGGAGATCGATAAAAGGAGGGGGCTCGGGCAGACAATTGTCAGTTTGTCCCAGCGACAATTGCTAGCGCTGATCCCATGTGCGGCAGAAATCGTTCGAGGGGATTAGCGAAACCTTGCTAGGCGGCGGCCAAAACAAATCCGATTTTTTTCTCCTTGGGACCAGACGTGTCACGGCCTTGGGCGAGATTGTCCTAAGTCGCCACAGGGCAATGCCTTAAGAGGGGATTGGGACGTTTTCCGAACAAGTGGTTCCACCGAATGGAGGCACCCCAACCCTTGAACTGCCAAGCTCTTGCGCGACCCCTGTCCCTAAGTTTGACTGTGGTTCTGGCAATCGTTAAGATGCTCGCCATGACGCAACATATTGTGCCAGCAATCGCGTAGAATACTACCAGTAGTGGTGTTTTGCAGAGCTGGACGGTGTGGATTTTGAGTGCGGAGCGGTTAGCGGCCAATGGCGCAGCTAGCGGCCGACTTGGAATCGCAGTCGGAGGCTTTGTGGAGGGTACGAAACCCGTAGGCAAAGGAAGTTTCTATTCATTCGGTAGCAGGGTGGCTCGAACGGTGGTCGGTTCGTTGAACGTGAAATTGCTACCAACCTCATATTTGATTCTCGAAGGAGTCGCACCAGTATGGCAATTGTAGAGATGGGCCGCGATAGCAAGAAAAGGTCTCGGACGACGCATGAGGCACGCGGCGATCGAGGTGGGTTGAAGATCGAATCCCGATTCTGTCCAAACGACGTCGCGGATCCATTCGACACCGTGCAATGGGAATTGCGCAGTGCGGCAATCAAAGATGAGTCTGGGAAAGCGTTGTTCGAACAGAAGAACTGCGAAGTCCCATCCGACTGGAGTCAGCTAGCGACCAACGTCGTGGTGAGCAAGTATTTCTACGGCGACCACAATAATCCCAACGAGCGAGAGTCATCGGTTCGCCAGTTGATCCATCGCGTTACGCGCACAATGGCCGATTGGGGAATCGCCGATGGTTACTTCGACACCCCGGAGGATGGAGAGCGATTCTACCGTGACTTGACCTGGCTTTGCCTTCATCAATACGGATCGTTCAACTCCCCCGTTTGGTTCAACGTCGGACTTTATCAGCAATACAACGTCACGGGCGCGAAGTGCAATTGGCACTACAACGTCACGACCGGCCAAGTCGAGCAGCCAGAAAATCCTTACGAGTATCCCCAAGGGTCCGCATGCTTTATTCAAAGCGTCGAGGACAACATGGAGGACATCATGCGCTTGGCGACGAGCGAGGCGATGTTGTTCAAGTTCGGATCGGGAACGGGAACCGATCTGTCAACCATCCGCAGCAGCCGTGAGAAGCTATCTGGAGGAGGGAAGCCAAGCGGTCCCCTCTCGTTCATGCGTGTCTACGATCAGATCGCTGCGGTCGTGAAGTCGGGTGGAAAGACTCGCCGCGCCGCCAAGATGCAATCGATCAAAGTCTGGCACCCGGATGTCATGGAGTTTATCGAGTGCAAGTGGAAGGAAGAGCAAAAGGCGCATGCGCTCATTCGCCAAGGCTACGAGTCGAACTTCAACGGCGAAGCCTATTCGTCCGTCATGTTCCAAAACGCGAACTTGTCCGTTCGTGTCACCGATGAATTCATGTCCGCCGTTGCCGATAACAAGGCTTGGAAGACCCGTTGGGTGAGCGACAAGTGCGAAGCGGAGCCACCGACCTACCAAGCTCGCGATATCCTGAATCGCATGTCCGAGTGCGCATGGCACTGCGGTGACCCAGGGGTACAGTACGACACAACGATCAACAAGTGGCATACGTGCCCGAACAGCGGCCGGATCAACGCCAGCAACCCGTGCTCGGAGTACATGTTCCTTGATAACACGGCTTGCAATCTCGCCTCGATCAACTTGATGAAGTTCCGACGAGACGATGGTACGTTCGATCACGATGGATTCACGAATGCGTGCCGCGTGTTCTTCATCGCCCAAGAGATCTTGGTCGATCATGCGAGCTACCCCACCGATCGCATCGCCTTCAATAGCCACTTGTTCCGTCCTCTGGGGCTGGGCTACTCGAACTTGGGCTCCCTCATCATGACGTCGGGAATTCCTTACGATTCCCCAGAGGCCCACGGCATGTGCGGTGCGATCACTGCGTTGCTGCACGGCGCCGCGAACTTGACCAGCTCGGAAATCGCAGGTGTCGTCGGGACGTTCACGGAATACGACGAGAATGCCGAGCCGATGATGCGAGTCATGCAAATGCACCGAAACGCTGTCGAGCAAATCGATTCCGCGGGCCCTGCTTATCTGAAGGACGCCGCACGCTCGGTCTGGGAGAAAGTTCTGGAGTCGGGGCATCGCAATGGATTCCGCAACGCGCAAGCGACGGTATTGGCACCCACGGGCACCATCAGTTTTATGATGGATTGCGATACGACGGGCATCGAACCCGATATTGCGCTGGTGAAATACAAGCAGCTGGCGGGTGGCGGTATGCTGAAGATTTTGAACAAGTCGGTGCACATGGGGTTGAGGACACTCGGCTACACCGAAGATCAGATCAAGTCGATTGAGGCTTATATCAACGACAAGGATACGATCGAAGGGGCACCGGAATTGAAGACCGAGCACTTGCCCGTGTTCGATTGTGCCTTCACTCCTGCAAACGGCACCCGCAGCATTCGCTGGCAAGCCCACGTGGAGATGATGGCCGCCGCGCAACCGTTCTTGTCCGGTGCGATCAGCAAAACGGTGAATATGCCTAAGGAGAGCACGGTCGAAGACATCGGTAACGCTTACTTCTGGGGTTGGGAATTGGGGCTCAAGGCGATTGCGATCTATCGAGATGGATCCAAGCAAAGTCAGCCGCTTTCGACCAAGTCGGAAGGGAAGAAAGCAGAAGAAGCGGCCGCAAAGACGGTCGAGAAGATCGTTTACAAACCGCGCCGCGAACGATTGCCCGACACTCGCAACTCGGTCACCCACAAGTTCAGCATCGCTGGTCATGAAGGCTATATCAGCGTCGGTCTGTATCCAGATGGACGTCCAGGCGAAGTCTTCATTACGATGGCGAAGGAAGGGAGCACGGTCGGCGGTTTGATGGACAGCTTCGGCACCGCAACGTCGATCGCATTGCAATACGGTGTTCCACTCGAGGTCCTAGTGAATAAGTTCAGTCACACTCGCTTCGAACCGATGGGCCATACAACCAATCCTGATATCCGTATCGCCAAGAGCTTGATCGATTACATCTTCCGTTGGCTCGGCTTGACCTTCCTCGATAGCTATCGAGAAGAGCACAAGATGAAGACGGAGATGGCATCTCCCTCGGCAGCGACCGTAGCATTGACGTCGACCAAGACGCCGGTAAATGGAAATGGAGCCGAAGTTCCTTCACCAGTTGCCTCGTACACCAAGGCTCGATTCGTCGGTTTCGATAGTATTCCTGTCCGTGGCAACGGATCGGAAGGTTCGGGTTCAGGTCAGATAGCCGAGAGCCGGGACTCGCAGTTTGCTGGATTCCAAGGAGACGCACCAAGCTGTGATAACTGCGGTGCGATCACGGTTCGAGCTGGAAACTGCTACCTCTGCCACAACTGCGGCAACAGCCTAGGCTGCAGCTAGCGGACGTGCGATGGAGGAACGGTCGGGGACGATCGTTCGACAAGAGTAGAAAAACGGTCGGGGGCGACCGTTAGTCAATTGGCGTACATCGGTCGACCTCGACCGATGTACTGGCATCTATCCGTCCGACGAATCGACCGATTCGTCATGTTTGAATCGTCTGGGTTGCATTAGCCGGTTTCCAACCTGCGTTCCCCCCGCCTCCGCCCTATCGGCGAATCGACCGCCTCATGACGTCTGAATCAGCGGGCTGCGTCCTTCTGCATACCGTTCTGAGAACGGTTGGAACGTAAACGCCGTTTGGAAAACGGCTAATACTTTGGGCACGGAGGATTAGGGATCCAAGATGTCGGCGATGGCGTTCAAGTCGATGGCTTGGTATTCCATGGCTTCCGGGCTGATTGTCGCTCCGGCTTTGTTCATGGCTCCCATGACCAAGACCCGCAACATATGAGCCATGGACCCCGTCGGCCCCTGCTGGAGCGCTTTCTTGATGACCTTGTGATGTTGATTCAGGATGACGTCGTTTTTATCGGCAGGCATCCGATCGAAATGTTGCTGGATGATTCGTTCAAAACCCTTTGGCAAATCACCGCTATCTTTGATCTCTTGAAAGGTCTTCGAGAGTTCATATCGCTCGTTGATGAACGCGAGGACCGGAGGACTGTTCCGGCTGCTTGCGACGAACAAATTGATATTCAATTTCGCGAGAAACTCTTGCCATTCGCTTCCGGCCTCTTTGCGTTGTTCAATTCCGAGAATGGATTCGGTGAAGTTGCTCGACGAGGGGCTCGCTGGGCGTAGCTCGCTACGCAAGCTTTTGTTCTGTCCAAGCATGCTCGCCAGGAGCGTCTCCTCGAAACTTCGGAAAGTATGGACACAAGGAACGCCCGTGCTGCGAAAGAACTCGTTCATCCACGTTTCTTGCCGTCGATCCGCGTTGTACCAAATGACATAATCGACATCGGTTTCGACAAGCTCGTCGGCACGACTCTTGTCCAGAATATCGATGAGCGTCAATTCCCCTTGGGAGGTGTTGAATCGATAGGTGCGCGCTAACAAGCTGCGGAGGCGGTCGTCATAGACGGCCATCCCCGCAAAGGTATAACGATGCCACTGGAGAATCGACTGCCATCGCGAAGGCTCGCGGTCTGCGATCTTTTCGAAGTGTTCATAAATCGCGTGTTCCAGACTTTCACATACCGCGAGAAAGACCGCATCGCGTACCAGGTCCTCTCGATTGGAAGTTGGGGAACAGTCCGGTAACTCCAACACGCCTCGCAAAAAAGGAGCCCAACCCGGGATCAACTCGCGAATATGTCGGGAGATGATCATCCGCCGAACGCTCACGGCGATGGTGGCTTCGTCGGCAAAGCCAGGGGTGCGCTGGGGCGTTACATAGAGGGCACCTCGCACTGAAACAGGAGACTCCATCGCGATGGGAATGGTGTCGAGTGGTGTTTCCCCAAAGTACGAGGCCAGCTCTTCGATCATGTTCTCTTGATCGGGAGTCGGATCCAGCCAACTGGCCTGGATCAAATTGATGCGAGCCTTCGATTCGTTGAGATAGATCGGAATCGGAAGGAAATCCGCATACTGCTTGATGCTGTCTTCGATCAGCTGTTCGTCTTCCGCAAAGATCGTGTAATTAGGTTTGAGGTACAACGTCACGGAGGTGCCAGGCGTCGTTTTGTTCGAAGCGGATAGCTCGATTTCGGTGCCCGCTCCAGCCTCCCACCGGATCGCTTGCTCCCCTTCAAATCGCAAACTTTCAACCACGATCCTCTCCGCCAACATGAAGCCGGAGAACAATCCGATACCGAACTGACCGATCAGGGCGCTCCCGTCTTTCTTGCTGGCGGGCATTTGCGCGTCTGGATTCTCGGCCGTGAACCCTTTCTTGATCAAGCCGGTGATGCCGATTCCCAAGGTGCCCAAGTACTCCTCCGCTTCCGCGGGGGAGAGCCCGATGCCGTTGTCGTGAAAGGAGATCGTGCGATGCATCTCATTTTGCGTCACATCGATCCGTCCTTGATAGCTCAGATCGCGCGCTCTGCGACGCATGATGGCATCGTGAGCATTCTGCAGCAATTCACGAATGGGAGTATTGGGATTCGAGTACAGGGAGGTTCCCATGATCTCGATGATCCCCGCGATATCGACCTTGAAAGGAATTCGCTTCGGGAAAGAAGGGGATTCGTGGCTTTGTGACATCAAGACTTTCCAGAAGCTTTTTCGAGTACCTCTTCGGCCACGAAAATGGGAAGGGGTGGTTGGAACGTGACGGCGATCGCAATGGCATCGGAGGGACGCGTGTCGATTTCAAGCAACTCCTCACCCCGGCGGATGCGCAGTTGGGCAAAGTAGGTCTGGTCCTGCAAATCGGTAATGGCGACGCTTTCGACTTCTCCCCCCAGCGCCTCGGCGACCTGCACCACCAAATCGTGAGTGAGAGGACGGGGCGGTTTTGCAACGCTCTTCACCCGGCGATCAATGCTGGTCGCTTCAAAGATCCCGATCAGAATGGGCATTTGCCGATCTCCGTCTACCTCTTTGAGGTAGATCACTTGGTTATCGCTAATCTCGCTGATGATGATTCGAGAAAGCTGAACGGGGATGGGAGACGACATGTTTCGAGATTCCAGGGGACGGGTTCGCAACCGACTCCATTGTAACCGATCCCCTTGGCGGATCGTAGGACTTGCGGGTGACAGACTGCGATAGGTTGGTATCATTTCGCTCCAGGTAATTTGGACTGTTTTTGACGATTGGAATGATTGAATGGCTAGCACACCGTTAGGACTTTCGGCGAATCTCTCCGGGCAAGTGGCAATGGTCACAGGAGCTTCGCAGGGTTTGGGGCAGACGATCGCAATTCGCTTGGCCGAGAATGGCGCTAAAGTGCTCTGCATCGCCCGCAATGCGGAAAAGCTGGCGAGCACCGTCGCCACCATTCAAGAGAACGGGGGCGAGGCAATCGCGATTTCGTGCGACGTGACCGATCGGGCTTCGGTAGAACAATTGTTTGAACGGGTCGAGACGGAGTTCAAACGACTGGACATCATCGTCAACAATGCGGGCATCACACGGGACACTCTATTGCCCCGAATGACCGACGCCCAGTGGGACGAGATTTTGGCCGCTAACCTGACCAGTTGTTTCCTGTTTTGCCGCGCCGCAACCCGAATCATGATGGGGCAGCGATACGGTCGCATTATCAACATGTCGAGTGTCTCCGGTTTGATCGGCAACGCAGGGCAGACAAATTACTCGGCGACCAAAGCGGGAATGATCGGCTTGACCCGTTCGTTGTCCAAGGAGCTGGCCAAACGAAAAATCACCGTCAATGCTGTCGCTCCTGGATTCATCGAAAGCGACATGACCAAAGCACTGGGGGAAGCGATCACGGACGAAGTGAAGAAACGAATTCCAGCCAACCGATTGGGGCAAGCGGACGATGTGGCCGCCTGTGTTCTGTTCCTTGCTAGCCCTGCAGCCAGCTACGTGACCGGCCAAGTCCTCACGGTTGATGGCGGCATGACTGGTTGATGCTTCGACGGTCCAACCCCCACGAGAGCCCGCGTCTCGTTTGCCCGAACGCTCGTAACTTTTTCATACCCTAGGGCCGACGCCCTAGGGTTTTCGCACCAGCGGCTTCGATTCGCTGAATGCCACTTGCGACGAAACTCAGAGCAGCGCCGCGCATACGAATTCCCTCGCGTCGCTTTCTTGGCAACGGCGATCGCTAATCTGTTTCTGGCTCGCGCAGCCGTCCTGTTTCTGGCTCATGCAGCCGTCCTGCTCCGAGCCCCATTCTCGTGCAGCCGACGTCGGATCCTGTACGCGCATGCCGCCGCTTGATGCCTAACGCATTGCCCTAGGAAATGCGACGCTGCGGTCGGCCTCTTCGAGATGGCTCTACCCGACAGTGGCAGGGTCGGTTCCGATCGTTCCGACGAGCTCGCTCAAGTAATCTTCGCTTTGGCATCGCGCCAACATCGACTTGGCGTGTTCCAGCTTGGTTCGCAAGCTGAGTCGCTCGATAACGGGCAAGTAGTTGGGGCGGCTGCAGTACTCGGTCAGCGTCTCCACATGCCGACTCCAAAGTCTCACATCGACCTTCTGCTTTGCCAACAATCGATCCCGGTACCAATCGCTACGAAGCATCGATTCGCGGCAGAACAAGTTTCGGACTTCTGGGGAATCGATCGTGTGGCCATTCCAGTGCCCGTCAACCATGATCTTCAGGATCGCTTGCAAGGGTGGGCATGCGATTTCAAAGCTACCGTCTTGCAGGTAGACCTCTGCCACCTTCTTTTGCGATTCCGCGATAAACAGAATGCCATCCACGAAGGCTTCGAGATTCTGCTTCTCGGGACAAAGAATCCTCTCTTCGAAGACCCGTCTCGGGTTATCGAAGACTCGTCCGAAGTAACTACGGACGAATTTGTCCGTGATGCGATACCCGAGACGACTCGCAGGAACGTGCACTCCGTTATGCTCGAAATCTTGAACCTTCTCCAACATTCCGTCTCGTATCATCGCTTCCGGACATCGTTCCTCCGGTCGGAGCCTGCACCAAATCTCCGGTACAAACATGCTGATGTCGTGCCCTACCTCGATATCGGGACCGATGTGCCCGGCCGCGGTGCTAAATCCTCCCAAGCCCGTGAGGATCATGCTGACGACGGTCGCGTTCAAGTCGTAGCACATGTTGAGTGCATTGAAGGGCCCTTTGGTAAGCGCCCCCTCGCTTCCCGCGCCAGTCGTCGACGGAGACTTCCCGGTAAAGGAGCACACATAATCCATCAACAGCTCGGGAAGCTCCTGATAATGGATGGGGTTGTAAACAGCGAGAGGTCGGATCTTCGCTTCCACATCAGGCGGATTGTTGCGCCGACCGGAAAGGATGGCATTGACCGGAATCGGAACCTTTTGTTGGTTGGACGCCGCCCGAAAGAGTTGCAACCCGCGAAAGGCGACATACCGATCGAAGGCATGGGTCAAGTCGGGTCGATCCTGCAAATAGCGAGGATTCTTCGACGGTTTTCCATCCACCAAGCGAGGCTGCGCGGAGGAGATCACGAACTCCGAACCTTCATTCTCGACAAACCGACTCAGCCGGTTCTGCATCGGTGCAGTGTATTGTTCAAACTCGATGATGTTCGCAATCTCTTGCCGAACGGTTTCTTTGGTAAGGGGCTCGTAGTTGCAGAAAAAGTTTCCGACGTCGGCCATATCCTTTTCTGTCTGCTTGTCCAATCCCCGGTGGATTGCATCGTCAGGACGTTGAAATAGCCGGTATTCGCAGTTGGCGACGAATTTGAAACTGCCATCCGACCGCTTGTCATCGAACGGGCTGAGGCCTTGTAGATAGCGATGGGGAACCACCACGCTCGCGGTGATATCGTCCTCGAGTTGGATCTTAACGGCGGCGGCAAAATCCTGACGCAACTTGTACATCCGCCATCGGCCTTGATGGTCCAATCCGACGCGAAGGTACATCCCAACCAATTTGCGATTGCCGTACTTCAATTCGTGCCCGTTGTCTCCGTTGACGACATCGACACCAAAGTGCTCGCGCCAGTTTCCGTTCCACTCCGGTTTGGAAAAGCGTTTGATGATAAACGCCATCGCATAAAGGTGAGAAGGGATGGACCGAAGCCATGCGTTGTAGGCGTCGGTGTACTCGTTCGAAGGCGTGAGAAGCTTGATCACACTACCGAGTGAACGGCGAGGGTCGAGCGGTTTGCGGCTTGCGCGCTGGCTGTAGTCTGGTTTTTCCTTCGATCCCTCTTTCCAACGATCGGAGTAATCTCGGTTGAAGATCGCATCGAGTTGATCGAAGTCGGACTCGATATCGGCGACAAAGATAGGTCCACCGAGCATGTAGTCTCGCAGCGACTTGCTGATCTCGCTTTTCCCGCCGCCACTTACCGTGCAAGGCTTGTGGCATACGGTTCCCTCACCCGACACTCCGACCAGTCGCCATGAGGGGGCACAGGGATGTTTCTCAACGATTACCTTGTAACCGCTGGGTGCCATGTAGACCTTTTTTTGTTCGAGAGGTATCGAATGCTCTCCATCGGCGCCTGACCAGCGAATGGTGCGATCAAAAAGAGAAGCTCTCGCGTTCTCCGGCACATAGACCAGTTCGGGGTGAACTCGGTCGACCCCATAACCCTCGGGATGGAATTCGATGAAGTCTTGGTAATCGCTTTGTAGGTCCGACATGGTGCGACCGTTGTACCGGCGCGAATTCCACTGAAACTCTTCACCATGATTGTGCGCGATGAATGCGAGTGTTCCTCCGGCATGCTCCTCTTCGGCATTTCCTAGAAGATTGGCGGCGTAGCTGATCTGCGTCTTTACTTCTTTCTTGCAGTAGCCGTAGTAGTTGTCAGCGATCAAGGTGACGATGACGCCCGCTTCATTGCGGCAAGTAAGCTTAAATGCGACACCGTCGTTGTATTTCTCGCCGGGATCCTTCCAGCACATCGAGTCTTCACGTTGCCGTGGCGTCGCGTCGTCGTAATGAGGTAGTCCCAGTTCCTTCTTGGTCAACTGAACCAGATGCGGAGCGAGAATCACGCAGCCTGTGTGTCCAGTCCAGTGCATCGTGTCGAGGGAGGCATCGTTGTCAGGAACCAGGGGGTCTCCAGCGTTTCCGAAGATCGATTCGACAAAGTCAAGGTTGCTCACCAATCCTCCGGGTGCGAAGAAACGAATCTCCATCGTCTTCTTCTCGCAGTAGCCAGGGACGGGAGGGCAAACCAGCGGCCGGATGAGGAGCGATACGAACGTCCTGGCTGGATTTCCATTCCCTCGAGTGAAGGGTAGCTCCATAATCCCTTCCGGCTGCCGAAGGGCTTGAATGAAAAGGTTGGCGAAGACATGCTTAGGAACGACTCGTTTGTCGCCGGCGATCGGCAATCCGCCATCGGCAACATGAAACGTTCCTTTGGTTGTCCTGCGATCGGCGCGAGGATTGTGGAGCACTCCGTTGTCCACGCGGATCGACGTTAGCATCTCATTTTCGAATCGATGCCCTCCATCGGGCAAACTCAATTGCCGGGCCAGTCCGTGATGGTCCAAGACCAAGGTCGTTGTCGGAAGCTTCAGCTGGGGGGCTTGGTCGCAATCTGCAAAATACTGTTGCAAGAAGGCTTCGATACGTTGATCGATCGGTGCTTTCAGCTGAGTTAAAAGCCGGTTCTTTTCTTCTAAGTTCGCGAGCAAGCCCTCCGGAAGTTCCACGCGGGCTTTGGCGTCATCGTCGAGAACCAAATCGGTGGCCGCCATTTGCATGTAGATGTACTGCCGCAATTGGTTCGCGGCCTTTTCGTCTCGCTCCGCTAATCTGGACCAACTCAGCATGCGATCGGGTGCATCGATCAACCAACCGTTATCCACTGCTTGAGAAAGCTTGTCATTAGAAGCCATAGTTCACCTTGTTCGGGCGAGGGAGCGCAACGTACTGTCATGAAGAGATCTCATGCCGATGAGAACAGTAAGAGCTTACCCAATTCTCGCCTCGTGTCGACCAAGAGAGCCTGCATTGACCATGGCGATCATGAGAGCCTCTAATGGTGCTGGCGTTTACTGCGGTGGATGTTGGGGGGCGAGCCAACCGGCTGATTTGTCGAACATGCTATCGTCGTCGTGCTCGGATAGCGCGTATTCACTGACGCCCCGAGCGCCATTGGGGAGTTGGCCAAAAACGGTGACTTGCTCGATCACACGTTGACCGACGGGGAATCGGACGCTGCCATTTCGGGCGATGAATGACTCGAGAGGAATGGAGGTTTGCTCGCCCGATTGCAGGATTCGATTGCCCGTGCTGTAAAACTGTTTGTTCAACCCGATCGATAGTTTGCCAAGCTCTCCATCGGAATCGTTTTTGATCACGATGCAGGGTACAAGTCGTCGATTGACTTCTTCGTTTCCTATCCACTCGCTTTGGAATTTGATCAATGCGGGGAGGGGAGGTTCCCCGAGCTTGGGGGTTAGTGCGTAAAGGAGCAATCCGCATGCGATCGGAACGGCGATGAGCGTCAGCATGAGGATGGCCAGCTGCGTGCGTGTGACGGTTCGAGGCTGAGGCATACAATCAGGTGCTGTTGGGGATCTCGGCAAGTGCTAAACTGGACGCTGACAGTTTACCCCCTTGGCAATTCGGCCCGAATTCGTTCGATGAAGGCGGCTGGAGGTGCTATCAAGATAAGGACCCTTCAGCGTGGAGCCAAGTCGGAACAAAGCGGATGCGAGCCAGGAAACCACTGGTTCTCGCGAAACCGCGACCGCCCTTCAAGAGCTGGCTCGCCTCCTCTCCTCCTCTGCCAGGGAGGTGGAGTGGGGTAGTTGGGAACGCATGGGGGAACGCATTCCGATCAGTCTTTTGCAGCTTATCGAGCTAGCGGGTGCCAGGGGAATTGTGGATGTCGACTCGCTTTCTCTGCGGATCGCGGATGCTCGGCTTTGTGTCGACGCCCCCGACGCTCCCATCCTGGCAGTCATGGGGCTCTTGAATGCGGGGAAAAGCTCGTTGGTAGGGTCCTGTCTCTCCGAAGAAGGTCGTCGACGAATCTTGATCGGGTCGGGAAATCGCGAGGGAACGCATCGTTTTATCCTCTGGCTACCCTCGCAGTGGAAAGCGAATGGAGTCGTGTGGCAGTTCGTTCAGTCGCGACTGTTAGGAGCCTTTTCGGCTGGATTCGAGTTCCTGTCTGACGATCCTGACCGAGCCTCCGAGCAGTACAACGACGTTTCGACGCGAGCCCCGGTGCATGTAGATGTTCATTCGTCGGCTCCAAATCTTTCTTCACCCGCTGGGTCTGCCGGACCGGCCGCGTCTCCTGGACCGGTCCCTGTGTCGGCGATGGAGATACCTTTGGTCGCATTCGACCCTGGCCTTGATCGACTCCAAATCGCGTTGATGGATTGTCCAGATGTGCAAACTGGAATGATCGCTGGATCCACAACCGTTTCTCTGCCAGCTGGAGCCCCGGCAATACCGAGTGGATCGTATGTTCAGCAAGCCGAATTGACCGCCAAGCGAAGAATGGAGATCTTGACTCGTGCTGCACCGATCTGTTCCGCGTTCGTGATTGTGTTGCCTGCGAACGCGTTGCATGACGAGAAGGTGAGCGAACTGATGCAAGCGATCCGAGCTCGCATGCCCCACACTCTTCAAATTGCAGCTGTCAACCGAGTCCCGCGACGCTACGCGACCACGGAAATTCGAGATGAGATTGCCAAGCTTTACGGCGACCGATATCTGGAACGGGTCTATATGGCCTACGGGTACGATGGCCCCCAGCAGCGAGAGCGGATCCCCAATCCACCGGTTTTCTTCGAATCCTCCCAGACGGGTGAATCCTTTCCCCTTTTCTTTCGAATCGATTCTCCAGTGTGTCCGCTACCACCAGGGGCAATCCACGATCGCGATTGGTTTTTGGCCATCGGGAGCGAGTTGACCAGCCATTCGCTCCTGCAAGACGCGGTACGTTCCCATGTCGCATCGCTTTACCATCGTTGGCGAGACGTTGCGGAAAAGGTGCAGCAGTGGGTTCAAGACGCATCGAAACGTCGAGATGCCATGCGCCGCGTGCTCGCGGAAGCGTGTCTTGATTTTTCCCGCGACCCATCCTCGGGTGGACGCATTCGGTTGCAAGCGTCTCAAAAAATTGTGGAGCAGATCTCGCATTCGTTGGAGAGAACGGCCCCTTGGTGGGCACGCCCCGGGCGTTGGACGTCCAAATTGGCCGAAGCTGGAAAGTCACGGGTGCAACAGTTAGGGGAATGGCTCCGTCTGCCCGCATGGATCGGTGGCAAGACAGAGGGTTTGCTCCGATTCATTCGAAGTCGCTGGAATGCAAACGAAGGGGCTCGTGTTGTTTCTGCCGAGTCCCTGTTACGATCGATCGAGCGACTTGATCAAGAGCTTGTATGGCAAATCGATGCACCTGGGCGATCCGTCGCGGGGAGCACCGGCGATCGGTCATGGCTGGTTCAGAAGCTTCAACGGGGCATTGACCGTTTCCAAGCCGAGAGCTTGATCGAACTGGACGACCTAGAACTCGATGCGTTAACCAGCCAGATGTGGCACCAGATGCCTTGGGGAAAGAAGATTGCGACCGGACTGGCCCCCGCAGCGATTCTCTTCGCACCTTTGCTCGCCGTGATTATGCTGCCGCTCGATTTTGGCGGATCAAGTGTGTTGGTGTTTGCGTCGGTGAAAGAGTTGCTCGGGGCCGGGGTGGCAGGCTTGGGATTCGCCCTTCTAAGTCCAGACCAAATGCCGAAGATTGCCGAGAGCGAGGCCGCCTGGCGACAGATGGGAGATTTGGTTGCCACCCTCTGCGACACTCTGGATTTGGAACGACCCAGCGAAGCCCAGCCCATCTCCCTGCGAATCGGGGAAACTTGGAAATCGCTCCCGATCAGCAGCATTGCCACGGTTCTCGACGAACAAAACCCATTGCCTGATGGGAACGACGGCTTGCAGGGTGCGGTGCATCAGGTTGTTCCGAAGTCCCTGCGGATCCATCGCGGAACGTTCGAGAGGTTCGAGTCCCTGTGCCGTTCCTTGCTCAACGAGTAGCTTCCTGCCCACCGAGATGCTTTTCATTTCTTTGAATCAAATCCATATGCAATCCTATTTGAGCTATGCCGATCGATTGGAACGAGCCGCCGATGCAGTCCTCGGGACGCAGCAGGGTGCGCAACAAATCCGTCGATGGTGCGAACAATTTCGAAGCCAGTGTCGGGATATCGAGGAATCGCGAGGGCTTAATCTACCATCCATTGCGATTATCGGAGCCAAGGGACAAGGGAAGACTTGGATTGCCAGGCAATGGATTCTCGATCCTCTCGTGGCGAGCCGGCTGCCGAGCGGAGTGCTGAGTCGCGAGGCGACGACACAGCTTTACTGGATCGGGCCATCACCTCCTGAGAACATGGATTCGACCAGGGAAATCTACCTGCCCTGTCGCCGCGAGATGATGCTCGACCTCCAGTCGGCCTATATTTTGCTGGATACTCCGGGAGTGACCGACGACGACAAGCAAGCGGCCAAGCTAGCGCGGGAAGCGATGAGTCTTTCCCCGATTCAACTCTTGGTCGTGCGCCGTGACCAACTGCGAGGAGCCGTCCTAGGTTCGCTCGCGCACAACGCGGAAGGAGCCATCTGCATTCCAGTGATCACTTGCGTCCCTCCCAAAGATTGGACGCCATCCGAGCAGGGGACGCATTCGCAGGAAGCATCGGTCCGATACTCTTCTTCCCTGCAAGCCGACATGGAGATGTTTCAGCGATCGTTGCGCAGCTTCGCACCTTCGACTCGATTCCTATCTCCGGTCTTGGTGGAAGACTTCGAAGCCTCAGGAGATGAATCAGGCTGCGGGGAACGATTTCGAATCACCATGCAGCAGCGATTGCAGTCGGAATCGTTTGAACGCATCGCGGCAACGAAGGGGAGCCGATTGGAGGCTGCGCGTGATAGACTAAAGGGGCGCGTGCGTCAGTATGTGCAGACCGAGTTACAGGGGCTGGTTCATGCGGTTCAGACGCTGCATCGCGAAGCCGACTCCCTGCCGGCCCAGACCTTGGAAACCGTTCTCGGCTCCCAAGAGGAACTGCAGGCCGCGATACGGGGCCGTCTGCGCGCTCATGTTCTGTCTGACACCGCGTTGATATGGTTTCCCTATCGCACCATCTTGTCGTTGCTCGGATACACCACCGGCGCCTGGGATCGCCTCATTCTTTCACTGACAGGGAGCCTCCCGTCAATCTTTGGCACCTTTCTGGCTTGGGCCAAGAACGTCAGCCGTTCGCGAAGTATCCAATGGGAGCTTCAGCAAGGCATTCGCGAGCGTCTGAATCGGCAAATGGAAGATCGATTGCAGCCCGTTCAAGATTCCTTTTACCGGAGCGTCCATCGATTGAAGGGAGAGCAACCCAAAGAGAACGAAGCGAACGCCGGATTGCACGTGCGGCTCACCGGTATCGATGAGTTGCAGGATCAAGCGCGAACGGTATTCGAATGGTCGGTCGATCGCGAGCTCCCCGCTGCTTGGCGTTTGCAACTGTTCGGTCTCGTCGGCACTCTCCTGTTCTGGGGTATGATGGCCGGGCCCATTGTCGCTGTCTACCGACGCTATTTCGAAGCGAGTTGGCGATCGCTGGTGGAGTCGAATACCGCAGTAGAAGGATTTGAATTCGGTTCGAGCATTTTTTTGAGCAGCGTATTGCTCTCGGTACTCCCCTTGCTGGTGTATTGCATGGTGGTTCTGAGTTGGTGGCAGCGCCACAGTAAAGTCCGCCGATTGGCAACCCGGACGTTAGCTGAGGAGCATCGATTGCTTGAAGACCTCCGGGCCAAGGGTGTCATCAAATTGCGATACGAAGACCCACTGCTTGAACATGCCGAGTTCCTCGTGCACCAGTAGGGCTTGGGATCATCCATCGCCCCCCGCTTGGGCTGCCAAGGGGACGCGTCGGAGCCAGCCCGTGGAACGCCGTGGTATACTGGTCGCTCAGGCCCTCTCGCGGTCCGGCTTCCCCTAGCCAATTTCTTTTCAGGTGTTCTCCATGCCAAAGTACCACATCGATCGTTCCATTACGGTCTCCGTTCCACCACAACAAGCATACGAGCTTCTAGCCGATTACCATTCTTGGTCGACCTGGTCTCCCTGGTTGATCTCGGACCCACAAGCCCAAGTGACCATTTCCGACAACGCCACATCGATCGGCTCTCGGTACGCGTGGGAAGGCGAAATTACCGGACAAGGGGAATTGGAACATTTGCAGTTAACTCCGAACCGATCGATTGCGGATGAACTTCGGTTCATCAAACCGTTCAAGGCGATCTGCAAGACGAATTTCTTCTTCGAACCGAGCGGAAGCGGAACCAAAATTCGCTGGACGATGGATGGTTCGATGCCTTGGTTCCTCTTCTTTTTAGTGCCCATGATCAGAACAATGGTAGGACTCGACTACCAGCGGGGATTGACCATGATCAAGGATCTACTTGAAACGAATGCTATCCCCTCAAAAGTGAATATTCACGGTAAGTCCGATGTCGGCCCTGTTCGGATGGCTGGCATCGTGGGGTTCAGCCCGATGGAGGGGATTGGCAAGGCGTTGGCGGATACGATGAAGCAAACCGATGAAGCATTTCGTCAATCGGGAATGTCGATCGACAAACCCATGGTCACTGTCTACACCAAGTTCCGTATGAAAGATGCGGGGCTGCACTTCATCGCCGGTTACTTGCTGGGTGACAATGAACAGATTCCAGCAAGTTCTCCACTCAAGCTTTGGAGTTTGCCAGCATGCAAAGCGTTCCGCGTCGAGCACATCGGAGCTTATCGACATCTTGGAAACGCTTGGAGCGTCGCCAATCAATGGGTCCAATGCAAAAAGATGAAGCAGTTGCGCGTTGGGACTTTTGAGATCTACCGCAACACGCCCGACCAAGTGCCAGAAGAGGACCTTCGCACCGACATCTACCTTCCGCTGAAGTAGCCCCACTGTCGGCACTAATCCCGCCGCTCCAACCTCCCCTCTCTTCACCCCCTGCTTTCCCCCTGCGAGCTTTGCGCCGTTGCGAGAAACTTCTTGGTTCTGGAGGAAGTTGCGCGCCAAGGCGCCAAGGCGCAAAGGATGGGGGGAGAAGAGATGGTGGGAATGGAGTGAATCAAACTTCGATTGGAGTTGCCATCGGATTACTTCTTAAAGCTCGTCGCACATCACGATCTCCTCTCTCTTCATCTCCTGCTTTCCTTTCGCGAGCTTTGCGCCTTTGCGAGAAACTTCTTGGTTCTGGAGGAAGTTGCGCGCCAAGGCGCCAAGGCGCAAAGGATGGGGGGAGAAGAGATGGTGGGAATGGAGTGAATCAAACTTCGTTTGGGATTGCCATCGGATCACTTCTTCAAGCTCGTCGCACATCACGATCTCCTCTCTCTTCATCTCCTGCTTTCCTTTCGCGAGCTTTGCGCCTTTGCGAGAAACTTCTTGGTTCTGGAGGAAGTTGCGCGCCAAGGCGCCAAGGATGGGGGGAGAAGAGATGGTGGGAATGGAGTAAATCAAACTTCGATTGGAGTTGCCATCGGATCACTTCTTCAAGCTCGTCGCACATCACGATCTCCTCTCTCTTCATCTCCTGCTTTCCTTTCGCGAGCTTTGCGCCGTTGCGAGAAACTTCTGAGTTCTGGAGGAAGTTTCGCGCCAAGGCGCCAAGGCGCAAAGGATGCGGGGAGAAGAAGGGAGAGAATCGAATGAATTGCGAACTTTATCGGACTGGCTTCGGGTCACTTATCAAAGCTCGTCATCCATCATGATCCCCTCTCTCTTCATCCCCTACTTTCCCCCTGCGAGCTTTGCGCCGTTGCGAGAAACTTCTGAGTTCTGGAGGAAGTTGCGCGCCAAGGCGCCAAGGCGCAAAGGATGCGGGGAGAAGAAGGAGAGAATCGAATGAATTGCGAACTTTATCGGACTGGCTACGGGTCACTTATCAAAGCTCGTCATCCATCCCGATCCCCTCTCTCTTCATCCCCTGCTTTCCCCCTGCGAGCTTTGCGCCGTTGCGAGAAACTTCTGAGTTCTGGAGGAAGTTTCGCGCCAAGGCGCCAAGGCGCAAAGGATGCGGGGAGAAGAAGGGAGAGAATCGAATGAATTGCGAACTTTATCGGACTGGCTTCGGGTCACTTATCAAAGCTCGTCATCCATCATGATCCCCTCTCTCTTCATCCCCTGCTTTCCCCCTGCGAGCTTTGCGCCGTTGCGAGGACCTTCTTCCTGCTGGATTGTTGCGAGCTTCGCGCCTTTGCGAGAAACTCTCACGGTTTCGCCAAAGTGCGCGACCACCGGATGGTCGATTGGATCGCAGGGTTTAAATCGGGGGTCACCAATGCCTCGCTGGCAGCGGGATCGGCCTCCAAATAGGCTTGAAAAAATGTTGTCGTGATCGATTGCAACAGCGGATGGTAATTCGGATTGCGATTCGCACGACCGAAGCGGAGGGGTGTGCTGGTGAAATCGAAGTGCCTGCCGTCGAGAATGCGCAATTCAAAACGATCTGCACAATCTGGATAGCTTGCGAACCAATGGTTGCGCCGAAGTGGATCAGGTCGGCGAATCAACGATTCGTCCAAATCGGCGCTGATGATCAATCCCGGTAGGCATGGTAACGATGCAAGCTCTCTTTGTTCCTCTCCGGAGAGTGGCGTGGGTCCTAAGAGACAGACCGCTTTGGGGAGGATTGGAGCCAGCAGGCCAGCGGTCGATACGTTCGAATGCGAGGATGGACGCATTCGTGTGGTATCGGTCAAAACTTGAAGGGTAACGCTCGCCCCAAAGCCATGCCCCACGATTCCAAATCGATTCCAATCGAATTGCCCTGTTAGTGGATGGTTCGGCGACTCGGACCATTGTCGGAGCACGGAAATAGCTCGCGCCGCATCATCAGCTCGAGTATGCAAAGTGTGAGTGTTACCGAGCGACTGGTAAGCAGAAATCCGGTTCACCAGAGGTGCCTGTGCGAGAATCGTATCGATCCTATCACCGTGGGAGAGGAAGATGCAGGCAAGGCCTTGTTGCGCCCAATGGTTCATCAAATAATCGCACGCTTTCGGATTGGATCCCAAGTCCCCAAGAACAAGAATTATCGGAGCCGCGGTCGTGTGGGGCGGTAGTAGGATGTGCAAGTCGATTGTTCGCTCGTTTGCGACCTCCAAATTGGTCGACGAATTCGATGGTGACGAGGGAGGCTGTTCGGAGGACGTAACGGAGGGTACTGCGGGAGGCGCTACAGGAGTTGCATTGGCGACCGTTTCTTGTAGGGAGTGGCTGAACTCCATCCGGCGAATCGCGGCCTTGGAAGCTGTCGTCGCATCGGCCGCATTCGTAATCTCTTGAAATAGAGCATGCGCCGGTTTTTCAGAGGCGATAGGCTCGAACCATAGAAACAAACAGGTGATCGCGACGACTTGAGCGTATCTCAAAATCCTGTGTTCCTTCGGTGGTAAAGTGGTCGGATTGGTCAAAGGATTTCATCTTCACCAACCTTGCTAGGAGTTCGGTTGGAGCTCTTGATTCTACCGGCTTTTGACGATGCCCGAGTAACTCTTGCTGGACAGGTAGTCGATAGACTCTCTTGCCGAGACGTTACCTCTTCGCAAATCGACAAGGTCGATGGTCGAGGAGTGGAGTAGGTGGCGATAACATCATGTTTACTCAAGCGTTGGATGGTTTCAATTGTCAGACTTTGCTCAAATTCGTGAGATTGTTGAAGAAGAGATCTGTAATCTAAACCAACTAGTCCCGAAAGCGTTTCCGCTGACGGAGAAACGATTGCACAAGCAGGGAAATGCCTGCGGAATTTTGTATTGTTTGCATGGACCACGTAGCATCCGATTGACTGCGGTCTTTGATATCGCGACTGCTCGGGTCCTGTTTTATGACTCCACCGGTCAACGTGCTGGAACGCGCTGTGTCAAGGAACTTGTCCTGACGGCCGCGTGATAGGCGTTAGCCATGGGTTCGACGTTCGTGACTTGGGCTGCGAACGTCGACTAACACCAATAGCCCAGCGGCATAAGGGGAATGGAATCTCAATATGTTGATACTGTCCAGAAGAGAGTCCGAGCGAGTCCATCTGGGCGACGATATCGTGCTAACCATTGTTCGTGTTAACGGTGATAAAGTACGGATTGGAGTGGAAGCTCCACCGCATGTTAAAATCCTTCGTACGGAACTGGAAGTCTCTGCGCAAGACATCAAACCAGTCCATGAACAAAAAAACGCACGACGCGCCGCTTAGCGAGGCCCGTCGGGGGTAATCGATACCCAAACCATAACGTGGACGCATGACTTGTCGCATCGTGCCACTACAAAAAGCTTTCAACGCTGCAGAATCGGCCAACAACGATTTGAGCAGCGTTTTTTATTTATTCGACGCAATCGGACTGATGTTCGAGCATCGTCGCTACCAACGCTGTCCACCCCGTCTGATGGCTTGCTCCCAGCCCTCGGCCGTTATCGCCATGGAAGTACTCGTAGAACAGGATCAAGTCCTTCCAATCGGGATTCTCGCTGTAACGGGGATCATTTCCGTGGCAAGGCCGTCTGCCATCGGAATCCGGCATGAAGAGACTGATCAAGCGACGCTCGATTTCGTCGGCTACCTCCTTCAAGTTCATTTGGTTGCCCGATCCGGTGGGGCACTCGACTTGAAAGGAATCGCCGTAGAACTCGTAGTACTCGCGAAGCGAACGGACGATCAAGTAGTTCAGCGGGTACCACACCGGACCTCGCCAGTTGCTATTTCCCCCGAACATCGCCGTATCGCTTTCCCCCGGCACATATCCGACCGCTTCACGCCCCCCCGCATGGTCGAAAACAAACGGCTTCTCCCGATGCACGGCCGACAAAGATCGAACGCCAAAGGGAGACAGGAACTCGTTCTCATCGAGCATGTACGCAAGCAATCGTCGGAAACGCTCCGGCGATGGTATCGCGAGGAGCCTCATGATCCCTTCGCCACTATCCCCCTCGTGCTGCTCCATGTACGACATGTGCTTGGCCATCTCGGGACGATACTTCAGAAACCAATTCATGCGCCGTTGGAATCCGGGCAGAGCGCGAATCTTGGACTCATGGATCGTTACATTGGTGCAAAGGGGAATCAGCCCGACGAGCGATCGGACACGCATGGCGGTACTCTTTCCATCTCGAAATAGATGGTCGTAGTAGAAGCCATCTTCCTCCTCCCAAAGACCCGTCCCGTGGAGCGTATTCATCGCCTCGGCGATCTCAACATAATGCTCAAAGAATTTGCTGGCCATGTCCGAGTAGGCTTGGTTTTCATCGGCCAACTCGAGGGCCATCTGAAGCATGCAGCCACAATAAAACGCCATCCAAGCGGTCGCGTCGGCTTGATCCAACGTCCCACCCCCAGGCAACGGCTTGCTTCGATCAAAGACTCCGATGTTATCGAGTCCAAGGAACCCTCCGCTGAACACATGCCGACCACGTTCGTCTTTTCGATTCACCCACCAAGTGAAATTCAGCAGCAATTTCTGGAAGGTTCTAGCTAGGAACTCGCGATCTTTCGAGAGTTGGTATACCTGCCAGCACGCCCAAGCGTGAACCGGTGGATTGACGTCGCTCAAGGCCCATTCGTAAGCGGGGATCTGGCCGTTGGGATGCATGTACCATTCACGAAGGAACAAAACCAATTGGCTTTTGGCAAACTCGGCATCGACTCGAGCCAAGGGAATCATGTGGAAGGCTAGATCCCAAGCGGCGTACCAGGGGTACTCCCACTTGTCGGGCATCGAAATCACGTCGCTGTTGAACAAGTGCATCCAATCTCGATTCCGACCCGAATCTCGACCATACGGGATCGGTGGACTGTTCGAGTCCCCCTTTATCCATGAATCAACGACGTAGTAGTAATATTGCTTCGACCACAGCAGGCCAGCGTACGCTTGCCTCGCGACCCGGCGCTGTTCCGGGCAAAGCTTTTCCGGAATGACGTGCGAGTAGAACTCGTCGGCTTCGGTGATTCTTTTTGTAAACAATGAATCGAAATCGGAACCAAACCGGTTTGCTGTGATGGACGATTTCTTGTCGCTCGATGATGCGGCCCTACGAGGTGGGGTGGAACTCGACTCCGGCGGCTGGCCCGTCAATCGGCAGCGGAGAACCAGCGGTTTGTTGGGATGTACAATCAACACGTAGTGGGCAGCGCATTTGGTCCCACTCGCACGGGTGTCCGCACCATTGACAGCCCCGCCGACCACATGCTCGTGAAATGCATCCTTGTAGGCTTTTCCGGAAGTGGGCGTTCCTGGATGCCGATTCGGGTTGGTCTCGTTTTCCGTGAAAAGCCAGCGCGGGGTCAGATCGTCGCCGTCGCTCTCGACACGGAACTCAAATTTGCCCAGCGTGGAGTGATCGCAGGCCACGAACCCATCGGGTTCCTCTGCGGTTCGTTGCAAAACCATGCGAGGCTTCATCTCGCACCCCTCGTGATTGCAACCCCAGATCCAGGAGTTGTGGAACCAAAGAGTTGGGAGGATATGAAGAACCGCCGGCGCATCCCCTCGATTGTGAACCGTGAGTCGGATCAACAGATCGTTGGGGTCCGCTTTGCAATACTCCATCTGGCAATCGAAGTAAGCGTCGTTGGTAAAGACCTCGGAGTCGAGAATCTCAAACTCCTCCTCCAGTCGCGATCGTTGTCGATTGACGTCGCCGAGCTCCTCGTACGGGAATCTGGCCTGGGGATACTTGTAAAGACCCTTCATGTAGGAATGGGTCGGCGTGGCGTCCAAGTAGTAATAGCACTCTTTCACGTCCTCCCCGTGATTCCCCTCAGGACCGCTCAAACCGAAGAGCCGTTCTTTGAGAATCGGATCGCGGGTATTCCAGAACGCGAACGAAAAACAAAGCCTCCCACGCCGATCGCAAATTCCCAGCAATCCATCCTCGCCCCATCGGAAGGCGCGAGAACGGGCGTGATCATGAGGCAGGTAAAACCACGGCTCTTGATTCTCCGAGTAATCCTCTCGAACCGTACCCCACTGCCTCTCTGGAAGATAAGAGCCCCATCGCTGCCAATGCTCCTTCCTCGCTCGAGCAGCGACAAGTCGTTGGTGCTCAGCGGTAGCACGGAGTGCTTCGGAACTGGGGAAGCACATCGACGGTTGGGCAGGCACAGGAACTGGCATAAGCTGGATTCATGAAAGAGCAGTCGGCAGATCGGCGCTGGTGCGCGCCGGTGTGACGGGGAGTGATACTATACCTCCCAAGTCAGGTCGGGCGAGTCGCAATCCAACAACTGCATACGCCCAGCCCATTCCTCCGTATTTTTTGTTCGACGTGCGCTTGACTCGGCGAACGAATCATTCTAGTGTTAGAATAGTTCTAACTTCGAATTATTCGGAATGGTTGGCTAATGGAACAAAACGAACTGGAGACGCGGATCTCTGACTTTGAGCGGAGCATCCGCGAGATTTTCAAACATTTTCAATCGTTGCATGCGGCCGCTGCGAGCAACCCGCACATGAATCTGGGGCATCACGACTTCGTCGTGATCGAGTATCTCGGAGAGTCAGGGCCTCAAATGATGCGAGCCCTCGCGGAGCATCTGGGATTGGCCGTGAATTCCATGACTCCCATTGTCGATTCCTTAGAACAGCGGGGCTATGTGCAGCGAACTCGATCGGAGTCGGACCGACGGGTCGTGAACGTTGATTTGACCCCTGAGGGACGCCGCGCTTACGACTTCGCACACGGCATGAAGCATCAATTCCATTCCTCGCTTCTTTCGGCGCTCACTCCCGACGAGCAGGAAATCCTCTTGGTCCTGTTCCGCAAAATTGCCCGGCAGGCATCCGCGCAAGTCAAACAATTGGAGTCTCCCTAGCACTCCGCTCGCGACAAACTTCCTTTTCCCTTTTGCTCATCACTCCTTGCCCATACGGGTAGCCCCACGCGGGTATTCGATCCAACATGACGCAGTCCACTGCCACACCTATCGCCCCGCGGCGCTCCTTTCCCGTTTGGATCTGGATAGGAACCATTGCCGTCAGTTTCATCGCCGGTCGCTTTTTGTTGCAAGGACATGGCGGCGGATCCCATTCCTTGCAGCTCGGTCCTAAAGACTCTGCAGAGATTCCCGACGACGCCGTGGTTGTCACGAGCGCACCTATCATGCAACGCGATGTGCAGCGATCCGTACAAGCCGTCGGAACCTTCTTCGGATTCGAAGAACTCGCTCTCAGTTCGAAACTCGAAGGAAGAGTCTCCAAAATCCATTTCGATCTAGGCGCGGTGGTAAAGCCAGGCGATGTCCTGCTGGAAATTGACTCCACCGACTTTCGTTTGGCATTGGAGCAGGCAGAAAGGAGTCTGCAAACGGAGTTGGCCAAATGGGGATTCAAGTCCGTTCCGTCTCCTGATGTCGATGTGAGCTCCCTCCCCAGTGTTGTTTCTGCGAAGCTCCGATTTGAATTGGCCCAATCCAGGCTTGGCCGTATGCTCCCTTTGCAAGCGAGCAATGCCATCAGCGTGGAGGATCTGGAGCAAGCGAGATCGGATGCCAAGGTCATGGAATCGGAATGGAAGAACCAAGTTCTGCTCGCCAATGCTGCCGCTGCTACGGCCCGCCTCCGTGCCGCGGATCTTGAAATCGCCCAACAAAGACTCTCCGACTGCGAGATCCGGGTTCCCGTTCCCACCCTCCACGACAACCCGAACGAACTCTTCTACACTATTTCGGAACGTATGGTCACCGAAGGTACATTGCTGCGTCCCGGGACCGAGGTCTTTCGTCTCGTGCTAGGAAAGTCGCTCAAGCTGCGGTTGGCCGTCCCCGAATCCAACGCCGCAAAAATTGCGATCGGCCAAACTGTCGTGGTTCAAATCGCTTCTACCACCAATCCCGAACATGGAATCGTCTCCAATCTCAGCCCCTCGATCGAGCGGAACAATCGGACATTTCAAGTCGAAGTGACGGTTCCCAACGACTCCGGACTCTGCAAACCCGGGGGATTTGCCAAAGCGCAGATCTTGGTCGGGGAAACAGAAACCGCTAAGACCGTTCCTCCTTCGAGCCTCTACTCCCTCGCGGGTATCCAAAAGATCTTTTTGATCGAAGGAAATATCGCCAAAGAAGTTCGCGTGACCCTTGGCGAACAATCCTCCGATTGGATCGAAATCGCAAGCCCCGATCTACCTGTCAACGCGAGGGTCGCGACCAGCGGCCAGCGGCTGCTTTCGGATGGCATAGCAGTTGTCGAACGAGAAAGCCTGAGCCGTTCGGAACAGGCGAATGCACCGAAGAGTTCATCGGAGGAGAACCGCGAATGAGTATCTCTGACCTTTGCATTCGACGTCCCGTTTTTACGTGGGTTCTCGTCCTCATCCCCGTCGTGCTGGGAATCGTCTCCTACATGGAACTGGGGGTCGACTTGTTTCCCAAAGTCGACTTTCCTGTCATCTCGATCTCGGCGTCCCTCCCAGGAGCTAGCGCCGAGGAGATGGAAAGCTCGGTTACTAAACCGTTGGAGGAGGCGCTCAACACGATTGCTGGTATCGATGAGCTGCGATCGACGACCCGCGAAGGGAGCACGACCGTTGTTGTTCGTTTCGTCTTAGAGAAAAACGGGGATGTTGGAGCTCAGGAGGCTCGCGACAAAGTCTCGTCGATCTCGCGATCATTGCCCGAAGGTATGGAAACGCCCTTGGTCAATAAATTCGACCTCGACGCCGCTCCCATTATCACTCTCGGAGTATCAGGAAATCGCGACATCCGAGAAGTCACCGAGATTGCCAAACGGCAGATTCAAGAAATGTTGCAGACCGTTCCCGGAGTGGGAAATGTGTTCCTCACCGGTGGGAGAAGCCGTGCGATCAACGTGCGCATCGACACCGACCGTTTGCGAGCCTATGGCATATCGGTCGAGGAAGTCCGTCGCTCCCTCGTCGCTCAGAATCTCGAAGTCCCTGGGGGAATCGTGGATCAGGGCGCGAAGGAAATGGTACTGCGAACCCTGGGACGCGTTTCCCAATCCGAAAAATTCAACGACTTGATCGTCGCCAACCGAGGGGGGTATTCCATTCGGATTCGAGACATTGGTCACGCCGAGGATTCGATCGAAGAACCCCGAGGTCTCAGTCGATTGGACGGACAGAATGCCGTGAGCTTGTTTGTTCAAAAACAATCAGGGACCAACACGGTTGCCATCTCCGACGCAATCCAGGACCGTTTGGGACGGATCAAGAAGGCACTCCCCAGCGATATTCGCGTCGAGATCACGCAAGATCAATCGCGGTTCATTCGCGTATCGATGGAGGAGGTCAAGTTCCATTTGCTTTTGGCCGCCGGCTTGGTAGCGGTGACGATCCTGTTGTTCATTCGGGATTGGCGAACGACCATCATTGCGACGTTGGCAATCCCGACGTCGATTGTTCCCACGTTTCTATTCATGCAGTTCATGGGGTTCACCCTCAACAACATCACCATGCTCGGTCTGATCCTAGCAATTGGGATCGTGATCGACGACGCGGTGGTGGTTCATGAAAACATTTTCCGGCATATGGAAGAGAACGGTCTCGATGCCATGCGGGCATCGATCATCGGAACGAAGGAAATATCCCTCGCGGTCCTCGCGACGAGCATCTCCCTCGTGGTGATCTTCGTCCCCGTCGCCTTCATGGGGGGAATGGTGGGGCGATTTTTTAGCAGCTTTGGTTTGACGGTTGCCTTTGCTATCGTAATGAGCTTGTTCGTCTCCTTTACGCTCACACCCATGCTCTGCTCCCGATTCCTGAAACTGGAAAACGGGCATGGTGCGCAGTCGAAATCGGGATGGGTCTACCGATGGATGGAGACGTTTTACGGCTGGGTTCTGAGATGGTCGATGCGGCATCGCTGGCTGACGATTTTGCTCTCGGTGCTTGTAGTCATTTCGACCGTCCCAATCGCAATGAACCTGGGGGTCAATATGATCCCGCGAGACGATCAGAGCGAACTACAAGTCAGCTTCATCACCCCCGAAGGCTATACGCTGGAGCGGACCGATGCCGTCGTTCGGGAGATCGAGGACCGTTTAGCCAAATTGCCAGGTGTGGTGCATCGTTTTGTTTCGATCGGTCAAAGCGGGTCGGCAAAAGGGCAAGGTGATGTGACACGAGGCTCGATCTATTTGAGACTCGTAGAGCTAGAAGATCGCGAGTACAGCCAATTCGGGATGATGGATCGCGTGCGCGAGATCCTCAAGCAATACCCGGATCTCAGAACATCCGTGTCGGACGTTTCGGCCCTCGGTGGTGGACCCAACGGGGACAACCGCATTTTCCAACTCAGTTTGCAAGGCCCTGAGGTGGACCAATTAGCCGAGTACGCGGAGCAATTGCGGGAGAAACTCAATTCCCTCCCAGGGTTGGTGGACATCGATTCCACTTTGTCGATGCGCAAGCCGGAGTTGCAGGTCGATATTGACCGTGAAAGGGCCATGGATTTGGGGATTCCCGTTCAAGCCATCGCGAATTCGCTCAATGTGCTAGTCGGGGGCCAAATCGTATCGAGCTTCAAAGATGGGATCGAACAATACGATGTTTGGCTTCGCGCCGATCGGCAATTCCGAAGCGACTCCCAGGATCTGATGGCCCTCGCGATCCCTTCCCCTACCGTCGGGCTGGTGGAACTCGGAAGTTTGGCGAGTTTAAACGAGAAGCAAGGCCCCAATCAGATCGATCGATTGAACCGACAGAGAACCGTGACGATCATGGCCCACCCGGACGGTGTATCGCTCAATGAGGCCGTGCGGTACGCCAATCAATGCATTACCGAAATGAATCTCCCGCCGGAGTACGGAATCGTGTACGGCGGACAAGCAGAAATGCTGGGCGAGACCGCTTATTACTTCATGGTCGCGCTCGGGCTGAGCGTCACGTTCATGTATTTGATCCTAGCGGCACAGTTCGAAAGCTGGGTTCACCCGATCAGTATTCTGTCAGGGCTCCCTGTGACGATACCTTTTGGTTTGTTGTCCCTCCTCTTGTTCCGGACTCCTCTCGATCTGTACGCCATGTTTGGATTGTTCATGTTGATCGGAATCGTCAAGAAGAATGGGATCTTGCAGGTCGACAAGACCAACGAACTGCGCGACAAGGGAATGCCTCGCGAGCAAGCGATTCTCGAAGCGAATTACACGCGACTCCGGCCTATTCTTATGACGACTGTCATGCTCATGGCAGCGATGATACCCATTGCGCTGGGGCAGGGACCAGGGGCGAGCGCCCGGGCGAGCATGGCCAAGGTCATTATCGGTGGTCAAGCCCTATCGCTGGTATTGAGTCTGGTCGCGACCCCGGTCATGTATTCGCTCCTGGATGACGCGAAGGCATGGCTCGGACGACGCTTCAGTTGGATCCGCAAAGCGCTGATCCCCGCCAGTACCTAGCAGTCATCCCCTGTCTAGCCGTCTCGACTGTTTTTGTTATCGAACAATCGTGCCGATGGTTGACTTACGTCGAACCGTCGTCCTCGACGGTTTCCCAATGTAGAACCGTCGTCCCGACGGTTTCTTTTGCCTGAAGGGCATACACAACGTAGCCTGGGTTAACTCCCCAGGTTTTGGTTCCCGAATATGGTTTGTTGGCTGAAGGCCCTACACAAATTAGGCGTCACTCGTGCCGTCGCGATCCCGAGGAATATCAAACGAGCACGTTCCTGCACTTGGGCTAGGTCTCTGCGCCCGGGTTATGCTGTTGTAACGTGCAACGGTTTGTTTATGGCTTTCAGCCAATAAGGGCCGTGTGGGGCGCGTCGTACCTAGGGCGTTGCCCTAGGCTATGTCGTCTATGGCCTTTGGCCAATGTCGAACAGTCGTCCCGACAGTTTCCCAATGTTGAACCGTCGTCCCGACAGTTTCCTTGTGTCGAACCAACGTTCAGAAACCGGCTCTCTCCGCCTACCGGGAACTAGCGTACTGATACGGATACTGATACCCCCATGCTCCATGCTCATCGCCCTGCGAACCAAGAACCAAGAACCAAGAACCAAGAACCAAGAACCAAGAACCAAGAACCAAGAACCAAGAACGAAATCCCCGTTTCGAATAACGGTAAATACAACCACCAAGGGATCGACTTAAGTCACGCTGTGTATTTCCTTCGTGCACAAACCGTCGAGGACGACGGTTCTACAATGGAAACCGTCGAGAACGACGGTTCTACGTGCGCCGACGGCGATGAACTGGGGGCCAACGCCCGCCTTTTCACTTCGTGGCAGCGGAAATCGAAGCGCTCACAGGCTCGATCAGCACATGTTTTTGATTGGGATTCAGACCATCGACGCGCTGCTTTTGTCCATCGGGCCAAGTGATTTCGGCGTATTCGATCTTTTCACCCGGGGGGATTCCGAAGTGCAAACTGTATGGCCCCTGACTCAGGTAGCTCCCTCCCCCACACACCAGTCGAAGTCGTTTTGCTTTGTTCGTGACCATCACGACTTGGCTGCCGATGGCATCGCGATTCGATCGGGTCCCTTTCAATTCGATTTGCAACCATTGGGAGCTATTTTGAGTTTTGTTCTTGAGGACTGCGGAGGGTTGATTGACGTGGGAGACGATCAAGTCGAGGTCGCCGTCTTGGTCGATATCCGCAGCGACCATACCGCGTCCTCGCCACTTTTGGCTGAAGTAGGAATCGGGATGGAACTCCTGTCGTATTAGCTTTCCTTTGCCATTGTTGGACAGAAACAGCGGTAACTGTTCGACGGTATTGCCTGGTGGATGCCGGAGCACGTGACCGTTTGTAACAGCTATGTCTTCGTCACCGTCAGAATCGAAGTCCGCGGTCGCAGTCCCAAAGGCGACGAACATGGTTCCTAGTGCCGTAAGACCGGCCAAGGAACTCACCCCGCGATAAACGCTGTTCCCTTCATTCTTGTAAAGGGCGAACGATTCCTGTTCGTAGTTGCAAACCCAAAGATCCGGCTTCAGATCGTTATCGTAGTCGAGCGTGGCAACACCCATACTACCGGTCGGAAGCCCTCGTTCATCGAGTGCAGATCCGCTCGATACACCGACCTCTTCAAACTTCCCCTCCGTGAGATTGTGATAATAAAGGTTATTGGTCGTATCGTTCGCGACGTAGACATCGACCCAAGAGTCCTGATCGAAATCTCCAGCGAGGACACCGAGCCCTTTTCCTTTCGCCTCTGCATCGAGCCGGTCGCTGGCATCTAGAAAGGAGCCATCACCCTTGCCCAAGTACATGCGGTCGCTCAATCCTTTGAAAGCAGCCGGTGGACAGATGTCTCGAACGCCCGCTGTCGATTTGCAATCTGGATTGTTCTCCCAGGACCAATCGATGTATTGGGCGATAAACAAATCGAGAACTCCATCCTGGTTGAAGTCGGCGAAGGCGGCGCTCGTGCACCATAACGATGCATCCACACCGGAGTTCGAAGTGACGTCGATGAAGGTCCCGTCTCCTTGGTTCATCATGATCAGCACACCTCCGTAACCGGTGATGAGCAAATCAGGAAAGCCATCGCAATTGATGTCGGCGGCCTGTGCCCCCATGGTGTAGTGCTTGGTCACGTTCAGCGAAGATTCCGCTGTGATGTTGACCACTCTCTCTCCGAACTGGTTGCGCCATGCGGTACCTGGCAACCCTTGGATCTGCCCGAGTGCAGGAAGCCTTCCCCCTCCCGGGAAAAAAAAATCAGGCCAACCATCCAAATCGAAGTCGACGACAGCGACTCCGCTGCCAACCGACTCCAAATACACATAGAGGTTCGAGTCTTCACCGTTATCGTAAACATGATGGAGACCGATTTGCTTCGTGACATCCTCGAAGAGGACAGGGGTCAATGGCGATGCACTATTGGCTACAACCGTTGTCTTTGGCGATGTAGATGCGCTGTCGGTCTTCGCGCTTGGCTTGCACCCCATCGAAACAAAGAACAAGAGTAACAATAAAGGCGTAGCGAAACCAACACGCCTATTTGGGAGTAGGTGTTGGCGATTTGACAAATTGTTGGTGGTACTCATAGAGTTGTTGGTATGCCGGATCGCTACCGATCTTGGATTGATAATAGTCCGCTAACGCACCGTGCGCGGCCTCGTTGCGTACATCATACGAAAAGACGCTCTTGATCCAGTACACGCCCGTCTTCTCCGACTCGTTTTTGAGAATGATCTTCCCGACTTGAATTCGAGCGTCGGTGTCTTTGGGATTCATCCCGATCCTTTCTTGAAGCTGCGTGACTTGATCCAGCTCGGCGCGTGACTCCTTCACTTTGTCAAAGTTTTCCTCAGCCTTGTCTCGTTCCCCCAGTCCTCGCAACGCCACGGCGTAGGAATAGCGACCGATGGAATCGAGTGGGAAATAATCGAGTGCCATATCCAAATGCCTTCTTGCCGACTCGTATTCTCCCAACTCGGTTTCAATCCCACCAAGCTCGGATGCGGCGATAAATCGTTCCGGAGTTTCGTCGACGGAACGATACGATGCGCGAATATCCTCGGGAGAATGCTGCATGACATCTAGGAGTATTTCTTTGGCTTTTTCAACGTTTCCCAGTGCCTTCTCGCATTGGGCAATGCTCGTTTTGGCCGCGAGCCTTGAATTGCCTTGATCGCATCGTTTCAATACCAAGATTGCATCGGCTGGTTTGCGAATCAGCAACAGCAGACGCCCAAGACTGAACCATCCCTGAATAAAATTTGGGTCTTTCGCGACGGACTTTCGGTACTCCTCTTCAGCAGGTTCGTTTTGAAGAAGGTGTTCATGAATCCGTCCTAGCTTGTAATGCACCATGGGCTCCCAGGGGCATTCCTCTTCCCAGATCTCGAGAAGTTCTACGGCCTCTGGAAATCTGGATAGAACGGTAAGGCCCGTGCTGTAGGCATCGAGCACTTCGCCCAAATCACTATCCTGCTCTTTGATCCAATGCTTCAACGTCGATTCAGTAGAACTTTCCAGTCGTCCGAGACTCGCCAATGCGAGAAGCTGCTCTCGATTCAGTCGCTTGGAATCGAACTTACCATCGAACGCTATCTTCAATTGTGTTGCCATGGCATCGAGATCCCCACGCTTCCGCGCGAGCCTCGCGTGTAGGAACGCGGTTTCACCATTGGCAAGATGCATGCGATCGAGCGCGGACAGCCAACCCTCTGCTTGATCCAGATCGTGCTTTTGCAAAGCAACGATCGCGGACGAATGGACGATGCGCGGCACGCCCCCCCAAGCAAAAAAGAGAATAAGGAGGAAAAGCAAGACTCCTAGTAGGCCCCAAAGACGCGTCCTATTGGAAGACGTCGTCGTCGAAGACGCGCGTTTGGAATTGGAGTGTGGATGCGACTTTCCCATTGTCTGGTTGGCTGGTCTTTCCGTATGACGTGCCGAGCTCGGCCAATACCGGTCGGAGACCGGTTGCAACAAAAACGCCGGTCGGAGACCGGCTACTACGCAAGCGACGGTCGGGGACCGGTTATTGTGTGGGACGGGTAGTGATGCAAAAGAGGGTGGCACCGTATGAAACGAACGCCACCCTCGTTTGAAAAATCGATCACCCTGCCGCTACCGGCCGATTGGCTTACAGCTTCGAAAGAAACTCTTTGGCTTTGGCTTTGATCTTCGCAGGATCGGTGAGCCCCATCAGTTCGTCCATGTAGGGCTGGAGGGCCTTCGCCTTTTCCATATCGGTCGTGCTCAGCATGTTCAACTGACGTTGATAAACCACCGCACCACTTCCCAATGGCTTGCCGTTTTTAGCGGTCTCCTCGAGCATTACTCGCAATTGATCGATCCCCTCTGTCGGGACCCCTTCAATCACTTGGGAATACTCCACGTTACCACCGCCACCACAACCGACAAACGCACCAAGGACCAACGTTCCTAGAAGCAAATTTCGCAACACGATTGAATTCCTAAATCTCTTAAACGCGGTTCCGAAAGTAAAAAACCCTCTGGACTCCAAAAAGAGCCCAGAGGGAATGTTGATTAAGCTACCAAGAGCTCTTAGTACTCGCCAGGCACATCGGCACCAATAGCTGAACCCAGCGATTGGTAGGTGATGAGATCCACGCTGTTACTGATGAAAGTAACCGAACCGTCACCGAGAGCGTGCATTACGCCACCGGTGTGTCGGCTTCGTGCTGGGAATACACCGGAGGAGTCTCCTTGACCGCAACCATCACACGCCATACCAGCGGGGAACCGCCAGTTTGGTGGTGCAACGGTGTTAATGGCCGTGTTGTAGAAGCCAGGAGCAGCCCAGCGGAATCCTGCGTCGGCACGGTGGGTCGCACCAGCTGCTGCGGTGAGAGCACCGTAAGCATCAAGCTGAGCTTGAGTTGGCTTCATGGCGAAAGGAAGGGGAATGTTACGAGCGAAGTCACCCATGTTGGTGAGGATCGCTGTTGTTGCGTCACCCTTGACGAATTCCGCCATCATAATGGTGTTGGAAAGACCGTCGGTGATGTCCCCAAACTTGGTATCGACGTTTCGCTTGTAGAAACCGTTTTGATTTCCTGCAGCGGTGTTCCAACCCACGTTCGAGCCTTCGCTCCAGCCGTAATTGTTTTGTCCCAATTCAGCTGCCGACGGATAAGGGCGATCCGATGGGCAAAGGAATGCTGGAATCGGGGTACGTCCCAAGATCAAAGGCGTTACGCTAACACCGGCAGGGGGTGGTGCCGGGTTGTCGTAGTGATAGAGGGTGAAGGTAAACTGCTGGAACAGATTGTTCTGTTCGATGAACGGAAGGATTCCGACGTGTGCGGAATATCCATTCCAGTTCGATTGCTGCATTCCAAGTCCCTTGTCGACCCAAGTCGCCAAACGCGAGACTTTCTTGAATGAGCTCTCATAGTTGTGCATCGACAATGCCAACTGCTTCATGTTGTTGCTGCAGCTCATACGGCGTGCCGCTTCCCGAGCCGCTTGCACGGCGGGCAACAGCAGCCCGACCAAAATTCCGATGATCGCAATAACGACCAACAATTCAACGAGCGTGAAGCCTTTACGCTTCTGTAACATACGTTCCCCTTCGCAAAAAAATGATTTCACCAACCTCATATCCCTCGCACTCTTTGTGGGGGACTCCGACGCCCCTAACGAGGGATATTTAGAGAGTTTACGCGCCCATGCAGGATTTGTGCAGGTTTTTTCGATCGTTTTTGAGTCGTTTGATTAGTTGTTTTTTTAAATCCATTGCTTGACTATCAAAAAGTTTACTGCAATGGGGTCTTTCGTTGCAGTTTTGCACAGTTCTGAGACGCGTGGTAGTGGATTTTCTAATAATGGGTTTCTGTGCGCTCTTTCCGATTCTGGAAAAGAAGAGCGCATACTGCGTCATAATGTCGGGCTGCTGGGCACTTAGAAGATTTCGTGAAGGAAAGGAGTAGAACTACGCCAAAACTTCTTTCACAACACGCGCTGGGAGGACACCGGTCAAACGGAAATCAAGTCCTTGAGAACGCACCGTCAGACGCTCGTGATGCAGTCCAAGCTGATGCAAGATGGTTGCATGGATGTCGCGCACATGCACCGACTGATCGATCGGTCCAAATCCAAACTCGTCGGTCTCGCCATAGCTCACACCCGGCTTGAAACCGCCTCCGGCAAACCACATGGTGAATGCATCGATGTGATGGTTTCGCCCCGTCGATTCTCGCACCTCTCCCATCGGTGTCCTGCCGAACTCTCCTCCCCAAATGACAATCGTGTCATCGAGAAGCCCACGACGCTGTAGATCTTGAACCAACCCCGCGCAGGGCTGATCGATCTCCTTGCTGATTTCGGGCAAGTGCTTTTCTAAGTTCTCGGTCGGACCTCCGTGATGGTCCCAGTTGGTGTGGTAAAGCTGTATGAATCGAACCCCGCGTTCTGCTAACCTTCGGGCTAACAAACAGTTCCTGGCAAACGTCGACTCCTTGGGATCCCGGATGCCATACAAGTCGAGGGTCTCTTGGGTCTCATCCGAAGTATCCATCAAATCCGGCGCGCTGGACTGCATACGATAAGCCATTTCATACGCATTGATTCGTGTTGCGATCTCGTCGTCCCCCGTGTTGGCAAACCGCATCGCATTGAGCTCTCCCACCGCGCGAATCACTTCAATCTGTTTCTCCTCGGTGACTTGCTCCGGTGTCGTTAAATTCAAGATCGGCTCACCCTTGTTTCGTAGCGGCACTCCTTGATACGTCGATGGCAACATGCCGCTCCCCCAGAGAATCGCACCTCCGCGAGGACCGCGGGGGCCGCTCTGCAATACCACGAAGCCAGGCAAGTCATTGCACTCGCTTCCCAATCCGTATGTCAACCAAGCCCCCATGCTGGGGCGACCGAACTGCCCAGTCCCAGTATTCATAAACAGCTTGGCGGGAGCATGGTTGAACAAATCGGTTTTGCACGTGCGGATAAATGTGAGATCGTCCACGATCTTGGCCGTATGAGGTAGCAGATCGCTTACCCAAGATCCCGTCTCTCCATACTGGGCAAAGGTTCGCCGCGTTCCGAGCAAATTGATGCGGTGACTGCTGTCCATGAATGCAAACCGCTTCCCTTCCACATAACTCTGCGGAATTGGTTGCCCGTTCAACTGGTTCAACGCGGGCTTGTAGTCGAGCATGTCCAGTTGGGAGGGGCCCCCCGCCATGAACAAAAAGATGACTCGCTTCGCCTTCGGAGCAAAATGCGGATCCTTCGGCGCGAGCGCATTGCTCTCGAAACCGGCCCCAAAACCAGATTGCGCCAACAACTGTTGCAGCGCCAGAGCACCTACCCCAATTCCACATCGTTCAAAGAAGTGGCGACGCGTTTCCTGTTGCAGAGCTAGTTCAAATGGATGGTTGGATCGATTCATGATTTCGTTCTGGCGTTGTCCATTGGCTTGGGTTGTCGTGGATGCGCTTTCGCAAGCTCACTCGCGAGTGAGCGTTTCATCGAGGTTGAGGAGAACCCTCGCCGCGCTAAACGGATCAAGCTGGCGAAGAACCGCCAGTTCCTCTTCCGTAGGCAATCGAGACGTACAGCGCTGAAAGGCAACCTCCACTCCTTCGCGCTCGACGATCTTCGAGAGAGCTTGCGCGAATTCCACAAAGGCGGAGTCATTGAGAAGGGTCAAAGCCTGAAGGGGCGTGTTGCTTCGATTGCGGCGTGTGCAACTGCTGTTTCCCTCCGGTGCATCGAACACGTTCAGAGAAGGGGGTGGCGTGGCGCGGAAGATAAAGGTGTAAACCCCTCGGCGGTAGCGGTCCTCGCCCTGGCTCACTTTCCATTCCCTTTTAACTTGCCCCTGTGTCATGACACCATCCGGGATCGGTGGGAAGACGGGAGGCCCTCCCAATTTGGGACTGAGCAATCCGCTGGCGGCCAGCCCCACATCTCGGACCAACTCCGCGTCCAACCGAAGGCGATTCTGTTTTGCTAACCAGTAATTGTCGCGATCAACATGGATCAAGTCGCTGCGCCCAAGTGAGCTTCGCGTGTAGGCGTCCGAGCAGACAATTCTGCGATGTAAGGACTTCAAACTCCAGCCACCCTTCATCCAGTCGATCGCTAGCCAGTCCAGCAACTCGGGATGGGTGGGAACCGCGCTCTGCAATCCAAAGTCATTTTCCGTCTCGACAATCCCCCGTCCGAAGTAGACTTGCCATACGCGGTTTACCAGGACACGCGCGGTGAGGGGATTCTCCCGATCTACAATCCAGCGCGCCAGATCGAGCCGGTTGGGTTTGTCGCTTTGCGGCGCGAAACGGTGGAGCACGCTCGGAACACCTGGCTGCACCGGTTCGTCGGGGCGAGTGAAATCCCCTTGGATGAAGACGGTCGTGTTGCGTCCCTCCGGCTTTTCCTTCATTACCAGAGTCGATACCCCAGCGGCTAACTCCCTGTCGATCTCGACGATTCGGTTCTGCAGCTCTCGGATCGCAGGATCGACGGTCTCGGCCTCTTTCTCTTGCTGAAGACTGTTTTTCTCTCGCTGAAGACTGGCGGTGTAGAGCGATGCACGATGCAGGGCATTGCGTTTCTTTGTCTCTACTTTCAAAGCGTCTTTCACCGGCTTCGGCAATTTTTCCTGCTCGCCCTTCTCCAGCCCTTTCTCCCACTGCTCGATGCTCTCGGCGAGTGGGCGAAGTTTGTCATCGAGGGAACGCATCGCTGAATCACGCTCGGCTTTTAATGCGGCCGGATCGATTCCCTCGGGGAAAATTTTGTGCTCTGGTTCGTCCTGGTTGTTGAAAAACGCAAAGAGCCGGTAGTATTCCTTCTGCGTGATCGGATCGAATTTATGATCGTGGCATTGCGCGCAACCTACCGTGAGTCCGAGGAAGACGGTTCCTGTCGTCGCGACGCGGTCGAAAATGCTTTCGATGCGAAACTGCTCGGGATCGACTCCTCCCTCTTGATTGATTTGCGTATTGCGGTGGAAACCGGTGGCGACGATCTGCGAGGATGTCGCTTGAGGGAGTAGATCCCCGGCGATTTGCTCCAACGTGAATTGGTCAAATGCCATATCATCATTCAATGCCTGAATGACCCAATCGCGATAAGGCCATATCGAACGCGGAGCATCGATGGAGTAGCCGTGGCTATCTGCGTATCTCGCTTGATCCAGCCACCATCGCCCCCATTTTTCGCCGTAATGCGGATTCTCAAGGAGTTGTTCCACCCTCTCTGTGTAAGCCTTCAAACCACGCGAAGCATAGTCCGATTGGAAGTCTTGTATCTCGGTCGGTGTTGGGGGGATACCTATCAGATCGAGGTAGACTCGACGGAGCAGTGTTTCCGCACTTGCCCGAGGTGAGGCAGCAATCGACTGCTGTTCCAGCTTTTGGTAAATGAACGCGTCGATCGGATTTGCAAAATCACCGACCTGTTTCGGATCGGTTGGTGGAAGAGACGCCTCTGGTTTTGCGAAGGCCCAATGGGGTTCGTACTTAGCTCCGTCCCGGATCCACTGAGTCAGCCGTTCCTTTTGCTCTCGCGATAGTTTCTTTCCCGATTCAGGAGGAGGCATCATCGAACTTTCATCCTCCGAGAGGATGCGACTTATCAGTTCGCTCGCATCGGGATCCCCAGGTCTTACTGCAATCTCGCCTGAGTCCAGTTCGGCTGTCGCCCCCTCATACGTATCCAACCTTAGACCTGCCTCCCGTTTGGAAGCGTCAAAGCCATGGCAGGCCAAGCAATACTCGGAAAGTAGGGGACGGATATCGCGATTGAATCGAAGGGGTCCGTCGGCCCCAAAGCCCATCGAGCCCGTCGCTGCGAACCCGATGCTAGCTAGCCAATAGCTGGCGAACACCCTCGCGAGGAGGGGGCTAAACAAGATTTTGTGTAACGGTGGCATACCAATCGTTCCGTCCGGGTTTGGCGATTGAAAAGGACCTTAGATAGAATACACAACTTTGGCTCCGAGAGCCCGCCCTATTTTCCGTCCCCGCGGTGATGGGAACGAATGGAAAGTGGGTTCTCCGGCATGTGCTGCCTCACTCGTTTTCCTTTTTTGACGTCAACACGGCATAGGCCAGACGCTGCAGTTCCACCGCTAAGTCGACGTTGACAATCGTTACAGAACTCTGAGGAGGGGTCACCGTGACAGGGGCAAAGTTCAGAATCCCTGTAATCCCTACCAATTCCAGCCGCCGCGCGACAGTCGGGGCCGACGCTGCGGGTACGGACAAAATCGCCAATTCCACTTTTTCTCGTTCGACGAATTCTTCTAGGGCGACGAAGGACTGGATTTGCAGCTTGCCAAGATTCTTTCCAATTTTGCTCGGATCGATGTCAAAGGCCCCAACCAACTGAAAGCCTTGTTGCTCGAACCCGCGATAGCCCGACAACGCCGTCCCCAGGTTCCCCACTCCGACGAGGATGACGTTCCAAGACCGATTTCCACCCAAGGCGTTTTGAATGGTTTCGATCAATCCCCGAATTTCGTAGCCCACTCCCCGTTGTCCCATGGGGCCGAAGCCGGATAAGTCTCTGCGAACCTGCGAGTCGTTCAGACCCAATCGACGCGCGAGAACTCCGCTCTGCACTCGAGTGCTCCCTCCACGTTGTAACTGTTGCAATTCTCGAAGATAAAGGGGCAATCGGCTGATCGTTGCGTCAGAAAACATCAGTGAAGTGGTTTCGCGTAAGATAAAGGATTTGCATGGAGCCAACAGAACACCCCATGATACCGAATCGAATAGCGACGATGAATGAACCGAGCCTTTCCTCGACCAGGAGAGATTGGCTCGTTCACGCCATGAAAGCGACAGCGATCGGTGCGACCCATGCGATGCTAACAGGGTGTATTCCTGGTCGGAAGAGCGAGACTCCCTATCAAGTCGATGCGATCATCGGCCAACGGGGAATGGCGGATGGTCGATTTCAAAAGCCACGGGCCATCGCAATCGATGATTCCAACCGCGCCTTTGTGGTCGACAAAACCGGACGCATCCAAGTTTTCGATGAAGAAGGGACTTTTGTTCGCGGTTGGCGAACGCCGGAAATCGAACAAGGTAAACCGACCGGTCTGAGCATCGACTTGGATGGCACGCTCATCGTGGCCGACACGCATTACTTTCGGTTTCTCTTCTACACGGCCGAGGGAAATCTGCTCGACGAGCGGACGATCGGCGGGGTCAACGGCAGCGGGCCTGGCAAATTCGCATTCGTTACCGATGCCGTCCGCCTTCCATCGGGTGAATTTGTGCTTGGCGAGTACGGCGAGTTTGATCGCATTCATAAGTACAGCCCAAATGGAGAGTACATCGCAAGCTTGGGCGAACACGGGCGCGAACCGCTTCAGTTCAGTCGCCCTCAAAGTTTGGCCGTCGATACGGAAGGTTGGCTGTGGGTAGCGGACGCCTGCAATCACCGCGTGCAAGTCATCGACTGGACAGGGGACAAGCCTCGGTGCCTCCGTATGTTCGGCGAAGAAGGGGACGAGCCGGGACAGTTCAAATACCCGTACAGCTTGGCTTTGTTCGGTGACGGCTTGCTGGTGAGCGAATATGGAAACCATCGGGTTCAGCGACTTGACCGGAATGGCAAAAGTGTGGCGACTTGGGGGCAAGCGGGAAGCAAGCCAGGGGAACTAAATCAACCTTGGGCCATCGCCGTCGATACGAAAGAACGCATCTACGTCGTCGATTCCGGCAACAATCGAATCCAACGTTTCTACCTCTAAACGCCCCGCTGCAGACCGCAAGGCCTCCAAGATGGCCAACGGCCAACGTGGAACCATCGTCCAGATGGTTTCATACGTCGAACCGTGGTCCCGACGGTTTCCCAATGTAGAACCGTCGTCCTCGACGGTTGCCTTATGTAGAACCGTCGTCCTCGACGGTTTTCTTTTGCCTGAAGGGCATGCACAACATAGCCTGGGGTAACACCCCAGGTTTTGGTTCCCAAATTTGGTTTGTTGGCTGAAGGCCATACACAAATTAGGCGTCGCTGGTGGTGTCACGATCCCGAGGAATATCAAACGATCTACGTTTCTGCACCTGGGCTACGTCTCTGCACCCGGGCTATGCTGTCGTAACGTGCAACGGTTTGTTTATGGCTTTCAGCCAATAAGTGTCGTGCGGGGCGTGTCGTACCTAGGGCGTTGCCCTAGGCTATGTTGTTTATGGCCTTTGGCCAATGTCGAACAGTCGTCCTGACAGTTTCCCAATGTAGAACCAACGTTCAGATACCGGCTTTCTCCGCCTACCGAGCACTAACGTACGGACACGGATACTGATACACTCGTGCTCCATGCTCCATGCTCCATGCTCCGTGCTCCTACATCCTGCAAATGAGGAGTTCGCGCTCGTAGATGAGCTCTTTGGGCAAGTGACTTTTCAGGTCAAAGAATAGCTCTTCATGGGAGAGAATCTCCTGACGCCACGCTTCCCGATCGATCTTTTGCAATGCATTGAATCGCACTTCGGAAAAATCGAGACCTGTCCAGTCGATGTCGGCGTAGCGAGGTACCCAGCCGATGGGCGTCTCCTTGCCCACTCCATGACCGTTGGCACGATCCACAATCCACTTGAGGACTCGCATGTTCTCCCCGAAACCGGGCCATAAGAATTCGCCGTTGGTATCCTTGCGAAACCAATTGACGTGGAAGACGCGAGGCGTCTCGGTGAGCGATCGCTGCATGTGAATCCAATGCCGGAAATAATCGCCCATGTTGTAGCCACAGAATGGCAGCATAGCCATTGGATCGCGCCGCACCTTTCCGATCGTTCCTGCTGCTGCGGCAGTCATTTCACTTCCCATCGTCGCGCCCATGTACACGCCGCAACTCCAGTTGAACGCTTGATATACAAGCGGCATCGTGGTGGCGCGACGACCTCCGAAGATGATCGCGCTGATCGGTACACCCTCGGGTTTTTCCCAATCAGGATCGATCGTGGGGCATTGCGAGGCAGGGGCCGTGAACCGGGAATTCGGATGCGCGGCTTTGATTCCCTTTTCTTTCGCCAACTGCGGTGTCCATGGGTTGCCTTGCCAATCGATCGCTTCCGGTGGCGGTTCCTTCGTCATACCCTCCCACCAAACACCTCCGTCCGGGGTGAGCGCGACATTGGTGAAGATCGTATTCTTGCGCAACGCAGCCATGGCGTTTGGATTGGTCGCATCGCCCGTTCCAGGTGCGACGCCAAAGAACCCCGCTTCCGGATTGATCGCATACAGTCGACCGTCCAGTCCCGGTTTGATCCAAGCGATATCGTCTCCCACGGTCCACACCTTCCAACCTTGATCGGAGAAGTGCTTTGGCGGAATCAGCATGGCGAAATTGGTCTTCCCGCAAGCGCTCGGGAAAGCCGCTGCGACATAAGTCTTCTTACCCTTCGGATCCTCGACCCCTAGGATCAACATGTGCTCGGCCATCCAGCCTTCATCGCGCGCCATCACCGATGCAATTCGAAGAGCAAAACACTTCTTGCCCAACAACGCATTCCCTCCGTATCCCGATCCATAGCTCCAGATCTCGCGAGTCTCTGGAAAGTGCACGATGTACTTCTCGGGATTGCAAGGCCACGAAACATCGGACTCTCCCTCTCGAAGCGGCATACCCACGCTATGCAAACAAGGCACGACGCGTTTGTCGGCTCGATCGATCAGCTCAAATACCGGTTTGCCGATACGGGCCATAATACGCATATTCACGACCGCATAAGGCGAATCGGTCAACTGAACTCCGATCTGCGACATGGGAGAACCGACCGGACCCATGCTAAAGGCGAGCACATACATCGTTCTGCCTTGCATGCAGCCATCGAAGAGCTCGCGCAGCTTCTTCTTCATTTCGAACGGATTCATCCAGTTGTTGGTCGGTCCCGCAGCGTCCTTCGATGCACTGCAGATGAACGTTCGATCCTCGACGCGAGCCACATCGTTGGGGTTGGAGCGGGCCAGAAAACAACCAGGCCACTTTTCTTGATTCAGTCGGATGAGAGTCCCTTTGTCGACCATTTCATTGCAGAGCCGGTCGTATTCCTCCTGCGATCCATCCACCCAGTGAATACGATCCGGCTTGCACAACGCAGCCATCTTGCGAACCCAACGAATCAAGTGGACATTGGTGCTCAACGGCGTGCCAGAATTCGTAACACCCTCCAACTTGGCATCCATGGCGGTCTGACTCATAGTCCTTCGTTCCTTCTTTCCTTACGTAATGCAAAGTAGCAACGTCGCGGCAGTATCCTCAACTCGCAGTTTTCTCAATCTGCAGTGTGAGCAGGGCATAGCAGGAGATTATCGTAACCCGCAGCGCACGGGAGGGATAGCACGCTTCCCAGGGTGTGAGTCGAGTTTCGCACCGAAGCACCTTTGAGGGAACAAAGCCGCCGTCCCAGATCAACTTTTCGATGGCAGTTGCCCATAGCGGTGCAACGTCTGCGAGACGCTCTGCTCCCGAACCCATCGTGTCAATTCGATACGCCCCGCCGACAGCAACGGTCCGTGAATCCATTGCAGTCCCGCATCGAATGCAACGCGCAGGATTACGCCTGCAGGAGCGTCCGTTGTCCGTAAAAACTCCGCTCGTTTGGCCAACTCGGGCAAACGCTTCGCAAACGCTTCGTCCGACTCTTCCTCGCGGATGCTGATCTCAAGTGGAACTCGAGTCACCTGCGCCGCAAGCCGCGCTCGTTCGACGGTTTTCAAGTCACGTTGTGCCAACCGCAACACAACACCGCGCGACGGTCTATACCGAAACACATTGGATTCGCATCGCAACTCGCTCGGGTCCTGCTCGACGGAAAAGTGCTCGCGCCAAGCTTGCTCATAATCCACTTCGCTCGCGCCAGAAAAATGGGAAGGGTCGGCAAATCTTCGGAACAACCAAACGTAGTTGGGACCGCCCGCTTTGGCTCCCGGTCCTACGCACGACTTCTTCCAACCTCCAAAGGGCTGCCGCTGCACGATCGCTCCCGTGATCGGTCGGTTGATGTACAGATTGCCCGCTTGTACCCGTTCTTTCCAATAGCGGATCTCTTCTTGATTCAAAGAATGAATCCCCGCTGTCAGTCCGTAATCGGTTCCATTTTGCATGACGATTGCGTCGTCGAGATTCTCCGCTCGCATCAATCCCAATACAGGGCCGAAACACTCGGTCTGATGAAACCAACTGCCTGGTCTCACACCAAACTTGATGCCGGGTGACCACAAGTTCGGTGCAGCAAGTTGTTGAGGTTCCACGAGCCAGGTCTCCCCCTCGTCGAGGGTAGTCAAGGCTCGATGCAGTTTGTCGGTCGTAGGTATCACGAACGGAGTCACACCATTTTGCCAGTGGCTCGTCGGACCCACAGCAAGACTTCGGGCGGCGTCTTGGAGTTGGCGACGGAAACCTTCATCGTCATAGACCTCCCCCTCCAAAATCGCAAGGCTGGCGGCACTGCACTTCTGACCGGAATGGCCAAAGGCCGAACGCACCAGATCCTTGATCGCCTGCTCTCGGTCGGCGTGGGCGGTAACGACCAACGCGTTTTTACCACTAGTCTCGGCATAAAGTGGTAGCGAGGGCCTCCAACCATGGAATAATTTGGCGGTCTCATAGCTGCCTGTTAAGACGATCGCATGGATCCGCTCATCCGTCAGGAACGCCTTCCCCTGCTCGTTCGCGCAAGGATAAAAGTGGAGTACATCGCGCGGGACTCCCGCTTCCCAAAATTGGTTCGCCAAATGCCAGGCCAGACCCACCGTTGTGGGGGCCGGTTTCAGCACGACGCTGTTCCCTGCCATCAGTGCGGCAATCACTCCGCCTGCTGGAATGGCGTAGGGGAAATTCCAAGGGGACACAACGGCTACAACACCCAATGGCTCGGAATGCGACCCAGCGGGTGGAAGGGCATGGCGAGCGTAATAACGCGCGAAGTCGATCGCCTCGGAAACCTCCCCGTCTCCATCCATGATCGCCTTCTTTCCCTCGATTCGCAACGCATGCAAAGTCTTGAACCGATCGCGACTCATGATTTCCGCCAGCCGATTCATGACTTCTTCGCGCGCTTCAAAGCCCATGCCCTCCCAATTTGTTTGCGCCTCGACCGCTGCATCGAGCATCGTGTCCAGAATGGGCAGACTGGGGATCGCGCTGGGAGACCACTCGCTGTGACGGGTCAACTCTTCCCGTTGAGAAGGTTGGGACCAATCGGTGTCCGGCTCGTTCAAGAATCGTGTGGAATGGCTCGCGTCGATCGCCACCGTCAGGCGCCGAGAGCGATCGCTGACCTCACTCCGCCCCTTCCAGCCATCGAGGAACCGCTTTTTTTGATACCCCCACTCCGGCGAACCGGGCCGAATGGCGAACATGTCCTTAAGGAAGTTTTCAGGGGACGTGTTCTCATCCAATCGCCTTACCAAATAAGCCATAGCGCTGAGAAAATCGTCTTGCTTCACCGCAGGTGCATAGAGGAGCAATCCCTTCGCATCATCGCGTACCGCTCTGGCTTGGTGATTCGCCATGCCTTCGAGCATTTCGATTTCTACAGATGATTCGACTTGATTTACCTCTCGAAGAGTCAAAGCCAGGGCGACATCGAACAGATTGTGGCTCGCCACTCCTAATCGAACCGCAGCGGCATGATCGGGTTGGCAGCCGTACTCCATCATCCTTCGAAAATTGGCATCAGTCTCATGTTTGCTCGCATAAGGCGCGGCATGCCAACCGTGCAATTCGGCTTCGACCGATTCCATAGCAAGGTTCGCACCTTTCACCAATCGGATCTTGATCGGCGCTCCTCCGTTCTGAACACGTTGCTGCGCCCAAGCGGTCAAGGTGCGCTGGGCGTCCCACGCGTCCGGCAAGTAGGCTTGCAAGACAATACCGGCGGAATAGCGATGGAACTCCGGTTCATCCAACAACGATTGGAATGCAGCGAGGGTCAAGGCCAAGTCGCGGTACTCTTCCATGTCCAAATTCACGAACTTGCCCCGCTTCATGCCCTCGCGATAAAGGATCCGCAATCGATCACAAATCGTGAGAAGCGAGTCCTCCCATGCGACCAAATTGATTTGGCTGAAGATCGCAGAGATCTTCACGGAGATGTAGCTCACGGCAGGATCGGCTAAATGGTCCAAGATCGCATCCAATCGATGCTTCGCTTCTTGTTCCCCCAGGACCGCTTCGCCCAAATGATTCAGATTGAGGCGAAAGCCATCTTGGGTGCGCTGGGTCAAGTAGCGATGAAGTGGCTCGGCCTCTCCAGGCAGTATCACGCGCGCACTATCCATCTGCATCCGCTTTGCAACTCCGCGGGTTACCAAACCTGGGAGAAAGCGACTGACAAACGCACCCGCTTGAATCAAAAGCCGGTCCGTCCAAGGCATGTACTGAGGTGCACCGAATTGTTCAACGACTCGCCGAAGCGATGCGGCCGTTTTGGAGGGTGTGTGGCTTCGGAAGACTTCGTCGACCATCGCAAACGTAAACGCCTTGCCAGCCGGGTCGTTCATCATCCGTCCCAGTTTCGCTGCTTCCTTCTTTTCCGGGATGGTCTGCTGGGCCAGTGCAGCCTGGAGAAGCGATTCCGCTCGGGCCAATGCCCGGGCGACAATGATTTCGTCCGAGCCGAAAGGTCCAGCCACAACGTCACTGGATGGGGGGGCTATCACGATGCCAGACTCCTTCGCGAGACCGATTCGATTTCCCGAAACAAGACAAGATGCTATTGCCGGAAAATTCTATCCCTCCAGCCCTCTCCAGTCGTGGTAAATTTGTTTGAGTCTTGTGCCGAAAAAATACAAAATCGGAACACGTCCCAGACGACCCACCCGTGACCATCGGTCGCTGTCTGGGTTACCAACCCGCTCCGCACGTCCTCACTGGATAACCATGAAAAAAAAGCCTCCTGCGGGGAATCTGCAAGGCCGCGAATGGCTGCTCCAGCAAGCGCCCGGTCTTGCTATTGCCGAGACGCTATTTGGAACCCTTACCGATGTCCTGTTCTGCATCAAAAACAGATCGCGTTGTTACGTCATCGTCAACGAGGCCTTTGCGAGGCGTGCTGGCGGCTGGAGGACTGAGCAACTGGTTGGGAAATCTGCCAAAGAGGTTTTCCCAGCGATCTTGGCGGCCGGATACGAGCAGCAAGACGATGAAGTCTTGGAAAAGGGGATCACCATTCGCGATCGCATCGAACTGATTACCCAGCCCGACGGTGGAATGGGATGGTTCATTTCACAGAAAACCCCGGTGTTGGACGGGGAAGGAAAAGTCATCGCACTGGCAGGTATCTCTCGGGATTTGGCGGAGACAAAAAGCGACTTGGGGCCCGTTGCGGATATCGTCAACACGATCCATCGCGACTTCGCCCAACCCCTGCGGATTGAAGAGCTCGTAGCTCGATCGGGCTATAGCTGGAGCCAACTCGAGCGCAAAGTGCGTAGCATCGTCGGTTTGTCCCCCCGTGGACTGCTAACCAAGACCCGAGTGGAGCAAGCGGCCACGCGGTTGATTCATACCGATAAGCCACTTGCGGTGATTGCCGTGGAATGTGGGTTCTACGATCAAGCCGCCTTTAGCCGGCAATTCTCCGCCGCCACCGGCATCAGTCCCAGCCACTATCGCAACGCCTTTCGATGATCCTGTCGAACGAACTTCGCCGTGCACCGGTGGCATTTTGATCGAAACCGCCCCACGTATGTCCTGATTGTTCCGATTGTTCCTGTTCCCCTCGCCCCTCGCCCCTCGCCCCTCGCTACTCGCTCCTTACTACTTACTACTTACTACTTACTACTTACTACTCGAGGCCTTTTCCCCCACGTGATTGTCGCGACTCCCAAGACGATGACCGCCGCCGAAACGATCGTCCAATTGTCGATACGTTCGTTCAGGACGAGCCAGCCTAAGAAGACAGCGACGACAGGGTTTACATACGCGTAGGTTGATATCAGTGTTGGTGAGGCGTGCTTCATTAACCATACAAAGGTGGTGAATGCGACGAGCGATCCGGCGATAACCAGATACCACCAAGCGAAAATCGATTCGCGGCTAAATTGAGTCCATTGCACTTCCTTCGTCTCTCCGAGCAATGCACCAAACGCGATGAGCCACAATCCCCCGCAAAGCATTTGAATGGCAGCTCCTGTAAAGGGATCCGTCGGATTGCCTCCGTAGCGAGTCATCATGGAACCTATTGTCCAAGTCAGACAGGCTAGGACGATCGCCCCGACGCGTAACAGGTCGTAGCTGGCAGAACCGGTTCCTTGCAAACTCGGGGCTACTAACATGGCTAGGCCTGCGCATCCCATGGCAAGTCCTGCGAAAACAGTTCGGTTCGGACTGGCGCCGAGCTTCCCTTTCGTTCGGCCCCAAATCACCCATTCGGCAGTGACCATCATCAAGGGATTGAACGCGACGATCAACGTTGCGATGCCTGAGGGAATCGTCTGTTCCGCCCACGAAACCAAACCGTTTCCACCCACCATCATGAAAAGACCAACCCAAGCATTCCACAGCCATTGTCGACCTGTAGCGCGGAGTCGGCCGAACGCGAGAAGGATGACAGCCATCACTGCGCCCGCGACAAGGAATCTTGCTCCTGCCATCAAGAAAGGTGGCAGAGTATCGACCGCGACTTTGATTGCCAAATAGGTGGAACCCCAGACGAGATAGATAATGCCAAGCCCTCCGGCGATGAAGAGTGCGGGAGGTCTTTTCTCATGAAGGTTGTTTGGGTTGGTTCCACTCATTCTCGTGTCCGATTAGCAAAGTCGCAGTCCACCTAGGGGCGGGGGAGGAGTCGCCGGAAAGCATACTCGACTCCACGAAACTCACCTACCCAAATTGCCGCATTGTCGAACGGCTCGTCCTCGACCGTTCCTGCGCCGAGTACCGCCATACCATCGACCAGACCACGTCTCCCTCACGTTGTCGTGGAGAGTCCCGTACGCAGTCTTGGAAAGTCCCGCACGCGGTCTTGGAAAGTCCCGCACGCGGTCTTGGAAAGATACTTACGTTGCGCCATGCGTTAGGCGCTCCAGATCTGTTGAGGACAACAGATCGACAATGTCGAACGGCTCGTCCTCGACCGTTCCTGCACCGAGTACCATCCTACTATCGGCTAAGCCACGTCTCCCTCACGCTGCCTGGGAAATTCCCTAACGCAGTCTTGGAGAGTTTCTTACCTTCCGAGATGCGTTAGGCGATGCAGATCTGTTGAGGACAACAGATCGACATTGTCGAACGGCTCGTCCTCGACCGTTCCAGCGCCGAGTACCACCATCCTATTGGCTACGCGTGCAGAAGTTGTCGAGGACGACCACTAGACAGAGGACGACAGCTTAACGCAAAACTACCTACCCCAACTCCGCCCTATTCCAATACAAGAAGTCTCGGGTTGGAAGATTTGCTTTGCGAGGGTTCTCTCGAATGTAACTCCGGAAGTGCGCAAGATGCTCCGGACTACGAATCAAATGATCGAACGGCTCTGGCTTCCAAAAGATCCCCCTTCGACCAAGTTTCTGATTGATCAATCTAGCGGTGTAACGCATCCAACTCGAACCAATCACTTGCAAATCAAATTCTTTACGAAACTGAACGAGCACATGAACATGATTCGGCATGACCACAAAGCTATCCAAATCGTATCGCACTCCATTAAAATATCGAATTGCATCCGCGACGATTACTGAGAGCTCAGGAGATCGGAGCAAACAATCGCCATAGCATTCGTCCAGAGAACGGTGCATCCAGTCGCTTACAACCTTTTGAAATAAACGTTGCTGCTTCCTGTCAAGTTGGCTTAGACCGTTGCGGTATGCAACGCCCTGGTTGTGAAGACATGCGCTAGCGATATGGAGCGGAAGATTTCGAGCAGCTAGCCATTCTGTCAGTTCCGCAACCATTCGATCAATGGCCTGCTTCGGAAGCGAGTCGGCTGTTCGAAAAGTTACGAAGGTTGCCGCTCCCGCTTGATACCAATGCGGTAAATTTCGCGACGATATATCAATGGGCGCGTCGCGATCCAGTGCGTTAAAGACATTAGGCGTTTTTTGGGGTTCGGGCATACCTCAAATGATAGAGCTTGGATCGCTCCTGATCGAGTCATGCTACGCTATTTGGGAAGTTTCCCAAGAAATTGTCGAACGGCTCGTCCCCGACCGTTCCTACACCGAGTACCACCATGCCATCGGCCAGACCAACTCTCCCGTACGCTGTCTTGGAAAGTCCCGCAGGCTGTCTTGGAGAGATACTTATCTTGCGCGATGCGTTAGGCGATCCAGATCTGTTGAGGACAACAGATCAACAATGTCGAACGGCTCGTCCTCGACCGTTCCTGCGCCGAGTACCACCCTACTATCGGCCAAGTCACGTCTCCCTCACGCTGACTTGGCAAGTCCCGCAGGCTGTCTGGGAGAGCTTCCTAACTGGCGTGATGCGTTAGGCGCTCTAGATCTGTTGAGGACAACAGATCGACAATGTCGAACGGCTCGTCCTCGACCGTTCCAGCACCGAGTACCACCCTACTATCGACTAAGCTACCTCTCCCGTAGGCAGTCTTGGAAAGTCCCGCAGGCTGTCTTGGAGAGATACTTACCTTGCGTGATGCGTTAGGCGATGCAGATCTGTTGAGGACAACAGATCGAAATGGTCGTCCTCGACCGTTCCTGCACGAGTAAGATCGAAAGTTTGCAAAGAACGCTTGCCTAGCGGAATTCCTTGTTCTTTGCAGCGTATTCCCTTGTTCTTTGCAGCGAAGTTCTTGTTCTGGCCGTTGGGGTTCGTTTACGGCCGGACAAGGCTTCTTAAATTCTTCAAAAATTTCCGCGCCAATTTCTTGCGTTCCTTTCATCCATCGATAATTTCATGTTATCGCTGTGAGTATTACTCACGCCCTTACGCCCCTTCTTCACCTATAGCAGCGAGTACGAATCATGCCCCGTTTTCGTGGTCTGTGGATGGTCGTTTGCGCCTGGACAGTGCGCACCATCAAATGTTTCTTCATCCAGTCAAAGCGAACGCATCACCGAGAGCTTGCGGCTTCTCGGCGTCCTAAGTTGGAATCTTTCGAGCCCCGTGTCGTGATGGCCGCGGATACCTTGCCAGGAATGGTTTGGGAACAGAACGCGAACCTAGCGAGCGACGTCGACGGCGACGGAACGATTGCCGTCTCCGACGCGCTCTTGGTGGCCAACGGATTGGAGTATCTGTATGGAACGGGAGACTCGAATGCTTATCGTTTCGAGTCGTCCTATTACTTTGATGTCAATGGTGACACCTCTTTTGATTACTCGGATTGGACGGCAGTCGTCCACTCGGTATCGGAGGCGTTGAACTCTTCAGCCAGCGAGCTGAGCACGCCCCAACTGCAAGATACGTCGCGTGGTCTCTACCCCGACTATGGCCTTGGTAGTTACCCCGACTATGGTAGCTATCCCGACTATGGTCTCGGTGACTATCCAGACTCTGGTACTGGGGACTCCTCGGGCTCTGGATCAGGAAGCTACCCTGACTACGGACTCGGCGATTACCCCGACTCTGGAACCGGAGATTCCTCGGATTCCGGAACAGGTAGTTACCCCGACTATGGCCTTGGAGAGTATCCAGACTCTGGTACTGGAGGTTCCTCGGACTCGGGATCGGACTCGGGATCGGGGAGTTATCCTGACTACGGTTTAGGCGACTATCCCGACTCCGGAACCGGAGGCACGCCCGACTCCGGATCTGACAACTACCCCGACTATGGTCTCGGTGACTACCCCGATTCCGGCTCTGGGAGCACGCCCGACGCCGGATCGGGTAGTTACCCTGACTATGGCTCGGGGGGAGGCTCCAACTCAAGCAGTGACACCAGCACAGGAGGCAGCACAGGAGGCAGCACAGGTGGAAGTACAGGTGGAAGTACAGGTGGCGGCGACTCTGCCGAACCACCGGCTGCGCCCCCGCCACCTCCACCACCTGCTCCTGTCCCTCCCACGACTGGATTATCTCGTGACTCGTGGTGCGGTGACGCCGATGCGGACAACGACGATGGTGTTGGTCTAAAGGCCGTTAACGACTTTTTGTTGAGACCAAAATCGGAAATCTCGACGATTCCGATTCTGGCCAATGACACGGTTCATATGAGCGAGAGCTTTGATCACACAACGTCCGTTCAAGTCAGCGGGAACAGTGGTTACACGTTCTCATCCATCAATGGCGATCCCGACGACACGTTCTACTGGTTTGAAAATATTCAGGGAAGTTCGACGTTTACCACGCGTGAGAAAGAGGCAGTCTCCACCGTCACCATTACTGGGTTTGAGTTTCGTGATGATTTAGGATTGCGATCGTATTACCCTAACGGTGGTTGCTCCGCGATAGCCGACGGCATCTCGGATGGAGAAGAGATTCCGGCCTCGACAACAATGCGATGGGCTTGGTGGGGAGGTGGTAAAATCCAAATCAGCAATTCGTTTGGTGTCACAACGATCGATAACGTTTACTTCATCGGTGGAGTCGTGATCGAAGAGGATTCTGAGGTTGCTACGCTGGGCAAAGGGACGGGGATGTTCGTCACCCACGATTGGTCTTTCCAGTTAGCTCTTCCCAACTTCAACGGATTTTCTCAATCGCAATCGATCGCGGGTGATGGGCTGCTTAAGTTCAATGCGGCTCCCAAGCTAGTCATTAACGATCCTCCCGACGAGGGAACTGCGGTCGTCGAAGGTGGGAAAATCCGATACACACCGGATGAGGATGCAGAAGGCTCCGATAGTTTGAAATACACTGTCATCACCCAACTCGGTGATTCCGTTCAAGCGAGCCTCGAGCTGGGCACGATGGATCTAGATGCCTTCGATGCGGCGTCGAACCGACTGACGGAAGCGAAAGAGGACAATCCTGGTCTTCAGCTCATTGTCAATAACGACGATGACAACGCGAACTCGGTGGAGGACCAATTCGATTCCGGATTCAATGATCCAGATCTTCACAAGCTCGAACTCCTTGCTAAAGGAGGAGAGATGACAGCACAGCAGACGGGGTACTACACCCTTTCTTTTGACAACACGCGGGTTCGCGTTTGGTTCAAGCAGGATAAGTCCACACCGACTGGAGGTACAGACTCCGAGGTGAAACCGGAGCTTACCATGATCCCATTCAACGGGATTTCCAATCCAACCAAGCTTTGGGTGGAGAGCATCGCGGAAGGCCAGACGACGATCGCGATGAGATGGCACGACTCCACCTTCCAGTTCTCAGGGACTTATGACTCTATCCTGGTCAACGCGACCGACCCACTCGACCCAGTCCTCGATTTGGATATCGATAGCGACAATAACAACATCGTCGATCGCACCTCGACCGAAGACGCCATCGAGAACGTAACCGGTCAGGGCAAGATCTTGACCATCAAAGCAAACAAAGCCACCCCAATGGTTTTGGATGCGAACGGATTAGTCCATCAACTTGTTGAACAAGGCCACATAGCCAAACTTACTGTTCCAGCGGGTCTCACGATATGGGCAAACGAAGAGATGACGGAAAAAGTTTTCGACTCTCAACAAACAACCGCACCCGAGGATAACAATCGAATAGAGATTTACAGGTGGAATTTTATCAAAAAATGGCCTTCTGTCGTCTTTGTACATGCAGATCTAGAAGTTGAAACTGACTATAAGATCTCTTGGAGTCTTGAGGCAAGTGCTTCGTCCTCCGTCGCGCTCGACGAAGTGATAGTTAAGGCCCGAATCCAGAATGTGCTTCTAGTAGGCATTGATGGTACATGGAGCCGAGGATGGCTCGAAGGCCCTTTTGGAAAGACTCTCTTAAACCCGGAACGATGGAATTCTCATACGCGGAACCTCGTTGAATTGGACGTTAGTGCTAGGCACGAAATATACAAGTATGGGCCCGACGACTGGCATGGAGGAGATTCTGACGCAATACATGACACCGTTTTGGCTGAGATCACAACGATTTATAATTCGCAGAGCGTGAAGCCGAGAATTGCCATACTTGGATTCAGTCGTGGTGCAATGATATCACTCTGGGTGGCGAATTCTCTTTCGAATCGTGGAATAACCGTCGACATCGTTCTTCTCATGGATCCTGTCGATATGGCTTCTTCGATACCTGATAGTGCAGCGATAGTACAGAATAGAATTAAAAAGGTCGTGGTTATCGGCCCTGTTTTCAATGGCGTGAATTATGATCACCGCGGATTTAGTCGTATGGCTCATGAATCTCGAATATACCCAGCTGTTAATAATTTGCAGACTCAGATAATTCCATACGTCTACGATTCGTCTCACGGAGGTATTGGCGGAAGTCCCGGTTTTAATGACGGCGATGAAGCTAGTTCCTACAACTATCCGCTTGACCGCAGCAACAGTATCGCTGTGCATGGAATAATTGTTAATGAGCTGGTTGGGGTAGGGATTGACGCCTTAATGGTTAGGCCCCAGGACTTCGGCTTCCCAGAATCAAATCCAAACGATAAGGGTTAGTCATGATAAGAGTTCTTAAGCGAGTTTTGATTTTCTTCGGCGTAAGTCTCATTGCGGCATTGCTTGTAAATTGCTTAGCCCTCGGAACAGAAATAGTCTGTGATCTCGCCATGTTGGGTACGAGTGGTAAGAAGCCCACGAATTCGATTCGAGCGCTCTTGTTCTATTTAAGTAGAAGGATCTTGGACCCTGTCGCCTGGATTGGAGGTTATGGATTTAAGAATCTTATGTTGGTATCTATCGCGGAAGCAATGGTAATAAGTTTGGTCATTGTGGTCGTTTCCACGTCGTGGAAAAGACGCGATCAACCAACACGCGCGTTGGGTCGGTGAGAACCATCGCGGTTCACTTTCGGGCTGGTTGGCAAGGCTTTTTCGCATGGCGAAGAGTGCCGGATGCCGACCGGCCCTTTTTTGTTCTCTAACTGGGATGGGGTGTCATTCTCGACAGCGATGCGAAAAACATGCGATCAGACCTCGTTGCGAGGGACACTCGAATTGGAGTGATATGGTTTCCCAGCAGGTTCGGCCTCTCCTGTCAATGGCTCTCTTCGCCAACGTTTGCGTCATGAACGCGATCGCGTTTGCGGGATCCACTTACCGCACGGTCGCCGAAGCAAGGAGCAAGAAGCAAGGAGCAAGGAGCAAGGAGCAAGGAGCAAGGAGCAGGGAGCAGGGAGCAGGGAGCAAGGAGCATGGAGCATGGAGCATGGAGCAAGGAGCAAGGAGCATGGAGGGGTGGTCGGCAATGCCGAACGGTCGTCCCGACGGTTTTCCAATGTAGAGCCGTCGTCTCGACGGATTCTTTTGGCTGAAGGCCATGCACAAATCCGTTACACGCCATGGCACATATCGTCGAATGGAAATCCCCTGTATGTTCGATCTCCGAATGGATTCATGTCCTTGGCCCGTTGGTCCTTACGCAAGTAGTACCGTTGTGGTTGGCTTTCAGCCAAAAGACCGGGGCCGGGACGTGTACCTAGGGCGTTGCCCTAGGCTAAGGTGTATATGGCCTTTGGCCAAAAAACCGCTCCCCACTCCCAGTGTCGGGCAGTTGAGGACAACTGGTTGGTCGGGGACGACTGCCTGACTGGGGACGACTGCCTGACCTCAGACGACTGCCTGACCTTAGACGACTGCTTAAACGGGGACGACCGCTAGGCCGGGACAGGCTGCTAAGCCGTGGTGCGTTAGCGTTCGAAGACGATGCGACCGTCGACGATCGTCAATCGGACTTGAGTGGTCTTCCAGCGGTCGAATCCGTTCTCAAAGATATCGTCCGACAACATCACCACGTCTGCTAACATCCCCGGCTTGATCATTCCCTTCTCGCTTTCCGCGAACTCGGCAAACGCAGAACCGACTGTGTAAGCCCTTACTGCTTCCTCTACCGTGATTTTTTGTTCCGGTACCCATCCATTGGGATGTTTCCCGTCAAGCGTCTGTCGCGTCACGGCGGCTTCGATCCCTGCAATTGGATCGAGGGGCGCTACGTTCCAATCGGAGCCAAACGCAAGAACGACCCCGGCATCGAGCAAATCCCGAAATGCATAAGTCCCCTTGGCACGCTCGTCTCCGATTCGTTTCCAGGCCCACCGTCCATCGTCGGCACAATGGAATGGCTGCATCGATGCGATGACCTTGGTCGTTCGGAACCGCGGAATATCAACCAGACGCAAATGCTGTGCATGCTCAATACGGAATCGGCGATCGCGATCCCCTGCCGCAGATGAAACCTGTTCATAGATCGACAAGATCTTCTCGTTCGCGGCATCGCCGATCGCATGGATCATAATTTGAAGGCCCGCGGCATCCGCACCCCTTACCCGCTCTAACATCGCCCAGTCGGGAAACATCTCATCGCTAGGTAGCCCTTTCGTCCGGGGCTCATCCAAATACGGTTCAAAGAATAAGGCGGTTGTCGAACCTAGACTTCCGTCGGCGAACCCTTTAAGGCCCCCTCGCCTCAACCAAGTATCTCCGATCGCAGCACGAAGATTTTGCTCCGCCGATCGTTTCCATTGAGGAAGTGGGGCTACGGCATAAATCCTTGTTTTCAACTCCCCGTCTTTCCGCAAAGACTGGAATACCGGGACGTACTCCTCGCCCGACATATCTTGAACGCTGGTCACGCCGAGAGCAGCCGCGTGTTCCGTCGCAGCTTTGGCAGCACTCCTTTTGGCCTCAAAGCTAAGCGCTGGGATATGCTTTGTAACGAGATTCATAGCCGCATCTTTCAGCACCCCAGTCGGTCGCCCCGTCTCGGGCTCGCGCACGATGGTCCCACCTGCAGGATCGGGGGTGCTTTCATCTATGCCAGCCAATTTCAACGCATAGCTGTTGGCCAAACCCATGTGGCCATCCAACCGGGAGATGAAAACACCTCGATCCAACGTAAAAGCATCGATCCAATCGCGATGGGGCAAATTGCCCTCTGGCCAGTTCTCATGATCCCAATCCCCGCCCACGATCCAGCGGCCCGCTTCTAATCCCTTCGAAAAACTCTCAATTCTCGCGCGGAACTCGGAGGGCGTCGCCGCATCTCGCAGTTGAACGCTTGATAGCTGCTGACCTCCTTGGAGAAAATGGACATGGCTATCGTTGAAGCCCGGGAGAATCACCCTCCCTTCGGCGCGGATCACTTCGGTATCGCCACCCATCCAAGCCTTCATGGAATCGTCGTCTCCTACCGCGACGATTCGTTGGTCGCGGATAGCAACTGCCGATGCGGTCGGACGCACCGGATTCATCGTGTGGACTTTCGCATCCAATATGACGATATCCGCGCGTTCTGTGGACTGAGCGAGAGCTTGATGGCACGCGGAAAGAGGCGACAAGCAGGAGACCGCCAGAGCAGTACCCCATGTAAAGATCGACTCTGTAAAGATCGACTCTCGAAGCATCCGATTTGTCCTTATGTTCCGTCTTCTATGTTCCGTCTTCTCACGCACCGTGTTACCCGTTTGCCGATTGGTACAACTGGTTCATGACCTGTTGGGTCTTCAAACAGATGTCACCCCAAGTGGGATCGAGCTGCTTCGACTCCACTATCTTTTGAAACGTTTCGAACATGTTGATTTCTTGTGCCGGGGCAAAACCGGAATCGTACTCTCGGACTGCGTGGCGCTGGGTGTGCTGCTGCATATGAAACGAGCAACCCTGGACGTTAAAAGACGGCTGGCTTACCTCATACGCCACCTCGCTACCGAAGAAGGGCAATACGAAATCGTCTAATCGTGCGTACCCCTTTGTCCCGCTTACGTGAGCCCATTGCTGATTCTCGGTAAGGAACGAACAGTAGAACGAGGCCGTCGAGCCGTCATGGAAATCGAGTTCTGCGGAAAATTCGGCAGGAACTCGATCCTCGCTCCCCGCGCCTTGAAGCGTCGAGAGCGTACGTCCTGAAACCCGCGTTGGCATGGCGAAGCGATGCACCCAAAGAATAAAGCGGATGCAATACCATCCCAAATCCCCTAAGCATCCAAACGGTTCGAGTTTGCTATCGGTGCGAATATTCGACTTGGCGAACTCGTCTCCACCATTGAAAGAGAATTGGCAGGCGATTCTGCGAATCGTCCCTATCGAATCGGGACAAAGGAGAGACTCGCGAAGCTGGGGGAGACGGGCTGAGTGCATGAACATGACCCCATCCATGAATTGCACTCCTTTCTTTCGGCACACGTCGAGAACCTCTTCCATATCCTCGGTCGTGATGGCTGCAGGCTTCTCCGCCAAAATGTGCTTTCCGTGTTCGGCAGCGCGCAGAATCCATTCTTTGCGAAGCCCCGTTGGGAGCGGGATATATACGGCATCGATGTCGCTTCGCTTGAGCAACGCCTCGTAGGAGTCCATCGCATCGACACTCAAACGTTGAGGCGTGTGGAGACTGCATTCCCGCACAAACTGTTCAGCCGCCTCGCGACGTCGACTGGCCACCGCCACTACCGAGCTACGAGTCGTTTGCGCGATCGCGCGCCAATTCTTTTTGGCGATCGATGCGGCTGACAGAATGCCCCAGCGGCACGAAACAAGCTCCGACGACATAAGGTTCCCTTCCAGTTGATGTAGAACGCGTGGTAATCCCCAATCGCGTAAAGCCACGAATTTACCAAGTTTACTCTTTTTGAAATCCGTCTTGACCCGGTTTCCCCCGCTTCGATATTCTCCGCCCAACTACGGTAGGCTCGGTAAGTTCGGAAGACCAGGAAAGGTCACAGGATAGACCGAGCACGTCAGCTTGGCGACCCGTCGTCAATATAGTAAAGAACATTCAGGAAGGATGGTTCCCCCTATGTCCAGTACAAAAACGGTTTTCACGACCGGCGAGGCTGCCAAGATCTGCAAGGTTAGCCAACAAACAATCATTCGTTGCTTCGACAACGGCACGCTCAAGGGATTTCGAGTTCCAGGAAGCCGCTTCCGTCGTATCCCCCGCGACCAACTGTTCGTCTTCATGAAGGACAATGGCATCCCCACCGATGCCTTAGAAAGCGGTAAAAAGAAGCTATTGATCGTCGATGACGATCAAGATCTGGTGGACTTGATGTACGACATGTTCGATCGGGATGGCCGTTTCGATATCCGAACGGCCAACAATGGCTTCGATGCGGGCATGCAGGTGAAGGAATTCCGTCCTGACATGGTCGTCCTCGACGTCATGCTTCCCGACATCAATGGCAAAGAAGTTTGTCAGCGAGTGCGAAGCGATCGGACCATGGATTCGGTCAAGATTCTGTGCATCTCCGGTATGATCGAACACGAACGTGTGGCCGAACTGCGAGCCTCGGGCGCGAACGACTTCATGCAAAAGCCGTTCACGACCGACAAGCTCCTGGACCGCGTCTGCGACATGCTCGAAATTGATCGACCCGTCGCCGTTGCCTAAACCCCATGAAAACGGTCGAGGACGAGCCGTTCGACATTGTCGATCTGTTGTCCTCAACAGATCAGGGGCGCCTAACGCACCACGCCGGTTAGGAAGCTTTCCCAGATAGCGTACGGGAGAGGTGAATTGGTCGATAGTATGGTGGTATTCGGCGCAAGAACGGTCGAGGACGAGCCGTTCGACGTTGTCGATCTGTTGTCCTCAACAGATCTGGGTCGCCTAACGCATCGCGCAAGATAAGTATCTTTCCCAGACAGCGTGCGGGACTCTCCAAGACCGCGTGAGGGAGAGGTGGCTTAGCCGATAGTATGGTGGTATTCGGCGCAAGAACGGTCGAGGACGCGCCGTTCGACAATGTCGATCTGTTGTCCTCAACAGATCAGGGTCGCCTAACGCATCGCGCAAGGTAAGAAACTCTCCCAGACAACGTGCGGGACTCTCCAAGACCGCGTGAGGGAGAGGTGGCTTAGTCGATAGTATGGTGGTACTCCGTGCTGGAACGGTCGAGGACGAGCCGTTCGACGTTGTCGATCTGTTGTCCTCAACAGATCTGGGTCGCCTAACGCATCGCGCAAGATAAGTATCTTTCCCAGACAGCGTGCGGGACTCTCCAAGTCCGCGTGAGGGAGAGGTGGCTTAGCCGATAGAAAAGTGGTACTCGGTGCTGGAACGGTCGAGGACGAGCCGTTCGACAATGTCGATCTGTTGTCCTCAACAGATCTGCATCGCCTAACGCATCACGCAAGATAAGTATGTCTCCCAGAAAGCGTACGGGGCTTTCCCTGACTGGGTGAGGGAGAGGTGGCTTGGTCGATAGTATGCTAGTACTTCGTGCAAGAACGGTCGAGGACGAGCCGTTCGACACTGTCGATCTGTTGTCCTCAACAGATCTGCATCGCCTAACGCATCGCGCAAGTTAAGTATCTTTCCCAGGCAGCGTGAGGGACTTTCCACGACAGCGTGAATGAGAGGTGGATTGGGCGATGGTATGGTGGTACTCCGTGCAGGAACTGTCGAGGACGAGCCGTTCGACAATGTCGATCTGTTGTCCTCAACAGATCTGGATCGCCTAACGCATCACGCAAGATAAGTATCTCTCCCAGACAGCGTGCGGGACTCTCCAAGACCGCGTGAGGGAGAGGTGGTTTAGCCGATAGTATGCTAGTACTTCGTGCAGGAACGGTCGAGGACGAGCCGTTCGACAGGGTCGATCTGTTGTCCTCAACAGATCTGGATCGCCTAACGCATCGCGCAAGATATGTATCTTTCCCAGACAGCGTGCGGGACTCTCCAAGACCGCCTGAGGGAGAGGCGGATTAGCCGATAGTATGGTGGTACTTCGTGCAGGAACGGTCGAGGACGAACCGTTCGACACTGTCGATCTGTTGTCCTCAACAGATCTGGAGCGCCTAACGTACCGCGCAAGATAAGTATCTCTCCACGACCGCGTGAGGGAGAGGTGGCTTGGTCGATAGTATGGTGGTACTCGGTGCAAGAACGGTCGAGGACGAGCCGTTCGACAGGGAGCATCCCCCTCCCGACTCTCCTTGCTCCTTGCTCCTTGCTCCTTGCTCCTTGCTCCTTGCTCCTTGCTCCTTGCTCCTTGCTCCTTGCTCCTTGCTCCTTGCTACTTGCTACTTGCTACTTGCTACTTGCTACTTGCTACTTGCTACTTGCTCCTCGCCGGTCTGAGAACGATTGGACCGTATGCGCCATTGTAAATTCGGCTGCTACTCCCATTACAGGGAACACCGATTCTTAGTTCGACATCGGTTTGCTAAATCGGACGACGGATGGGTTTCCGACAGCGGCGAATTGGCCGCTGAACTCCAACTGGCCACTGGTGCGATCGACGCGGAAAATGGCAAGGTTATCACTCCGTTGGTTGCAACAAACCAACCAATTGCCGCTTGGATCCACCGTGAAACTGCGTGGATAGTTCCCCTGCGTCCATACCTCTCCCAAGTAAGTCAACTCGCCTGTTTCGCTGATCCGGAAGATGGCAATGCTGTCATGCAACCGGTTTCCTGCATAGACAAATCGTCCATCCTGAGATACCAAAATCTCCGAGCAAAAATTGCTCCCTTCGAATTTGTTAGGCAACGTCGAAATCGTTTGGCGTTCGGTCAGTTCGCCGGTACTCGCGTCGAAGTCGAATAAGACGACGGTTGAGCCCTCTTCCTGAATCGAATAGAACCATTTTCCATTCGGGTGGAAGTGAAAGTGCCGAGGACCGTCCCCGGGCGGCAACGCGATAAAGGGCTTCGGTGCAGCAGTTAGTTTACCCGTCGTTGAGTCGAATTGCCAAATGTAGATGCGGTCTTGCCCGAGATCGCAATGGATCACCCATTTGCCAGTGATATCGGTTTCAATCATGTGCGCATGCGTTCGATCGTGCCCGCTTATGGCAAAACTTCCCTTCGGTGCATGCTTGGCACGTGTCGGACCGATGTTCCCTTCATCCGTCTTGACCGCGACTGCTTCCCCTACGGAACCGTCGGGCAAGACCGGGTGGACTGCGATAGAACCCCCGAAGTAGTTTGCTACAAAGAGAAACTTGCCATTCGGATGCAAACTCACATAGGTGGGGCCCGAGCCTCCCGAAGTTACCGAATTGACCAGCGATAGCATTCCCGACTGAGAGTCGATCTTCCAAGCCGATACGGTACCGTGGTTTTCGGCTCCCATTCGATCGGTTTCGTTGGCCGAATAGAGAAACGACTCCCGTTTGTCGAGGACCAAACAGCTGGGGCTTGTTCCCAACTCTGCAATGCCGATCTCTTGGAATGCGCCCGACTCTGTGTCCATTTCAAAAATATGGATGCCACGGCCATTGCCGGGTGGCAAATCGACTTGCGTCGGCAATACGTCTTTCAAGGGTGAGCTAAATGTACCCACATAAACCCGAACGCGATTCTTCGTCGTTGAAGTTGCCGCACGAAGGAGCGAGTCGGGACCGGTCCATTGAAGGGCCGCGAAACCAAGTGTTGCACCTGAGATCCAGCGGCGGCGAGGGTGGATATCGGAATTCGGAGAAGTCGTCATGGTGGGAATTGGTGATAGTGTGGCGAGGGTAGTGACCGGTCGAAGGATGGGGGTGAGAGGTTGTCAAGGAGTATGAGGGCTTGCCAATTAGGTATCCGGCTGATGTTGGGCGACTGTGAAGAATGGCTTGGCGGGGACGCCGCGCACTTTCGAATTCGCAGGAACAGAAGAAACGACGACTGAACCGGCGGCGATCAAACATTCCGTGCCAATCTCAATTTGATCAATGACGGAGGCACCGGTTCCTATATGGCATCCGTCGCCAACTTTCACGCTGCCGGATAGGGTTACCCCTGGCGCCAAGTGGCTGAATGCCCCGATGGTGCAATCGTGATCGACAGACGCTCTCGTATTGATGATCGCAAAGGGGCCGATGGTTGCCCTAGGTTGAATAACTGCACCTGCATGGATTTGTGCGGTCGGATCGATACAAGCTTCGGGGGCGATCCATGCAAAAGGATGCCGACAACCGGTGAATTGAAATCCCTTTTCCAGGAACCGCTGAACAATCCGCTGCACCCAGAACGTTGCGTTGTTCGGCGACGTCCAGCCGATCCCTAAAGCAAGCTCGATATCGTCCGGATTGTAACGCGCGAGAAGGTCTTCGTCTGTGATGATTTCCCACGCGTACAACGATCGATTGACAGCCTTCGGGTCAGGAGTCGTCGATGCCAGGATCATTCGATTCTGTGTTAGCAATGCGGAGCTCACGACGCTCGCATGTCCGCCACAACCCAGGATTACGACAGGTTTCATAAGCTCTCTAGTCGCCGAAGCATTCGCAAGGTGTTTTGCGGTCGATACGTTTGAGTGTTCCAGCGAGAACGCGACCCGCTCCAATTTCATAGAACTGATCGACCCCCAGCGATAACAGCTTGCGAAGCGATGCTTCCCACAATACAGGGGAAACCATTTGCCGGGTAAGGAGGCCCGCCAGTTCGCTTGGCACCCGGTGTTCGCCGGCATCCACGTTGGCGATTAGGGGGAAGCGGAGCGGTTGGAGGTTCGTTTGGGCAATAGCAGCCGCCAGTCTCTCGACGGCGGGTTTCATGATATCCGTGTGAAACGCACCCGCCACGTTCAAGCGGATGAATCGGGACGCCCCTGCCTCGGGGGCAAGCTGTTCGGCGGCGTCGAGTGAAGCGATCTGGCCGGAAATAGCGATGTTACCCGGGCAGAGCAGATTCGCGACTTGCAACACTTCACCGGGCTGTCTTGCTAGGTCGCACAACTCCGCTACTTGCGATTCCTCTAAACCCAGCACGCTCGCCATACCGCTCGCGATCGCGGAAGCGGACTCTTGCATCGCAGCCCCTCGCTCCTTGACCAATCGGACTCCATCGGCAAACGAGATAGCTCCGGCGGCGCAGAGGGCGGAATACTCGCCCAAACTCAAGCCGGCGACGGCGGCCACGGAATCCAAGCACTCCGGTTTGTCTTCCAGGAATACTGCCAAGGCAGCCATGGAATGGACGAAGAGCGCGGGCTGCGAGTTGTTCGTCAAATGCAATTCCGCTTCGGGACCTTCGGTGCAGAGCTTGGCCAAATCGAAACCAAGGATGCTGGAGGCTTCGGCAAAGAGTTCACGAGCCTTCGCACTTCGCTCGAGAAGTCCCTTGCCCATGCCTACGGCTTGGGCGCCCTGTCCTGGAAATAAAAGAGCAGTTTTCGGCACGATGGTAGTCGGGTAGGAGAGTGAAAGGTGGTGAATTGCGAGTGGCAACGTCGGCGCATCGGTAGCAACCGGAACGGAGCATTGTACAGCAGTTGCTAACGAATGCTTATCCCCGATGAAATAACCGCTTTCCAAACCGCGTTCGCGAGTGGCGAGTGGCGAGTAGCGAGTGGCGAGGAGCAAGTGGCGAGGAGCAAGGAGCAAGGAGCAAGGAGAGGTGGGAGGCGGGAGGCAATGTCGAACGGCTCGTCCTCGACCGTTCCTGCACCGAGTACCACCTTACTATCGGCTAAGCCACCTCTCCCGTACGCTGTCTTGGGAGAGCTTCCTAACTTGCGTGATGCGTTAGGCGATCCAGATCTGTTGGGGACAACAGATCGACATTGTCGAACGGCTCGTCCTCGACCGTTCCTGCACCGAGTACCCTCTTACTATCGGCTAAGCCTCCTCTCCCGTACGCTGTCTTGGGAGAGCTTCCTAACTTGCGTGATGCGTTAGGCGATCCAGATCTGTTGGGGACAACAGATCGACATTGTCGAACGGCTCGTCCTCGACCGTTCCTGCGCCGAATACCACCATACTATCGACCAAGCCACCTCTCCCGTACGCTGTCTTAGGAGAGCTTCCTAACTGGCGTTATGCGTTAGGCGCTCCAGATCTGTTGAGGACAACAGATCGACATTGTCGAACGGCTCGTCCTCGACCGTTCCTGCGCCGAATACCACCATACTATCGGCTAAGCCACCTCTCCCGTACGCTGTCTTGGGAGAGCTTCCTAACTGGCGTTATGCGTCAGGCGCTCCAGATCTGTTGAGGACAACAGATCGACAATGTCGAACGGCTCGTCCTCGACCGTTCCTGCACCGAGTACCCTCTTACTATCGGCTAAGCCACCTCTCCCGCAGGCAGTCTTGGAGAGATACTTATCTTGCGTGATGCGTTAGGCGACGCAGATCTGTTGAGGACAACAGATCGACAGTGTCGAACGATCGTCCTCGACCGTTCCTGCGCCGAGTACCATCCTACTATCGGCTAAGCCACCTCTCCCGTACGCGGTCTGGGAGAGATACTTATCTTGCGTTATGCGTTAGGCGATCCAGATCTGTTGAGGACAACAGATCGACACCGTCGAACGGCTCGTCCTCGACCGTTCCTGCGCCGAGTACCATCCTACTATCGGCTAGGCCACCTCTCCCGCAGGCAGTCTTGGAGAGATACTTATCTTGCGTGATGCGTTAGGCGACGCAGATCTGTTGAGGACAACAGATCGACATTGTCGAACGGCTCGTCCTCGACCGTTCCAGCACCGAGTACCACCTTACTATCGGCTAAGCCACCTCTCCCGTAAGCGGTCTTGGAGAGATACTTGTCTTGCGTGATGCGTTAGGCGATGCAGATCTGTTGAGGACAACAGATCGACAGTGTCGAACGATCGTCCTCGACCGTTCCTGCGCCGAGTACCATCCTACTATCGGCTAAGCCACCTCTCCCGTACGCGGTCTGGGAGAGATACTTATCTTGCGCGATGCGTTAGGCGATCCAGATCTGTTGAGGACAACAGATCGACAATGTCGAATGGCTCGTCCTCGACCGTTCCAGCACCGAGTACCACCATACTATCGACCAGTCCACCTCTCCCTCACGCAGTCGTGGGAAGTCCCGCACGCTGTCTGGGAGAGATACTTATTTTCCGCGATGCGTTAGGCGACGCAGATCTGTTGAGGACAACAGATCGACAGTGTCGAACGGTCGTCCTCGACCGTTTCTGCGGAGAAGAAAGACGCAGCGGACCTAAGCAATCAATCCAGGCGGCCGCTACAGCATAAGCCGTTTTTTAAACGGCGTTTCTGTTCCAACCGTTCTCAGAACGGGTCTCCGCAGGCGCAGCCCGACAATTCAACCGTAATGAACCAGTCGATTCGCCGATAGCATGCGAGCGGGGGAACGCCGGTCGGCGACCGGCCACTACGAACCAAGCCGTATTTGCAGGTAGCCCCAACACGGAGGGATGCAGTCGACTGCGGATACTTGACCTACAACTGCTGAACCTGCTACCGCTTAGCCTGGGGCTGCTAGACTCTCGCCCGTTGTACTATTCGCTCGCTTGAACGACAACACGGCCCATGTAGTAGCCGCACTTGGGGCATACATGGTGCGTAGGGGTAGGGCTGCTGCACTTGGGGCAAAACTGGATTTGACGGGGCTTCTTTTGGTGATGCGCTCGTCGCTTGCCAGATCGTGCGTTCGAATGTCGTCTCTTAGGTACTGCCATGTTGGAAACTCAGCAAAAATCAGCAAAAACAAAGGGCTTTTAAGAATTTTTGGGAGCGAAAAGGGTACTTGCTCCCGGAAAGGCTGTCAAGCCGAAACGAAACGTCGGACGCAAACACCCGCCGCTTGGCCTTGGCTCGAGTAGGAAAGGCTAACGAACCAATCTCCAGGTGCGACTCCGGCCGTTGCGGGGCGGATAGCGCAGGCTTCGTCGATATTTTGGGGGGCGACCAGTCCGAACAGCTCGCGATGTTCCAAAGCCAAGCAGCTGGCGACGATTTCCACCGCCGCGCTTCCGGCTCCCAGATTACCGAAGTAGCTCTTGGCAGCGGTGACCACCGGCCCCGATTCGCCAACACAGTCCACGATCCCGAGCGCCTCGGATCGGTCGTGGTCCGGCTCGCTCTTGCCGCACGCATGGATATGCCACGCTTCGGGGGCAAGGTTTGCACCCGCGGCTTCTGCCTTGCGCATCAAGCTTCGCAAAACATTGGAGGTCGCGATGCGGATGCTATCGATTTCGGCTTCGTGCAATTCCGCACAGACTGCAGAACCAGCACCACCCATAATTTCTCCCCAAATCTTCGCGCCACGGGCCTTGGCATGTGCCAGCGATTCGAGAACCAAAGCCCCGGCTCCTTCGCCGAGGATCCCGCCGCTCCGCTCTTTGCCGAAAGGCCGTGACATCTTCGTCGGATCGGCTTCATCGGCAAGTTTTTCGGAGGTGGCGAAATGGAGGGCACGTAGGGGTTCCAGGCGGGAACCGGTCGCGCCGGCCAGCATGACATCAGCCGAGCCTCGGCGGATGGTCGCGACCGCTTCTGTGATCGAAGCCGCGCTGCTCGCCTCTCGAATGGTGACCGAGTTGCTAGGGCCGCGGAGATCGTTGTAGATCGCCACGTGGCTAGCGGGCATGTTGGGGAGATATTTCAAAAGCCAGAGCGGATTGACTTGAGGACGTCCCGTCCCCGGCCAGAGAGGCATTGGAAATTGGTTGTGGTCGTCCATGCAAGCCTTCACGCCGTCGGCAAACTCTTCCGGCCGGGTGAGAATGTAGTCACTTCCGAAGACGATACCTGTCCGGTCCGGCTGTCGAAGCGAGGGATCGGACAGACCGCTATGATGGAGAGCCAGCTGGCAAGCGGCGACGCCGAGTTCGATCTCCCGGCACATCACCTTTTGATTCTTTTTGATCGCTCTCTGCAAAGCCTTGTCGAGGGGGCCGAAATCTCCGATGTCGCCGGTGAAGCATTTGGCTTGCCCGCCAAAGCTAGCGGTTTGGCTGTCTTGGGGAAGGCAGTCCAGTTGGGAGATCCCGCAAGCACCGGCGGAAATGTTTTTCCAGAAGGACTCCAAGTCGCGGCCGAGCGGAGAAACCACTCCCAGTCCTGTGATGACGACACGTTGGTGGTCAGGCAACAGCGAACAGGCAGATGACATGGGAATCCGTGAATGCGGGAACTGAAGAGACCTTAGGCGTCGTCGGTTTCGTAAAAAAAATGGGGACGCTACCTGCGCTGGAAAGATTCAGCGAGGGAGCGAATCAGAAGAGCATACCCGCTCGTTCAAGTCAAGAGTAGCGAGTAGCGAGTAGCGAGTGGCGAGTGGCGAGTGGCGAGTGGCGAGTGGCGAGTGGCGAGTGGAGAGGGGCGAGGGGCGAGGGGCGAGGGGCGAGGGGCGTGGGGCATGGAGCATGGGGCATGGGGCATGGAGCATGGCGAAATATGGGTAGGATAGTGGGGTATCACCGTTTCAGGGACAGTTTCTTCCTCGCCGCTCGCGCCTCACATCTCGCATCTATGCGCAGCATGCTCTTGACATCTGGCGGCCAATTTAGAGAATGCGGGGACAAATGGACGGTTAGCTCAGTTGGTTAGAGCACCACGTTGACATCGTGGGGGTCGTTGGTTCGAGTCCAATATCGTCCACTTGAGCGTTGCTCAAGAGTAAGTAGATGGGAGTGAGTGGAGAGTAGAGCTTTCTTCCGAACCCATGTGGAAACGGTTGCATCAACCGTTTTTCTTTGTCTTCGAACGGTCTTTCTCGTCCGTTTTTCGTGCCGAATAGTCTCTCTCGACCTTTCCCAATGGTGAGCCGTCGTCTCAATGGTTTTCTAATGTAGAGCCGTCGTCTCGACGGATTCTTTTGCCTGAAGGGCATGCCCAACGTAGCCTAGGGCAACGCCCTAGGTTGGCAACCCACAACGATCCAATTGGCGGAAAGCCATACACAAATCCGTTGCGTTCCATTGCGCAGGGAATCGAATTCAAATCCCCTGTACGTTCGATCCCTGAATTGCTTCATGTCCTCGGTCCGTTTGTCCTTCCGCCAGAAACACCGTTGTGCATGGCTTTCAGCCAAAAGGACCAGGGCGGGGACGTGTACCTAGGGCGTTGCCCTAGGCTAAGGTGTATATGGCCTTTGGCCAAAAATCTCCCCCGCACCAAGCGTCGAGCAGCCGAGGACGACGGCTTGAAAGGGGGCTTCTCAGTCTTTGGTTTCAATTCCGACGAATGTGGGACGTACCTTGGTCGCAGCAGCCAAAAGGTTCTTCAGCGTGGCTTCGCGCGCGCTGGCGGGAATCGGTTGGTTGGACAATGCGATCGACTGGATCTGGTAAGTGACCGGTTCTAAGAATGTCTGTTCAAATCGCTCGAAGCCACGCGATACCGCAGCACTCTTGACCGGTGTGCCGTCCAACTGGAACTGCACATACGCGACATAGGCGTACTCCCCGGTGTCCTTGATCAAATCCAAAAAGTGAACCTGACAATCTCCCTTGCTGGCAAACTGAGGATCGTTCAAGGGGCTTTCGATGACAGGCTGCGTTTCTTGCTGACGCCACCCGGCACCTTCGTAGCAAATGTCGAGCAAGTGGAAGCCGCGAAATGGGAAATCGACGGAGAGGGTTCCCGTCGTACTGGTGGAGTTGTAAAGCCACACATGCGAGAACTGTCCCATTGAGTTCTCTTTGCTTCGCTCCACCAACTCGGTTCGGAAAAGCTTCCAATCATTCAAGTCGTTTGGTAACTGCAACGACTCTTTCAGCTTCGCCAGGGACGCTTCGGTGAACTCAGGGAATCGAAAAATAGTGCCCCCCGACAAAACGCGAGTCGAATAAGCGCCAACACCTAGAAAGCAAAGAGCTAAGGCTCCGGAAAGAATCCATGCCCATCGCAGCGCGGTGGAGGAATTGGACGATGCCACGGGTAAAGCCAATTCAGGACCACGCTGCAAGTGGCGTTCGGAACGTGTGAATCCAAACGAACGGCCCGGGCGATCTTTCAACAAGTTGGCTTTTTTGGTTTGATGGGGAAGCTCCACGACAGCGCCTAAGAACTGAATGAACGCAAAGTCGCAAGCGAACGCAATGACGAAGACGACCAAACCCAAAATCGTATGGGGAGTACCCGATGACAAATCGAGCCCCAACCACTCAAGGGATAAAACGATGGTTACCAATCGGAGGATGTTGCTGCACGAGGCCCACACGGGGACCATGCACAATGCTCCAATAGCGACCGAAAGTGGTTGACGCATCCAAAGAACCAGCGTCAGTGAAATGGCCATCAACGCATAAAGACTGTCAACGCCGCTGCAAGCCTCATCGACAAACAATCTCTTCTCCATCAACTGAAGAATGTTTCCTTCGCGGACATGGAGGATCCCAATCGCGTCGAGCACCATGCTCGCTGTGTAGCTCGATTGCGCTTGCAGATACTGAATGAGCTTGTTGTCGTAACCCGCGGGCAAGGGGACGGTGATCCAGAGCAAACTGGAGATTCCGAGCACCTGATGCCATCCCAATCTGGTTACGCGAAGCAACATCCAGGAGACGATGACCAAAACGCCAGCGACATACGAGAGCCACGGCGAAGAAATCAACACCGCCTCGACAGCGGCCACCAAGCTGACGAGCATGACTCCGATCGCAGCAACTTGACGCTGCGAATTGGCGATTCCCAGCACGCCCTTGCTGCGATCGAAGAGAAAATATCCAAATGCCAACCAAGCGAGCGGGAAGAACTGCAGGTGCGGGCGATTCCACAAACTGTTGGCTTGGAGCCAGACCATTGGCCCCAAACTCAGCAAGATCAACGCGTAAACGATGTCGATCGGGGAGGCGATGCGGACCGGACTCGAGGTCGAAGTGGTGCCCGATGTCGTCGGCGGCGTTGCCGCTGGAGTCGTGGTTGGAGCGTTATCCATCATTCCCATTCGTCTTTCGTAACCTACCAAGTACTCAACATCAGTCCTCGAAGCCGTCGCACAGTAGTAGCCGGTCCCCCGACCCGCGTTTCTGTTCCCGCGTTCTCCGAACGCGATACTTGCTCCCTATGATATCTTGAAAGAGATCACTGGGGATGCGAAGTGGGGTGGGAATGCCTGCCTGAGACAGGCTAAAACGGGACGCCTTTTTGAAAAAGGCTACTACTTGAGGCTGCTGGTTTACGGTGTAACGCCAAGGACATCTTGGAGGATCGGAGACTGAGGCTTCGGGATGCCTGGGAACCAATTCCAAAATCCTCGCCAGCGTGGAAAAAGGACTGCAATGGCGGTCGCGACGAGAATCTTGAAATCGGTGAGGATCCCCGGATGGTCCACATACCAACTTTCAAGCTCCCCTTTGAAAGGCATGATGTCCTCGCGGTAGCACTGCCGCAAATCCCGACCATCTTTTTGTGCCCGAGCGATGATCGCTTCTTCATCTCGAAAAACGAGCGAGCCGATCCCCGTCAAACCCGGCTTCACGTGCACGATTTTTTCTTGCACCCACTGCGGATAATCGGCAAAGCCCTTGGGCATCAGCGGTCGCCATCCGACCAATGACAGTTTGCCTACGAAGACGTCCCACAGCTGCGGTACTTCATTGAGCTTCGACTTGCGAAGAAACTTGCCAACGGGTAGGACGCGTGGGTCATTGCGCAACGTGATGTCCCGCGTCCCGATATTGGGACTGTTCTTGACCATCGTGACAAACTTCGTCACGGGAATGATCTTCCCCATGAAACCCACTCGGTCCTGAAAGTAAAAGGCTTCACGTTCTCCCGTCAGTTTGAGAATGAGAATGACCACTACTAGCACTGGAGATAACAGGAGGAGTACCGTCCCGGAAATCACCAAATCCATCAAACGCTTCACGTTCGCCTCTCTTTTCACTTACATCCGGTTATCAAGTGTCTTGCCGGTCTCTTTGTGGGCAAAGTTGGGTAGCAGTTTTGAAAACGCTTCCAACAATTCCCCCTTCGTCCACCGGTGGGTTTCTCGCATCCGCTGCAGAGTCGTTTCGAATTCGCGAAGGAGCCCGGCATCGACCAACAATTCGTTCTTCACCACTCCGATCTCCTTGTAGCGATCCCAATCGACTTCCTCGGTATCGGTGTAGAACTCTTCGAAATCCTTTTCGCCTGTCGTATCGCTTGGGAAAAAATAAACAGGCCATTTCTTTTGAGCCGCGAACTCCTCGACACGGGAACGCGCCTCTTCCTCGGTCTCGCATTCGACCGCTTCATAGCCCAGCGACGAGAGATACTTCACCGCCATCGATGAAAAGGTTATTAGGTGGAGTCGAGGACTCAGTTTCGGAAAGTAAATCTCTCGATCGTTCCCTTGCAAGATGGAGAACAAGCACAGGTGGGCGCCCTCTTGCGGAGTGACGAAGTATCGGCGGACATCGTTTGGCGCGGAGAGCGGCTGTCGCTTCTGAATACGCTGCGTCCAAGCGTGGGGCAGCGAACCATCCGAGAAAGCGACGTTGGCAAATCGTGCTGTCGAAACGGGTGTTTGGCTGTTCTCCCCCAAAAGGAACATCTCCATGATCCGTTTGGAGCCCCCCATCATGTTCACGGGATTGGCAGCTTTGTCCGTCGAGACGCAGAAAAACTTTTTTGCATGGCAGGCCCTAGCGAAGTCGAGCAGTTTCTTGGTGAGAAACACATTGACGTCGATCAGACGCATCAAGGTATACGGGTCCTTCTCGCTCCGCACATGTTTGAGCGCGGAGAAATTGAGAACGTAGTCGTATCCCTTCCCCTCTTCGAGCGTGTTCTTCGCAAATGACTCGAACTCGGGTCCCAAGCCATCGAAGCAATACGCGTGAAACTCGCCATCGATGTACCCGAGCGATGACCGCACATCGCGCACCATCTCGGCCAAGTTGTTTTCGGAGGTATCGATGACATGGAGCACTTTGGGATTCCGAGCGAAAATCTCGCGCACCACCGCGCTCCCAATCGATCCCGCGCCACCGACGACCAAGAAACGCGAGGAACGGACCAACTCGCTAAACTCCGCTTCCGACGCGCGCAAGTCCTCGACAAACAACGGTTCGTACCGACCGATCTGCTCCAATAGTTTCGTATTCATAAGGTCTCGCGATTACAGATGCGGTCAGGTCTGAGGAGGAAATGGCTTTGCGGGAACGCCGCGCACCCGGGAATGCGGTGAAAGAGAGGTGACGACGACGGAGCCAGCTGCGATCAAACTCTCCGCCCCAATCTCAATGTCGTGGATGACGGAGGCGCCTGTCCCTAAATGACAACCCGATCCGACACGAACGTTTCCGGATAAGGTTACGCCGGGAGCCAAATGGCAAAAAGAGCCGATGGTGCAGTCGTGATCCACGGACGCTTTGGTGTTGATCAATGCAAAAGGACCGATGGCCGCGCCGGGCTGGACAACGGCACCTGCGTGAATCTGCGCCGTCGAGTCGACTTTCGCTTCGGGGGCAACCCAAACGCAAGGATGTTGAAAACCGGTGAACCGGAATCCCTTCACTTGAAATTCGTGAACAATCCGTTGCGCCAGAGAGGAGGCGTTGTTGGGGGAAGTCCAGCCGATCCCTAATACCAACTCGATCTGGTCTGGGCTGTATCGTGAAAGTAGTTCTCCATCGGTCATGATTTCCCAAGGGAACATGGTCCGATCTACTTGTGTTGGATCCATACAGGTCGAAACAAGGATCGTTCGATGGAGCGCGAGCAAAGCGGACCGCACCACGCTCGCATGCCCACCACAGCCGATGATCGCGATGGGTTTCATAGGGGAGTCACGGCCTCTAATAGGTGGGAAGGTACGAGGTCGGCCGAACTGGGGATGTTGACGATCTCCCCTTTCAGTTGTTCGGTTCGGGGCAAGTCGTCACGGGGGCTGTTCGCGAACATCGGAAGTTGATGCATCGGCTCCCAGATTGGACGGCTTTGATATCCGGCGCTATTGAGCGCATCGAGTACTGCGTCTCGTTCGGCTACCGAGGCTCCAGGGATGCGGAATCCGTTGAGCCAATAGTTGCTTTGGCCATCGGATGGCTCGCTGAGCAAGGTGACTGGCTCGAGATCGCCGAACGCTCGTTCGTAACGGTCCTTCAACTCCCGTTTGGCCGCCAGAAGCTGAGAGAAGATTTCGAGTTGCGCTACGCCGAGCGCGGCGTTGATGTTAGGCATTCGAAAGTTCCACCCGATGCGATCGTGGTGGAATTCCCATCGGTGAGGGACTTTCGCAGTGGTTGTCACATGTTTTGCCAAATCGGCCAATTGCTCATCGTCGGTCAAGATGGCACCACCACCTCCAGTCGTGACAATCTTGTTCCCGTTGAAGCTCACCGCGGACAAAAGCCCGAGCCTGCCGGTGTGCGAGCCCCGGTAGTAGGAACCCAGCGATTCCGCCGCATCTTCGATGAGAGTGAGATCGAATTCCCGACAGATCGCGAGGAGGTCATCGAGTGCTGCGGGATGTCCAAAGCAATGCATCACGCATAGTGCACCTATGCGTCGACCTGTTTGCCTGTTTACCAGCTTTCCATGGCTTCCGGTCGTCGCAATCGCCTGCAAATACCGGCGCAATGCTTCAGGGCAAATGGAAAGCCGTTCGACCGAAACGTCGACGAAGTGGGGGATGGCTCCACAGTGGTGGATGGCATTGGCGGTGGCGACGAATGTAAGCGAGGGTGCGAGAACTTCATCGCCGCTCTGGACTCCTGCCAAACGAAAGCACATTTCCAATGCTGCGGTCCCATTGACGGTGGCAACCGCTCTTTTGGCACCGGTGGTTTGGGCGAGGAGCTGCTCGAAACGCGTGACATAGGAACCGGCGGAGCTTACCCACCCCGTGTCCACGCATTCTTGGACGTATCGATTGGTCGAGGGAGGGAAGTAGGGGCGATGCAGAAGGATCGTCTCATTGCTCCTCCCGATCGCTTGTTCGACCCGTGCTACGATTTGTTGAGCCAAATTCATTCAGTGACTCCAGAGAGATTGACTCGTGGAACCGGTCGTGGTGATCGAGTGGAAACAAGCATCCCCGGAGGTAAATGGCGGGAGACGTAGGTCAAGGCATCGACCTGCGAGTCTTCGCCGATGGAGATTCCTGCATTGAGAAACGCGTTGCTACCGATCAGAGCTCGTTTGCCGATTCGGACATTTCCGCTGACACGTGCGCCTGGGAGGACTGCGGAGTAGGCGCCTACGTGGGCATCGTGTCCGATGGAAGCATGAAGGTGGACAATGGCATGCTCGGCGACTTGGGCATGCGAAGAGATAACCGCGAGCGGACCGATGAAAACGCCATCCCCGATGTGGGCTGAAGACGCGACCACGGCTGAGGGATGGATGACCGTGGCGGGTTGCCAACCTCGCGCGGAGCAAGCGGAAATAATTCTCAGTTTAGCCATCACATCCGCGACACCCGCGAGGTAATGCACGGCACCCAATTGCGATTCTAGCTCCGGTGCGAGCGATTGCGAGAACTCGGGTTCCGCGAAGAATCGGACCAGGATGGTGTCGAACAAGTGCTTGCACCCAAGCTCTGCAGCCTCAGCAACTTCGACTGCCGTTCGATTTCCGAAGATGACTAAGCCAGCCATGCCATGGTTCCGTTTTCACGAATCAGCCGCCAAAGTAGTAGCCCTTTTTCAAACGGCGCTTATGGTAGTAGCCACTTTCCAAGCGGCGTTTGTGATCCTACCGTTTTCAAAACGGTATTCCGAGCTGCCCTCGGGCGGTCGGAATGCAAATACCGTTCTGAGAACGGTAGGAACAGAAACACCTTTCGGAGAACGGCGAATACTTGCCGGTCGCTAATCTAGCTCCCGGAACACCGGTTTGAAACCGGTTACTACTTAGGCTTGCGAAAATGGGCGTATTCGTCGGCCCGCAAATTCGCTTTTATCGGATTTTCCCGGGGAAATGAGCGGCGAGTGGCAATGTCGAACGGCTCGTCCTCGACCGTTCATGCGCCGAGTACCACCATACTATCGACTAAGCCACCTCTCCCGTACGCTGTCTTGGAAAATCCTGCACTCTGTCCGGGAAAGATACTTAACTTGCGTGATGCGTTAGGCGATGCAGATCTGTTGAGGACAACAGATCGACATTGTCGAACGGCTCGTCCCCGACCGTTCCTGCGCCGAGTACCACCATACCATCGACCAAGCCACCTCTCACTCACGCTGACTTGGCAAGTCCCGCAGGCTGTCTGGGAGAGCTTCCTAACTGGCGTGATGCGTTAGGCGATGCAGATCTGTTGGGGACAACAGATCGACATTGTCGAACGGCTCGTCCTCGACCGTTCTTGCACCGAGTACCACCTTTCTATCGACTAAGCCACCTCTCCCTCACGCAGTCTGGGAAAGTCCCGTATGCGGTCCGGGAAAGATACTTAACTTGCGTGATGCGTTAGGCGATGCAGATCTGTTGAGGACAACAGATCGACAATGTCGAACGGCTCGTCCTTTTGTCCTGAAAGGACTTGAGCCATTAGCCGGGGATTGAGCGCAAGCGACACCCCCGGTGTGTTTCCCAAGGTTTACGCATCCCGACGGGATGCAAGATGACTCTGTAATCCCTTCGGGATAGAAGAGGGTGTGGGGCGTGACCGGGGGTGTTGCTGCGCTCAACCCCCGGCTACAAGCTTTGATCCTTTCAGGATGAAAAGCCAAAGCGAATGTTCGCTCACCTTGCCGATGCTCTTACGGGAATCGCCCCGCCGCCATCCGGTACACGGGAATCTCCCCCCGAATGCTTCCTCAACGCACGGTTGCCGAAACGATCTTACCTTGTGCCATGCGTCAATCGCTCCAGATCTGTTGAGGACAACAGATCGACAATGTCGAACTGCTCGTCCTCGACCGTTCCCGCACCGAGTACCAGCTTTCTATCGACCGGACCACGTCTCGCTCACGCTGTGTGGAGATTCCCGTACGCTGTCTGGGAAAGATACTTTTCTTGCGTGATGCGTCAGGCGATGCAGATCTGTTGAGGACAACAGATCGACAATGTCGAACGGCTCGTCCTTTTGTCCTGAAAGGACTTGAGCCATTAGCCGGGGGTTGAGCGCAAGCGACACCCCCGGTGTGTTTCCCAAGGTTTACGCATCCCGACGGGATGCAAGATGACTCTGTAATCCCTTCGGGATAGAAGAGGGTGTGGGGCGTGACCGGGGGTGTTGCTGCGCTCAACCCCCGGCTACAAGCTTTGATCCTTTCAGGATGAAAAGCCAAAGCGAATGTTCGCTCACCTTGCCGATGCTCTTACGGGAATCGCCCCGCCGCCATCCGGTACACGGGAATCTCCCCCCGAATGCTTCCTCAACGCACGGTTGCCGAAACGTTCTTACCTTGTGCCATGCGTCAATCGCTCCAGATCTATTGAGGACAACAGATCGACAATGTCGAACGGCTCGTCCTCGACCGTTCCTGCACGGAGTACCAGCTTACTATCGACCGGACCACGTCTCGCTCACGCTGTGTGGAGATTCCCGTACGCGGTCTGGGAAAGATACTTACCTTGTGCCATGCGTCAATCGCTCCAGATCTGTTGAGGACAACAGATCGACAATGTCGAACTGCTCGTCCTCGACCGTTCCCGCACCGAGTACCAGCTTTCTATCGACCGGACCACGTCTCGCTCACGCTGTGTGGAGATTCCCGTACGCGGTCTGGGAAAGATACTTTTCTTGCGTGATGCGTCAGGCGATCCAGATCTGTTGAGGACAACAGATCGACATTGTCGAACGTTTGCTTGGTTTGTCCTGAAAGGACTTGAGCCATTAGCCGGGGTTGAGCGCAAGCGACACCCCCGGTGTGTTTCCCAAGGTTTACGCATCCCGACGGGATGCAAGATGACTCTGTAATCCCTTCGGGATAGAAGAGGGTGTGGGGCGTGACCGGGGGTGTTGCTGCGCTCAACCCCCGGCTACAAGCTTTGATCCTTTCAGGATGAAAAGCCAAAGCGAATGTTCGCTCACCTTGCCGATGCTCTTACGGGAATCGCCCCGCCGCCATCCGGTACACGGGAATCTCCCCCCGAATGCTTCCTCAACGCACGGTTGCCGAAACGATCTTACCTTGTGCCATGCGTCAATCGCTCCAGATCTGTTGAGGACAACAGATCGACAATGTCGAACGGCTCGTCCTCGACCGTTCCTGCACGGAGTACGATCATACTATCGACTAAGCCAAGCCTCCCGCACGCTGTCTGGGAAAGTCCCGTATGCGGTCTGGGAAAGATACTTAACTTGCGTGATGCGTAAGGCGCTCCAGATCTGTTGAGGACAACAGATCGACATTGTCGAACGGCTCGTCCTCGACCGTTCCTGCGCCGAGGAAAATCTTACGTGTGGCCCGCGAGTCTCTCTGATTTTTAAGGCCCTTCGCTCCATGCTCCATACTCCTCACTCCATGCTCCTCGCTCCATGCTCCTCACTCCATGCTCCTCGCCACTCGCCACTCGCTCCTCGCTCCTCGCTCCTCGCTCCTCGCTCCTCGCCACTCGCCACTCGCCACTCGCCACTCGCCACTCGCCACTCGCCACTCGCCACTCGCCACTCGCCACTTACAAACTTCCTGCGTCGACGATGATGTCTTGGCCGGTGATAGAACGGGCGGCGTCGCTCAAGAGAAAACAGACCGTCGAGGCTACGCTCTCCAAATCCGTTGCCTGCCGTAACGACGTGCGATGGTAAATCTTCTCTCGCTGCTCCACGGACAATCCACCCGACATGTCGGTCTCCATGAAACCAGGTACTACGCAATTGCTCCGTATCCCCTTGCTCCCCCACTCACGCGCGACTCCCTTCGAAAACGATTCCAACGCCCCCTTCGTGGCTCCATACATCGCTAACCCCTTGTACCCGGTCCGACTGCATATGGAACTGATATGAACCAACGAACCTCCGCGTCGGTGCAACAGCATGTTGCGAATAACAAATCGGGTCAGCTCCATCGGTGCGAAGACATTCACTCGAAAGCTATGCTCAAGCTCGCTCAGCGATAAATTCGTCACAAGATCGTCGTAAGCGATGGCCGCGTTGTTGACCAAGCCATCGAAGGGGATCGCGTTGCTATCGATTCCTTGCGATAAAGCCCCTTTCAGCCCAGCGATGTCGGACAAGTCTGCTTGAACCCAGTGCGTTTGGTCCCGCCACTTCGGCTCGCACTCCGCAGGCCACTCGGCTGGCCAATCCCGGGTTGAAGACTCCGAATCGCGGGCCAAGATCCACACATGGTCCCCCCGACGAAGAAGGGATTCGGCGATGGAACGACCGAGCCCTCGTGTTCCTCCCGTCAGCAAGATGTTCAACTTCGTCGCTCCTTCTTTCCCGTTGGCGAAATAACCAGCCCCTCGCGGAAGCTTATCACGCGGGGAATGGCATGCGTGGGCAGAATCCCTTGCAGGAGCTGACGGACATCGGCAACACGGAGCGAGGAGGAGGGTTCGATCGATAGTTCGGCCGCGACCAAGCTCCCAGTGACCGAATTCGGGACACCAAAGACCCTCGCATCGAGCACTCCGGGAAGAGAACAAAGCGCCGTTTCGACTTCATGCGGATTGACCTTCATCCCTCCCACATTGATCCAATCCGAACGCCGACCCGTGATGCGAATCTGAAGCGGCTCGTCGCCAAGGACTTCGACGGAATCCCCGGTATCCCAAAAACCATCGACACATTGGGAGCGAAGATTCTCCGCAACCAGGTCTTGATGAACCCAAAGTCGTTGCTCCTGGATTCGAATGGAATTGCGAACGGAATCGGGAACCAAAAAGGAATCGCCGTGGGAGTGAAAAAGAGTCCCCAACTCACTGGAGGCGTAGACGTTCCGGAATCGAGCGTTAGGAAAAAGCTGCCCCAGACGAGCTCGAATCGATGCATCCGCCACTTCCCCTCCCACCGTAACCGCTTGGACGAGCGGATAAGCCTCCGTATCCGCGGCAAGCAATCGGAAGTATGTCGGTGTGGCGCTCAAGTGCGAGACTTGGAAGCGGCGGATCCACTCCCGCGCCGTTGGCACCGGGAGACCGAAAAGGTTCACCAGCGTGTTCCCGTTGCAAAGGGCTTGCAGGAGAACTTGGATACCCGCAATCTTGGTCGGTTGGTACGCCAGACCCCAAACATCGTTCCCATGTTTCGGGGAGATTTGGACAGCTCGGGCAAGGTTTCCGATCGACTGCCGGATCGGCTTGGGATCTCCGGTGGTTCCCGAAGTCGATAGGACGATATGGCTCTTCGACGCTAGAACCCGCGACGAAAGTGCTTCGCCGTCGAAGGTGCCATCTGGCAATAGGAACGCCATGTCCGAACGATCTGCGTCCGACGACTGCGTCAAGCCTGACCATGAGGGTGGGTTTGAAAGAAGTTCGACTCCGGCCGAAGTCGACAAATCGCAGTCCCTATCGCGAAGGATCCTTGCGATCACCCCCAGCAAAAGGTAATAACCGTTCTCAGAACGGTGATCTTTGCTCTCGCCATTGCCCGAACGTCCCTCCACCGGCCCGTCGACTCCCCCCAACACACTCGTTTCCCCACGAGATAGGGCGGCGAGATCGGACAAAAGATCTCGGTAGGTCCAGATGGTGGGAGCGGATTGCTCGGCGAGGATTGGGTGATCGACGAAGAAGGGGCGATCAGCGTTGCATTTTCGCAAGGATCTCTCCGACGGTTTCGACGAGACCATCCGCAAAGATGTCGATTCCTGTAGCGGCCTCGATTTTCACGGTGAGGACTGCCAAGTCGAGGGAGTCCAAGTCGAGATCTTGCTTGAGGCGAGCGAGCGGCGTTAGCTCTGCCACTCTCTCCCTCCCCGACTCCTCCAGGACCTCGTTGATTTTGTTATGAAGGATTTGAGCGTTGGGCGTCATCGCAGCATTCAATACGCGTCTCTAATTCGCCATTCTGAAATCGAACTTCCATGACGGGCAGCTTCGATTTGCTCCCATAATAGAGGGATTCCCATCCCTCCACAATCTGCGTGTCGATGCGGCACGTGCTTCGGAACTCGATGCGGCATAGGGTCCGATCATCTTTCACCCCGACCCATTGTGGCTCGTTCCATTGCCATTGCCAATTGGGACTGATACGCCACCGGCAGACGTAATCGCCCTCTCCGTTCTTTCCATCGAGCGTTTGAAGTGAATCGCGAATGATGTAGAGCGAACCGTCTCGATCGATTTGGCGGCAATGCCGATAAGGAGTTGTCGTGTTGTAACGCACCGTGAGTTTCAGGTGAGTGGGGTGAACGATTCGCTCCTCGACGAACGGCCAATGGAACCAAAGAAAATTCGGGCCCTTGGTCATCTGCTCCCGCGATCCATATTGCACACTATTGTGCGAAGCGACTGAGTAAAAGAGTTTCTTCCACTGAGGATCTCGATGGTAGTAGAAGTAGCTCCCGGCATCCCGTAGGACATTTTCATGCTCATGCCATAGGTCGACATGCTGCATGTCGCATTGGCCTGGTCTGTCTCGGTAGTTCGATCCCTTGAGAAGCAAATAGCCTTTCCCATGGCGTAGGATGGCATAGCCTCCCTTCGGTGCATCCCAATAAGATTCTTCGGCAGGAGTCGTCGCAGGCTTGTTGGTCGCGATGGAGGCATCACCGTTCAACCAAAGGGACTTTTCCACTGCGAGTCCGTACTCTCGATCGCGTACGGGGATGCCAAGCATCGTGGAACCAGCCAGGAGTACCGGCCGATAATCGAGGTAGTCGCTGCAGGATAAAGGCAGGATATTCGCACCATCGTTCGAACCGAGGTTGGGGACTCGGCCTGTCGTATCGTCGACGAATTGATCCAACCAGCGAATTGCACTACCGACTCTCTCGATCGTCTCACTACGAAGCGGATCGTTGTTGATAGAACCAAGTCGGATCGCCCACAGCATGTCGTCGAGCATGACACGATGGTAGGACATCGAATGTTGCACGTAGGAACCGTCCTCGTAAATCTGCCGGGAGACTTCCGATTCGAGGGTTGTTCTGCCTTGGCGTTTCCATTGCTCTGCTTCCGGAAGTTCCGGGTACATGAGGCCGACCGTCCACAGCCCAACCGCTTCGCTCAACGCATGGTTGTTTTCTTGACTGATCGCGTAGTTGATATTGGACGCGATCCGTTTCGCGGACTGCCAAGCCAGGAGGTCAACCTTCTTGAGTCGGTCAGGGGTTGTGGCTGGACTCTCCAATACCGCGATGACGCTGAACAAGACGGCCATCCATCGAAACGCGACTTCTTGCCCGCACCCCCAAGCCACCGTTTGATTCACCGGATTCTGGTCCACCCAGGCTTCGATCAACTCCCAAACGGCCTGAGCAAACGTTTCGTCGCCATCGAATCGATAGGCACGCGCCAAGTGATAGAGCAGGGTAAGCCGCGAAGGCTCCCATACCAGTTTGATATCGTCGCGTTCTCCTCCCGATCGGGTGGTGCGCGGCCATAGGGGGCCGACGGGCCAATCGATTTGATGGGTTGCATCGGACTGGAAGTTCGGTGGCCAGCCGACAGGAGAGGTCCAATGGCTGAACATAGGATAATGGCCCGCCAAGGCGGATTGGATGGGTGCAACGACTTGTTCATTCCAAGTATCCTGTGGAACGATCGAACGAAGTTTTTCCGATTGGGGCATCGGAAAAAAGCGTTCGCGCCGTCGGTGCCATTGCGATATCCGGTTGGAGGGTTCTATCGATGCGAGAGGGCATCGATCCGAAGCATAGAGGCTTGGGTTTTGGCTCCGAATCAAACGACCGGAACGGAGTGCAAACGATTGAAGGAGCCGGCGAGGAACATTGTCCCATCCGACCCCTTTCGCGATCCAATAAGCTTTAGCGAGAGGATTCATCAAGTAATAGCCGTTTTCCGAACCGCGTTTATGTACCAGCCGTTCTCCGAACGGTGTCGCGCGTCCTAGCCAGTCTCTGACCGCAATCTTCGCTTTTCTTTTACCATCCAAGGGACGATCGCGATGCGAGATTGCGGGGAGGTGTTGCCTGTCGAAGACAAGCAGCAACAGAAACGCCGTTTGGAAAACGGCTATTACAAGCCGCTACTACTTGGCAGCTTGTTCGAGGACGTCGACGAAGGAGTCGGAGAGACGGTCGCGGTTGAACTCGCGCATCGCCAGGGCGCGGGAGGCAAGTCCCATGGCGCGACAGGCCTCGCGGTTGTCTGCCATCCAACACAGCGCGTCGGCAAACGCGTTGGAATCGTCCGGTGGAATGGCTTTGCCACACTGGTTCGCTTGGACTAAATCTGCAACCCATCCGGGGTAATTGTTGAGGACGGGTACCCCTGCGGCGAGATAGTCGAAGAATTTGTTGGGGGATGTTCCGTAGTAAAATGCAGGAACGTTGGCCAAGATCTGCATCCCCACATCGGCTCCCTGCAATAGGCCCGGTACCAGCTCCTTGCGAACATTGCCATGAAAGAGGACGTTGGTGATGTTCTCGTCGTTGACACGGCGGATCAATCGATCTTTGGTTTTCCCATCTCCGACCAGCAGAAGCTTGATATCGTTTCGTCCTCGTTGCTGGAGAACTTTACCGGCATCGAGAACGGCATCCAGACCGTTGGCGGGCCCGTGGGTGCCTGCGAAGATCGCTACGAAGTCATCCGAGGCGATCGATTCGGGGCGCCAAGGTTTGTTCGTTTCTGGATCAAAGAAATCCAGATCGCAACCGTTGGGGACCAAGGCGACGCGCTCGCGAGGAATATGCTTCGCAATGCCATCGACGATGCCGGGAGCAAGCCCAATGCATCGTTTCGAAGCTCGATACGCTCGCTTCTCCAAAACAGCCATGAGAAAGAGGACGACCGGGTTCTTGATGACTCCCATCGCCTTGGGAAGCTCCGGCCAGAGATCGCGGACTTCGAAAACAAAGGGACGCCATCGGAACCAGCTTGCTACCAAGCCTGGGATTGCGGCAGTCAAAGGAGTTGAGGTCGCGAAGACAAGATCGCATCGAGTTGTGAGCGCGATCCAGGAGCTGCGGAGCGAGTATTTCAGAAAGGTCCAAGTTCGTTGGAGCAGGCTATCGCGATTGGAAATGGGCAATTCCAGTTCGATGACATGGATGCCATCGACAGTCCCCTCGCGGCGTCCGTTTTGGAATGGGGCAGTAAGACCTGTATTCGCAGCCCCGTAGCTGGCGCAGACCATGGTGACCGAATGTCCTCGTTGGAGCAGCTTTTGCGCCATCTCATAGGATCGCGTCCCCGTGCTACCTTGTCGCGTCGAAAAATACTGATGGAAATACAATACGTGCATCTTGCTCAATTAGCGAGTAACGAGTGGTGAGTAGCGAGTAGTGAGTAGTGAGTAGTGAGTAGTGAGTAGTGAGTAGTGAGTAGTGAGTAGTGAGTAGTGAGTAGTGAGTAGTGAGTAGCGAGTAGTGAGTAGCGAGTAGTGAGTAGTGCATTGTCGAACGGCTCGTCCTCGACCGTTCCAGCACCGAGTACCACCTTTCTATCGGCTAAGCCACCTCTCCCTCACGCTGTGTAGGAGAGTCCCGCACGCTGTCTGGGAAAGATACTTAACTTGCGTGATGCGTTAGGCGCTCCAGATCTGTTGAGGACAACAGATCGACATTGTCGAACGGCTCGTCCTCGACCGTTCCAGCACCGAGTGCCACCTTACTATCGACTAAGCTACCTCTCCCGTCACGCTGTCTTGGAGAGTTTCCTAACTTGCGTGATGCGTTAGGCGCTCCAGATCTGTTGAGGACAACAGATCGACATTGTCGAACGTTTTCTTCGTTTGTCCTGAAAGGACTTGAGCCATTAGCCGGGGGTTGAGCGCAAGCGACACCCCCGGTGTGTTTCCCAAGGTTTTCGCATCCCGACGGGATGCAAGATGACTCTGTAATCCCTTCGGGATAGAAGAGGGTGTGGGGCGTGACCGGGGGTGTTGCTGCGCTCAACCCCCGGCTACAAGCTTTGATCCTTTCAGGATGAAAAGCCAAAGCGAATGTTCGCTCACCTTGCCGATGCTCTTACGGGAATCGCCCCGCCGCCATCCGGTACACGGGAATCTCCCCCCGAATGCTTCCTCAACGCACGGTTGCCGAAACGATCTTACCTTGTGCCATGCGTCAATCGCTCCAGATCTGTTGAGGACAACAGATCGACATTGTCGAACGGCTCGTCCTCGACCGTTCTTGCACGGAGTACCAGCTTACTATCGACTAAGCCACCTTTCCCGTACGCGGTCCGGGAAAGTCCCTCACGCTGTCTGGGAGTGAATCCTAACTTGCGTGATGCGTTAGGCGATCCTGATCTGTTGAGGACAACAGATCGACATTGTGGAACGGCTCGTCCTCGACCGTACTTGCTTACTTACACAAGGTGCGTGATGGTGGTATGGGTCGAGGCGGATTCGACGGCGGCGAGCGATGCGAGCGTTGTGTTGACGTAGCGACCTAAATCGCTTTCGAATGCCCGCTTGCCTTGCAATGCTTCGAGCAAGCCTGTGAATTGCTCTTTATGCCCCTTCTCCTGCCGGGCTGTTTTGAATCTTCGAAATCCCTTGAACCCATAACCGTGGGTCACGCGGAAGTTATCGATCTCCAGAACCCGATCATCCGAAAAGACGCGGTAGGTTTCTTTGGGATAGGCTTTGCTGCCATTGGCGAAGTAGCAAAGGTTGCCGATACTGCCATCTTCCAATGTAACATTGATGGTCATCTTGTCCTCGTGGATCGCTTCCCCGCCTGCCAGCTGTGATGCGGAAACGATTCGAATCTCGCTGTCGGTCACATAACTCATCCAGTCGAGGAAGTGACAGGCTTCTCCGATGATCCGCCCGCCACCGACCAAGGGATCGTGAACCCAGTGGTTCGCAGGGATGCTCCCGGCGTTGATCATGATCTGCATCGCTACCGGACCGGTACGTCCCCGAAGCAGTTCTTTGCAACGAACGGTGTGCGGACTAAACCGACGGTTGAACCCGACGATCAGTCTGCACGATGGCGCGTTCGCCGCCGTCGCAATGACGCTGTCGAGCTGTTCGCGAGTAATCGCTAAGGGCTTCTCCACGAAGACATGCTTCCCGGCCTCCAGCGATCGACAGATGAGCTGGGCGTGCGAATCGTGATTCGTGGTGAGGAAGACGAGATTGATTTCAGGATCCGACAGTACTTCGGTGAGATCGGTTGTTGCGCGTTCAAAACCAAACTTCTTGGCCGTATGCTGCACTTCCGAGGGAGTGGAACGTCCGGCGACAAATTTCCACCGGACCGGTAGCCCCTTCATCGCAGGCAACAGTGTGGCGCGTGTGAAGTTCCCTGCTCCGATCGCGGCTGCCGTTACCTGGGAGAGGGACGATGCAGAGGGGGACGCATGGGCGATCGACAGGGTCTGTGTTCGAGGAGTGTCCTGCGGAAATTCAAGGAGAACCCCGAGCGAGCTAGGGTTCTTTTGAATAGTTTCGTAGGCCGCGACCGCTTGATCGATCGGATATCGGTGCGTGAGAAGTTTGGTGAACGAAACTTGCCCTCTCCCCAACATCTGCAAGATCGCTTCGAAGTTGCGTTGCTCGGTCCAACGAACAAATCCGATGGGATAGTCGTTCCCTCCCTCTTCGTACGACGCGTCGTAGCGACCGGGACCATAGGAGCAGGAGACTTGGAAAGAGAGTTCCTTTTCGTAGAAATCGCTTCGGTTCAATTGAAGTCCGACGACACCCACCAATACGATACGCCCTCGTTTGCGGCACGACTTGGCGGCATGCCGGACAATGTCATCCGATTTGGCGGAAGCAGTGATCAAGACCGCATCGGCCCCGCGTTGCTGCGTGAGGTTATGGACCATGCCGCCGATATCACTGCATTCCAGGCCGTGAATCGTTTCGGCACCGAAGTCGCGTGCGAGCTTCAATCGGTCCGGGTGGATATCGATCCCGATGACATGGCATCCATTGGCGCGAAGGAGTTGAACCGTGATAAGGCCGATCAATCCCAATCCATAGACCACGACCGATTCACCCAGAGTGGGGGCAGCAAGGCGGATCCCTTGCAGCGCGATACTGGCCAGCACCGTAAAGGCGGCTTCCTCGGAAGGGACATTATCCGGGATCCGTGCGCATAGGTTTTTAGGTACTGAGACAAAGCCGGCATGCGGGCCATTCGAGACCACACGGTCGCCGATTTGAAATTCGGTGACACCGCTGCCGATATCAACGACGGTACCCGCGTTGCAGTATCCGAGTGGAAGGGGTTCCCCAAGCTTGGTGAATACGGCTTCGAGGGTGGGGAGCAAGCCATCGGTTTTGATTTTGTCGAGAACCTGCTTGACCTTCTCCGGTTGCGCTTTGGCTTTCCCCAGCCAACCTGCCTTCCCGAACTCGACCAGCATCTTCTCTGTACCTGCGGAGATAAGAGTCGATTCCGTGCGGATCAAGAGCCTGCCAGAGGAGACCGCCGGCACGGGAACTTCTTCGAGCATCGTTTGTCCATTACCGAGGTTTTGCAAAACTTGCAGCATAGGGGGGAACCGTTCTCCGAACGGTGTTCTTAGTTCTTAGTTCTTAGTGCTTAGTGCTTAGTGCTTAGTGCTTAGTGCTTAGTGCTTAGTGGCGAGTGGTTTTAGTCCCGGTAGGGACGAAAGAGCATCCCGGAATAGTGGAATTGTATCATCGCGATGTGAGGCAATATCGGATGGGCGCGGCTTCTTGTTTTGCGTCTTGCGCGAATGATCGTATCGGGGTGCCTTGAACAATGCGAGTTGCGTGTGGGCGAGATCTTTTACGAAGGCTTGAAAAACCATCTTTCGTCCCTAACAGGACTAAGGCCTCTCAACTCTCACTGCTTCTTTCTTATCTCGCTACTCGCTACTCGCTACTCGCTACTTTCTTCATTTCCAGCATCCTCGGGTGTCGATGACGACGCGTTGATCGAGGATACGTTTGGGGAGTTTTTTGAAGGGCTTGTGGTCGACCAACAGCAACACGATATCGGCGCGTTTGATCGCTTCATCGGCCGGTTCCAGTTTGGCCTTGCCGATGAGCGATTTGGGAAGCTCCTGGATATGCGGTTCGCACACGATCAGCTCTTCGCCGTAAAGGTCCGCGAGTTGTTCGGCGATATGGAGCGAAGGGCTTTCACGCAAGTCGTCGACATCGGCTTTGAAGGCGAGGCCTAGGCAGGCGATGACTGGTTTGCGAAATCGTTCGGCACGTTCTTTGACTTGCTCGATCACATGGTTTGGTTTGGAGTCGTTTACTTCCCGAGCGGTGCGAATGAGACGGGCTCGATCGGGGCAAGCGGCGACGATGAACCAGGGGTCGACGGCGATGCAATGGCCCCCGACTCCGGGGCCGGGTTGCAAGATCTTCACGCGAGGGTGACGGTTGGCCAGTTGGATCAATTCCCAGACATCGATATTGAGAGAATCGCAGACCATGGAGAGTTCGTTCGCGAAGGCAATATTCACATCGCGGTAGGAGTTCTCGGTCAGTTTCGCCATTTCCGCGGTGCGGGCGTCGGTGGTGAAGATCTCGGCGGAGCAGAAGGTTTCGTAGAGTTCCTTTGCCTTTTCGGAGGCTTCTGCGGTGAGTCCTCCAGCGATTCGATCGTTCGAGACCAGTTCTTTGAGCATTTGGCCGGGGAGAATCCGTTCCGGGCAGTGGGCGAAGAGGAAATCCTCTTCGGTGAATTGGCCTCCACACGCGTCGAGCAGCCAGTCCCGCATCAGTTCGGTTGTCCCAACGGGACTTGTCGATTCGAGGATGATGAGATCCCCTTTCTTCACGACAGGGGCGAGGGATCGGGTAGCGGCTTCTACGAAGGAGAGATCGGGCAAATTGGTTCCATCGCCATGATGGAAGGGAGTGGGGACCGCGACGATGAAGGTGGCGGCAGGTTGGGGGGCGGTAGCGGCGGTAAGATTTCCGCTTTGGACTGCAGCGCGGACGAGGATATCCAGATCAGGTTCTTCGATATGGATCCGTCCTTCGTTGATCGTCTGGACAACATGCGGTACCACGTCGACCCCGAGGACTTTCTTCCCTTTGGTTGCAAAGATGGAGGCAGTAGGAAGCCCGATATAACCGAGACCGAGAACGCAGATATCAAACATAGGGGAGTAGCGAGTAGCGAGTAGCGAAGGGCGAGTAGCGAAGGGCGAAGGGCGAGAAGTAGCCGCTTTCTAAGCGGCGTTTCTGTTTTCACCGCTCTCAGAGCGGTATTCGTTCACCCCTCTGCAGCCCAGTCGGTGGAAGGTGCAGGAAAGTGGTTTGCAGGGTGGTTGGACGGCGGCATACCTGTCGGAGACAGGTAGGAATAGAGATCGCCTTTTGGAAAACGGCTATTGTTATGCGGCTGTCGTTACGAGGCGGCGAATCTTTGCTGATCCATCGCCCATGAATTGATTCATCCACGAGTCGACGGCCAAGACAGCCAGAAGAGAATAACTACCGTCGGTTTCGCCGCGCTTGGTTGCTTGAACCAAGTCGTTTACGGCGTTGGTGTCGAAGACTTTTTCGAAACCATGTTGTTGCAAGTTCCGAAAGCGAACATCCAATTTACCATCGACAAGCCATTTTCGGACCGGGCCACCAAATCCGGTCTTGGGCCGATAAATCACATCGTGAGGTAAGTACCGCTCGGCAACTTTGCGGAGGATGTACTTTGTCGTTTTACCTCGCATTTTGAGGTTAATCGGGAGTTCGCATGCGAACTTGACAAGATCGAGATCGAGGTAAGGGACCCGGACTTCCACGCCCTCTGCCATGCTCATTTTGTCGGTGTAATTCAGGTTATGGTCGGCCAAGAAGTATTTCAGGTCCCAGAAAAGCATTTGGTTGAGAAGGGACGATTCGTCGGGGATCTTCGCAAGGGATTGAATGAGGCAATTCGACGGATCGTAGTCTTTCAATTCGCATTGGATGGAGCGGTCGAATAGCTTCGCAACGCGAGACTTATCGAGCCAGGTGTAGAAGCCGGCTGCGCGTTCCAAGCTTTGTTTGCCAAGCTGGAGAAGCAGCTTCTTCGCCCTGCGAGCTGTGGGGTTGGTGTTGGGGAGGTATCCGCCAAGAGATCGCAAAGCAGATTGGATGGGAGTAGGGATCCAAGACAAAAACCTCTCAAGGGATTCCGCTTGATGGCGGCGATAGCCACTAAACAAATCGTCTGCGGCGGTACCTCCGATAAGGACGATATCTCCTAGAGAGCGTGCATGCCGGCAAATATTACGAACATGGAGAGGAGCGACGTCCGCTTGCGGTTCGTCCAGGTGCCATATCATTTCGTCGAAGTGGTCGAGGACTTCGTGGTTACCGTCGACCACTTGGAGGTCCAAGTCGAGAGATTGGGCTACTTTCTGTGCGTAAGTAAAATCATCCACAAAGCCGTCGGAGGTTTTTCCATGGGGGCCCCCCTCGTTGGGATTACCAATTGTGTAGCAGCGGAACGATTCGCCGATTTGTTTTCGTGCGATGGCGGCGAGAAGGCTGGAATCTAGTCCTCCGGACAGGAAGAAACCGACCGGCACATCCGCAAGGAGTTGACGCTTGACCGTTTGTTGGAGGAGTGAATCGAGTTGGTCGACGCAATCATCGGTGGAGCGGAATGAGGTACGTTCGCCGGAGAAAGGGAGTTCGTAGTACTGTTGAGGGCGGACCGACCCGGAGAAGGAGGTTAAGTCAATTTCCAGGAAGTGACCTGCTTCGAGTTTTTTGATCTTGGCGAAAGGAGTTTGTTCGCCGGGAGACCAAAGAAAGGTCAGGTAGTTGGAGATTGCCTGATGGTTGAGGGATTTGTCGATGCCAGGGAGAAACGCGAGTGACTTTAGCTCCGAGGCGAGGAAAAACTCGTCGTTACTGCTGTAGAAATATGCTGGTTTGACGCCCAGTGGGTCGCGTGCGATGGTCAATTTTTGGGATCGTTTGTCGAAGACAGCGAATGTAAAAATCCCGTTGAGTTTTGGAAGGGCATCGAGCCCGAGGGTTGCGAATGTGTGGAGAAGGGTTTCGGTATCGGAATGCCCTCGGAATGAGACATGGGAAAGAAGCTGTCGTCGAATATCTAGATGGTTGTAGATTTCCCCATTGAATACGATGGTGAATCGGCCATCGGGGGTCCGCATAGGCTGGCTCCCGTTTGGGGACAGATCCTGAATCGCCAGCCGTTGGTGGCCGAGTGCGAGCGGGGATTCGAAAAGAATCGCATTCTCGTCAGGGCCACGGTGATCCTGAAGATGAAAGAATGGCGTCAAATGGGGCGTCGCTCTGTTGGCAAGGGCGACAAAAATACCGCACATACGGTAATCTCGGCGTTAAACGGTGAGGATGCGTGGACACCGAAACAAGTATTCATGTGGATTCAAAATTTGCAAGAAATCGGTACGACAAAATGTCGTGCTTTTCGGTTTTTGTTTGCGCGGTCAACCAAGCGACCAATTCCAAAGCGTTTTTGTTGTCTGATGCGAGGCACACTTCTGTCCCGGCGATGGCATAGGAGGTTCTAGCGAACACATGAAACAGCTTCACTTGCACGGCAGCTACCACCGGACGAGATTCCACGGAGTAGTTCGACTAGTCACCGGTTCGCCCAAGCACTCAACGTGCTTGTGATTGAAGCCGGTAACTTCTGTTTACTTTCAGCAGCTTATTTCGGCTTCTCAACCTCGATCATCAACTGCAATCCGTGGCCTTTAAGGAACCGTTTAATGAACGACCTCGGCCAAATGGCTTTAGCGAATTTCAAAAGTTGACCGCGGTGCCGTTGCCCTGCTTCAGAAGTCAGAAGATCCGCATGGGTCAGATTCGTCTCGATTCCCTTTACGTCGAAGCGGCTAAAAAGCGATCTTGCCTCATTAATCGAATAAGCCTTTGTTCCGGGGCTTTCGAGGTAGTCTGAATAAATGGAGTCCAGCGAAAGAAAAGGACGCCCGCGGAGAAGTGCGTACCGACTCCAAAGCATATACCCAACTATCGAATACTTGTGGTAAATCATGATCTTTGCGAAGCCGCCTGGCTTTAGCACTCGGTAGACTTCTTGAATAGCCTTCGGTGTGTCGGGTGAGTGATGTAGCACACCCCAAGAATAAACAGCATCGAAAGAGCAATCATCGAACGGCAGGTTCTCAGCATCTGCAGTCAGCAATCTAGATTTTAGTCCCAATTGTTCGAATCGGCGCTGGCAATGACTTACAGCGCGCTCAGTTAGGTCGACTCCAGTAAGAATCGCTCCTGACTCCGCAAGTCGCTGATGATCGGCCCCCAGCCCTACTCCAATCTCAAGGGTGACTTTCCCTGAATATCGTTCGAAGTCTCCAAATGCCAAGATCTCGGGTTCAAGTTCGTACCGGATCCGAGAATGTTCTAAATAATCATCTCTAGAAAAACCATCTAGATACAGGTGTTCTCCGCAGGAGCCTGACTCCCAAAACTGCTGAACGTTTGATTTTTCCGGTGTAGACATGACTCACACTTCTGCAGCGAAACAGTCACGAGAAAGTACTGAAAGAGAGTCTGTATCGACTCCAATACGCAAATGATTGCGGATCCATGACAAAATCTTAGCGATCGAACAATCTATAGTGACTTTGAGCGTGGCATAATGGCATCACTAGCAAGCGTATCCCGACAGCAGGTCACACACCACGTCAATTTTGTCCTCGATTCTCCGAATTGCTGGCTTCTGTTCCTCTTCGCTCAAACAGCGAATAATGGTTCGACCGATTGACTCCGGTGAGCTTGGATCGAACTTGTAATCCGTGGATACGATCTCGTCGATCCAGTTCGTGTTGCTTGCCACGACGGGTTTTTTGAGCGTTGCGGCTTCTACCAATCCAAGACCGAGTGTTTCCAGAACAGATGGAAACACAACGGCTTTGGATTCCCGCATGACTGAAAAAACTTGATCATGGCTGATAGTTCCCAGTAGTCGAATATCCGCGCCGTTGGAAATCGCAGAGTTCAATGCACTTTGGAATGACGGGTCAGCCACTTCCCCAAGGGTTAGACCAAGCGTAAATCGCTGGTTATGATCTTGGCACCAAGAAATTGCCCGGATCAAATTGCAATGATTCTTGTGGTAAGAGAAATTGCTTGGATAGAACAGGTCAAGTTTATGATTAATGTTTTGGGCATCAATGGAAAATTGTGGCGGCCTAAAAAAGGGAGCTACGACGACTTTACCGTCTTCAAGCCGCAGCCACTTCGCAAGACGACCCTTTACAAAATTAGTTTGAACAATCCATGTGTCTGTATTTACCTTTAAAAACTTAATGCTCAATTGGATTGCAAGAATCCGGAGACGTACACGGAGGGGTATTGCTTTAGGTGCTAATCCAGGTAAAAGATATGCATTATGAAAAAAAGTTAGATGGCGGCAATTTGGAAAGCGCTTTCGCAATGGAATGTTTCCAAAAGACAGTATGGAGTCTGGTTTGTACTGTGTTGCAAGCTTCTCGATCGCGGCCTGCCGCCTCGGATCAAATGGACCGAAGGAGTTTATTTGGTAGGATCGGTTAAGTTCTTTGGTAAACTGCTTGGGAACTACGAAGAAGCAACTGTGACCGAATTCAACTAGCTTATCATTGAGATACTGAGCCAGAATGTTGGATCCGCCCCCGCTGTTGCTTGCATCCACCAAAATAGAAGCACGCTTGCGATTCACTTATATCGCCTTCAAAACAAATAAATTGTGAGAAAGGTGTTGTTCGAAGCCAAAATATCGGCGATCGGCCGGCACGATGCGCATTAGAAAAGATATTTCGACGTACTGCTTGAAATGTACGATAGTAGACCGCAGTGTAGGATCAAAGAAGAAAGATGCCGTGGCGAATCCTCTAGGCAAGTAGTCACTAGGGGACTATACGTCGTGGTATTCCGTGCATCGTACTGTCTTGAATTAACGCGTCTCGAGCATCTCTCTATAGAGATCACAATACTTTGCAGCGATGATTTCCGGCTGAAATCGACGAATGTTCAAAAAGCCTTTTTCGACCATCGCTCGTCTAGATTCATGATCTGTAATTAGTTTTGTAATGGCGGCACGTATCTCAAGTGGGTCTTCTGGGTTCACTAAAATAGCTGCGCCTCCGGCAACTTCAGGCATGCTACTTTTGCTAGAGGTTATTACCGGGACACCACAGGATTGTGCCTCGAGAATAGGAAGTCCAAAACCTTCACTGTGGCTAGCGAAAAAAAGTATATCATTTTCATGATAAATAGCTCGCATGCGCTCGTCGGAAACGTCCGATTCGTTCTTGAAGAGCACACCATACTCGTTTAGAAGCTTTAGATTTGAGTCCGAAATGGCTCCTACAATATGAAGTTTGCACTTTAGTCCTCTTACTGCCTTTATCAGGCCATCGAGGTTCTTTAGCCGAGCAGAACCTATTTGTAGAATACTGGGAGTAATACTGTCGAATTCGCGATTGGTGGGCGCCGTAGAGAGGGTAACGCAGTTCTCGATTACGACTAACTTCTCACCTAGTTGTCCGACTTCTTTTTCAAGCTCTTTTCGCGTTGACTCTGAGATGACTGTAATGCGTCTTGCGAAGATACAGGGGAGTTTAAACCAGACAAGCTTGTATATAGCTCTCTTGATCCCCTTGAAGGATCGCAACCTTTCGCAGTCGTGGATGGTAAGTATAGTCTTCTTTCTTGTCGGTATGGCGAGGTAGTGAGCATCCCCAGTGATATGTAATACGTCTGTCGAATGGAAGTATACGTGCGCAATGTTAGCGATTAGGTTGCGTAACGAAATTCTGGTCTTTGGAAGTGTGAGGAATTCACAGTGATAGTCACGGCTTATTAGGGGTTCCAGGGTCCGAAAAAGGCGCTCAATACTATGGATTCCAGGCCTTGGGCAACGCAAAACGAGTGTGACGTGAGGCTTGGGTTGCGTGTCTGTCATTCTTTCTTACGATTGGGACGGTGCGGGCTGCGGCATGTTTCGATGGTGTTTTGTCAGTCGGACTTGAGATTTCTAACGTTGATGTGTGATATCAAGGCGAATTAGTTAATTAACCAACTGAATACATGCGAGGGGGAGCCGGATAGAAACGTGACTCAAGTAAATACAACAAAGCGAAAAAAATTTCTGCACGATTGAAGCCACTTGCTCGCAAATTCGCCTGTATTTATGGTACATGCGGAACAACACCGGAATTTAGCCATCGACTCGATAGCAATAGTGGCCTTGGTCACTTGGCGCTGCGATAATGCCAGGGGTTTATAAAGCAATGCAAAATGGGATGGATTGGTGGCGTTACTTAGCAAGTTATACAGTTGGGTTCTGCTTCCTTAGAATCGCAACGGCATTAGGGTCGAGGGGCAATCTCTTCGAATAATACGTGTAGCCAAGTATGATTTCAATGAGGTCTCTTAGCAGAAAGAACAGTCTCTTTGCATAGCGGTAGCGAGATTCGTTCGCGACGCGCGACGCATTGCGGTAGGTTTGAATCGCGAGGCCGGAATTGATACACAAATGTTCAAGTTTTGCACGGCAAAGCCAGGAACGATGTGTATGGTCGCCGTTTAATAGAGGTATGGAAAACGGACTTTCGCCATTCGGAAAGCGCAAGATGACGCGTCCGTCATCACTCAATAAATCCCGCACCTTCTTGAGAAAATGCCTGATTTCTTCTGTTGAAAGGTGTTCGATGACGTCAAACGCGACGATACAGTCGAACTTTCTCCCTGCGAGAGAGTTGTCTTCGGACTCGGATGCGATATTGCTGTGAAACGCCTCAAATCCCTTTGAGACTGCAGCGGTCACTAACTCAGGAATAATTTCCAATCCCGTAATGTTGAGATTTTGAGTCTTTGCCCACTCTAGAAACTCCCCGTTGCCGAAGCCTATTTCTAAAAGAGAATTCGGCTTTCTCGTGAGATCTCTAAAGATCTCCTTTTCAAAGTACCGGGCATTTGCTCCAGATAAGGCGTTTTCGCGGCCCCAACCCTTCCATTCTCGGTAATCGATATATTCTGGATTCATGGTATGCGTTCGACATATTCGTCGATGAGTTCATCGGATCGAGTGAAGCGGCACAGGCAGTCTCATGCAAAGGCTTCAGGTTTTGATGCCTGATTGTTCCCGAGGCTCTTTGCGACTGCTGTGAATACATAGAATAGAACAAAGCACATTATTGCTTCGAGGACCAACAGGCGAGTTGCGCCGATTGCACCGTTGTCCATTAGTCTTGTTGGGCTGCAAATAACGACTTGTAGGATTAGAAACAATGACATGTTTTTCGGAGCGATATGTCTCGCCGCGCCATGCTCAATCAGCAGCAATACAGTGTATGTCATTCCACAAAAAAGGAAGCCGTATATCCATCCACCCCGGGCATACCCATCAACAAACGGAGGAAGTTCAACACTGCTTACTTTCATGCCGTCGCTTCTATAGTGGACTGCAAAACCAAAGGGTTGGAGTCGCATGTGTGCAGAATACATGCTTCCGGATGTTTGGTCGGAGCCAATTCGGATGCTTCTGGTTGCTTCTATTTCGTCATATAGGTCATCGAAGCCCCAATAGGGAACGATTTCCGGACTCATGCAGGGGACGACAAGTGGAGGCCAGAGTGTTAAGCGATTAAATGCGTTAAAGAAAACATCTCCCGCTTTACTCATCGTATTCTCAATTGCATTTGCGCTCACTCGGCTCGTGAGTGATCCCGACTCAAGGGCGCTTGCGAGGTCCTTTCTGCCAACAATGTCGCGAGCTACGCCAATGTAAGCACCTGCAAACAGAAGGAGCGCGGCAACCGGAATCAGAATGGTTGTTCCAATCTGGAATCGCAATTTCCAGCTTGGTAATCCAATCGCAAATCCAACGAGAAAAAGAATTAGTGGGATAAAGGCCTGTCCGCGTGTGCCGGTAATTACCGAGATTACGATTTGACAAGCGAGCACAACGAGCCAGAAGCGAAACGCGATTTTAAGCCGGAACGCGGTCAGGCCAACAAAAAACGGAGTCATGTTCAATGCTCCGTCTAGTCGCCTCGCTATGTAATATATCGGATTGGAAAAGTCAGTTATTGCTACCCAGTAGAATAGATTGAGAAATCCTGCCAATATTAGGAATATCTCAAAAGTTCGGTCTGCGTGTCTAAAGAGATCGAGGTTGAACGTCTGCTGGTTCGATGGTGTACGTCGGAGTGGAAGCACAACGAGCAGCATCGCGATGGTCCAGTTTGCAGCTGACGCTCCAACCGCAGCTCTACCCGGTGACTCAAGCAACGCTTCACTCCAAGGAAGTGTATGGGAGTCAGAAAGTAAGACAGAGCAGCAGAGCATTAGCAGGAAGATCTTTTGTAATGCATTGAATACGAAGACTGTTTTGGCGGCGAGTGATGTTGACGACTTGACTATTCGCGTCCATAAAACTGCATCGAGGACTAGGAACAGCGCTACCAAAAGCATTAAGAGAGATAACACGATGGGCTTAAGATTTATTCGAGGACAGGTATTTTAAGACTGGTTGTAACCGTTCGGCATTCGAATATCCAGATATGATACATCGTTGCCTTCCTGCATTCGCGATTGTTTCGCGTTTGGCAGGATGATCTAAGTAATACCGTGCCTTATTGAAGAGTTCTTCATTGCTCGCAAAAAACTCTGCTTCCTCGCCCTCTTTAAATAGTGCCAGATGTTCTTGAGTTCTCTCCGCAAGCATGAAGACTCCGCAGGCTGGAACTTCGATAGAGCGGGTGGTTTGAAGGTCTCTGTTCTGCTTTCTGAGAAATCCGAGTGCGATTTTCGAAGCACATAGTGCTTTCGCATAATTTGCATCTACGATAAAACCCGGGTGAATCGATACGTTGGGGTACAAGTTTTCGTACCTGTTCCAAGCGCTTCCGTTCCCGAATAATGCGATCTTGAGGCCTCTAGAGGCTAGGTATTCAATGGACTGATCCCTCTCCATCTCGGATGCTCCAATGAAAACGATATCGCTGCCTAATCTCTTTACTTCCTCGGGTGTTAGATCATAAGGTTTGTGGATCGTAGGTTCATACGCATTACCAACGAAGAGAGCGTCCTTGGCCCCCGCATGTATAAGTTCGGGAATGTTATATGTTTTAGTTGATACGTGAAGATCATAAAGGGGGATTCCTAATGTCCAACGCACGGTTTGGTTGACTGGGTTGAACATATCATCGGGAGAGTAATTCACAAGTTTCGCTTGCGGTTGGCGAGCTTTAAAGAGACGAAGTGTCTGCGGATCTAGCTGTTGCCCCTTATCAACCCAAAGTATGTCCCATTTGTCGTTCTTGGAAAGACGATGAAGATTACTGTCTACACGTTTCCAGTCTACAAATTGATTTGTGCGAAACGCGATTGAAAGCATAAGCCGTTTGAAGCGGTTGGTACGGCCATAGCGTCCAAATGGCAACGTTGTGTCAATTGCATATACTTGACATCCCAGTTGCTGCAGAGCCCAGAGGCGGTGAAGCGCGGTGCTACCGTGGCATAGTTGTCCTACATATATGGTTTTCATGCTATGACCGTCCACTTGCGTTTAGTTTCCGTCACATCCTTGCAGGTGTCGTGGCACGCAAGTAAACTACTCGACGGTAAGTATTAGGCTGGTCCATATTCCTGCGAATCCATTACCTCCTCCGTCGCTAAACTTTTCTCTCGTACCTCGATTATTTGCCAAGTTCTCGGGAGAATTTCGGAACTGTCAACCCAAATAGATTTCGATGGGGCAATCACGATTTTGTCGGGGGAACGCCCAAGCCAAGCAGCCCACCAACTGAACGTGCTGTTCGGAATGATGAAATGGGCGCATAACGATAGAAGATGAAAATCATCGATTGCCGTCTTGCCAATACGCGAGACAAATTCAACATCCGGGAGGTCGCCAAATTGATTCCGCCACCACTCGAAATCGTCAGAGAATACAAAAAACCTAGGCGAGGCAACTTGCTCACGCATTCGTTGCATTGCAACCCTATAGTAATCCGATGACAGACATCGAGCATAATCATTTCGCCTAACGTGTATTCCTACCGAAGAGGCGCCTTTCAGTTGAACCGAGATGTTTTCTTCGTCTGCGACAATACCAGGCTTAAGCGTAAGTTCATCTTTTAGCGCATTCTCAATCGAATCGAAGTATTGGGGACACTGCCAATATCCCTTAAGTGTTATCGAATGAACAGGAAAAAGGTTGTATTGGGATTCATCGAATACACCGAGATGCGATTCTTCAATAAAATGCCCCTTCGCCCATCTAGCTGGGAGCTGACCAGCGAAATGGCGATATAAGTAAAAGCGAGCACGCTCCAGCAATCCGGAGGTATTCGAGTACTCAACGTCGCTACTGAGATTGAAGGCGGCGAGTTCATAACGACGACGATAGCGAGTATCGGTTTGGAATAGTGTTTTCGTATCAAGAACGAGTTTGGAGCCGGTCCGAACGGCGAGACAACGCGCATAAGCATATTGAAAAAGCTGGTTTCCAAGTCCTCCGCAAAGAAGCAGCTTCACAACAGGTTTTCTCTTGTGCATTATGTTGGTTAGTAGGAAAGCGTAGGTGTTTTGACGCATCCAGTGCGTATCTAACGCAGTAGCCGCAAATGGGAATGATTCACCGCAACATTTGGCGATATGTCAATAAGTGCGATGGACGGAAAAATCTGGGAAGGAGCTTGTGATCTCACTCCACGTGTGACAATGCGCGCGATTCATTGGAAACTTACCGTCTAGTCGCTGGTTTTCTAATTGAGCTGTCTCAATAGATTGCGATTCGCGCAAATATAGTTAGTGGTAACGAAATGTTCATCCTGTTCTCGGTACTTTGGAACAGGAAGTGCGCCAATCGGCGAGACTCTGTAAAACAAGAATCTTGATGACAATAGGTTCCAAAAGTCTCGGAAGTAAGTTCGGGAGTCAAGATTGGAACCACCGAATTCAAACTGTATAACACCTATATTGTCGAGGAACGCTATGGGGATTGATTGAAGCACGCTTAGTTCATGTCCCTCGATGTCCAACTTAAGAACGTCGATGTTGTCAATAGAGTAGTGCTTAAGAAAGCTCGCAAAACTCAATAAATTCACTTCCTCTAATTCGTCATGTGAAAGTCCATGGCTGCTTAAGTCACGATGATGCAAGCTTGCTAAACCACTTCCCGGGGCGTCGGAGAATAATTTGCCAAGTCCGTCGGTGTCCGACAGAGCAAATGGCAAGATGCTTACATTTGGCTTGAGCTTGAATCGTTCGGAAAGTTTAGCCTGATTGAATCTTGAGGGTTCGAATACATACACCATCTCGGGGGCACTCCTACTAAGAAGCTCTCCCGTCCAGTCACCAACATTACCACCCACATCGAGAACAATTTTGGGGCGGGGTGCAAATCTAAGCGTCTGTTTGACCTCGTGCGTACATGTTGCGGTTCCCCAGCCTTTTCCCTGGATGGAATTGAGTCGGGCAATTACCTTCGTGAGAATCTTATTCAGCATTATTTAATGCACCTTTGTTGAACGCCCGTCGCCAGGAATAATGTATTGAGTATTTCACCCGCACGCAGTATCCGCCCTAATGAGTATTGAACCTGTGTTAATAACATAGGAACGACCCTGTGGGGGCCTAATCAGATTAATCACGAACCAGAGTTTACGAGGCGAGTGGGCTACCCGTTGAGCGATCAGACTGCGCTGTCTTGAAATTGTTTTGGATATAGACGCGAGCATCCTCTCGATTTTCGCCGATGTTGAACGATGGCGGTATTACGCCTGGAAAGTAAAATATTGTCAATCTCTATGGTTGATAAATGTGTGTTACGATGCGGCTGTACGGACGTAATCGGTTGCTATCCCGATTTTTTAGAAAGGGAAGAAATACATGCGTGTGGATCTTTGCAAATTTCTTGAATACGGATCATGTCATTCGCGACGTTGAGTGATACGGCTCGCTGATTGATTTTGAAAAAATCTCCGATTGCGTCTACGGTTGGATATGCTGGGTGGCTACCAAAACACCTTGCATCATCGATTAGAATAAGCCAGTCAGTTTTACAAAGTGAAATAATGGCAGATAGTTCGCGGAAAATGGGACACTCTTCATCGCCAATTCCCGTAATTCCTCCAGAATAATGTCCGTCCAGCCAGAACACCGTCCGCCCGCTCAGATCCGTCAGGAAGTCACTCAGAATAGCCCCTGAGTCACCTTCCGCAATCGTAACGTTGTCAACTTTCTTAAAGCGTTGCCGTGCGAGGTCTGCTAGGGGTGGATGGACTTCAATCGAAATTATTCGCCTCAGGTGCTTGCGGAGGTACCACGGCGTGTCTCCCAGGTAGGTTCCCGTTTCTACAAAGTTGTCCGCATTGAAGTCCTTAATCTCCTGTAACAGGATTGCTCGTTTAAGCAAGCTTGGATAGGGAATCGAGATGCCCCTTTTTCTCCATCCTGATATGTTTGATGTAAAGCACATGGTTTCGTAGAAGTCGAAGGCCCATGGGAACGCAGAGATTAGTCGGTTTCTCAGCTTAATTCGGTTGTGCGGCAAGTTTTTTTCTCCGGGTACGCGTTCGCTTATCTCTGTTTTTCTACATCTGCAAAACAATGGGGGGCGGGTTCGCAATCATCAATGTGCGAATGTAGACACTATGGCGTGGTAGAAGCACTTTGCGATTTTCAGGTATAGGCAATCGCACTGGATAAATACTCAGAAAAGTTACGATTGTTGAAAGACTGGGCCAGACGTATTTCTCCTGTTAAGTACGGCAAGGGGATACCGCAACTTCGCCGAAAAAATTAAGACCAGCCAGTATTCGATAAGAGGCCTGTCTCCGAGTTAGCAAAGAGAACGTCTGATTGGGTAAGTCTAAAGTCTTTAGGGCGTTGTGCATACGTACAAATGTCTACAATGTGGAAATTGTTCGCAGCTAGAAAGGAAATGATTGTATCCGCTAGTGGAGCATTTTCGTAGAGAGGAATCCATGACACTTCTACTAGTAAGAACTTACAGGATCGCAGGTTAGACGCGAATCCCCGAAGTAATGAGAGTTCGTACCCTTGCACATCGATTTTGACACAATCCGGTACAATTCCAGTCTGCTTGATTACGTCATCAGCGGTCATAATTGAAATCACCTCTTCGTGACCTTTCCACTCCTGTGATGTGAGGATGCTGCTTTGGCCCTTATGCGCATTGAGAATTGCGCTCCCATTCGTATCACCGAGAGCACAAGGAAAGAAATGAATTTTGGAATCGGTTGCACCGATTGCGGTCAGTTGATTGCGATGTGCTTTGAGTGGTTCAAATAGAAAATAGTCGGACATTGGAAACACTTCTCGGCATTCTTTTGTCCATGAAGCATCGCTCGCACCGACATCCCAAATGTTTTTTAAGTCAAAACCCTGGTCCCGAATAGACTCGAATGCAGTAGCGAAACCTCGTGGACCCCATCTTGAGGAAACCATACGCACACCGAAGGATCTAAGGAATTTGTTTAGGTGCGATTTTATATACTCGCGGAACACGAACGATCCTTTCGATTGTGTTTATGAAGCATTCGGATGTGTCTCTAAAATGTTGTAATTGGGACTCTGCTTGACGGTTGGGCCTGCGTTCCGCTTTTCCTTGTGATGATTACCATCCAGAGTGCATAAGTGACGGAAAACGCAAGAGACCCATAGGCGACGCCAACCGGTCCACCTAAATACGCACCAATTATATTGAAAGCGATTCCGGTGACGGCTGTTCCAATTTTTGGTGCAAGAATCGCTCTCGAGGTAGAGACGGAGAGGATAGTTATGGTTAGCATTTGGCCAATAGCAAACAATCCACCGCTTGCGATGAGTATATATACGATGCTCAGGGAATCGTTGTACCTGCTATCGAGTATGCTGTTCTTTAATAAGGTGTTAATAAGCGAAAATCCGGCAGATCCCAGGAGAGTTGTGACGAGAATTAGAATGCAAAATTTGGAAGATAGAGAATGCAGTCGCTGTAATGTTGCATCGCTTGAACGGCTTCCAAGCTGGAAGAAAATCGGAGTGATGAAAGTACTACCGATATTTGTTAGTATGACAATCGGGGAGTAACCTATCTGAAATGCGATTGCGTAAATAGCGATGTCTGCCGAGGAACAGAACATCTCTAAGGACCAACGATCGGAAACTTGCTGCACCGAGGTTAGTATGCCCCACGTTGTGTAAGGCCAAGCAAAATGCAGCACCTGTTTGACAAAGTCTCCTGATCTGGCCTCGGTCGCGATCTCAGGGATTTGAATTCGCGAGAGGTGGCGCCGCCATCGCATTAGCAATGGGATGCTCAGTACGAGTCCGGGTATTAGGAAGGCTAGAAGGAATGATTGAGAGGTCGCGCCGAAATAAGAAGCGATTATCGGCAATATTACAACCCGACTTCCTGATTCGATGACGCTAGAAATCGCGACTGTCATCCGCATCCGAGCGGCAGCAAAAAGTCCTAGATGGAGCGAGTTCAGCGATGAGGTAATTGCATGCGTTCCAAGGAGCAATACCGTTATGTAGGAGTCAAGGACGTGAAAATACAGAGCAAGAAGGGATAGTAGTACTGTTGTAATCGAGGCGCAACACGTTGCCATGGCTATGACCAAATTAGCACTCTGTCGAAATGCCCACAATGCGTTGGTTTCGCGTGCGGAAGCGAATTGCTTTTGGAGCCCAGCTCCCACACCTCCCGTGATTAGTTGCCCCGATAGGCCTGTTATTGTCGTTGCAAGGAGTGCCTTTCCCAACGGTGCCGCATCAAAAATGTCTGTTGCGTATTTTATTAATAATAACGACGCAGCGATTGATAGCGTTTGCCCTGAAAAGACGACCAATGCCTCGCTAGTAAGTTTTCGAAGCTGCATGAAGGTTTGTTGGAGACAGGCGTACTTGGTCGTCTATGCGCGAATGATGCCAGGGTTGGTCTGGCTGTTTTTTATCACGTTGCGCGTGTCTACCAGCAATGATGCGTTCCTCGCTATTTCAGAGAAATCAATATTTGCGTGCGCTGTGGAAATCAGTACTGCGTCGAAATGGGAGATTTTCAACGGATCCCACTCAATACTTCTCAGACCTGCCCAGTGGCTGTGCTCGCGGCTGGGTTTGATGACGGGGACGTAGGGGTCGTAGTAGGAGACTTTGCCCCCCTTTTCTTTTATAAGGTCCATCAACACGTAGCTCGGGGACTCGCGGTCGTCGTCGACGTTGGCTTTGTACGCCAAGCCTACGATGAGGATCTTGCTCCCATTGATGGGCTTCTTGACGCTGTTGAGCGCTTCGGTCAACTTCTGAATGACATACTTGGGCATCGACGTGTTGATCTCGCCCGCTAATTCAATAAAACGGGTCGCTTGACCATACTCCCGAGCCTTCCAAGTTAAGTAAAACGGGTCGATGGGAATGCAGTGACCACCCAATCCGGGACCGGGATAAAAAGGCATGTAGCCAAAGGGCTTCGTCTTTGCCGCTTCAATCACTTCCCAAATGTCGATGCCCATCGCGGCATAGACCATCTTGAGCTCGTTCACGAGCGCAATGTTGACGCTCCGGAAAATGTTCTCGAGCAACTTCGTCGCCTCGGCCGCCCGGCAACTGCTAACCGGCACAACCGTCTCGACGGCTTGCAAGTACAACGCTTTGGCTTTCTCCAAACAAGCGGGCGTGTAACCACCTACGACCTTGGGAATCTTGGCAACTTTGCTGCTGGGATTACCCGGATCCTCCCGCTCAGGACTGAAGGCCAAATGGAAATCGATGCCTGCTTTCAAGCCCGAACCGGACTCGAGAACGGCTCGAAGGTCTTCATCGGTCGTGCCGGGATAGGTCGTGGATTCCAGAATGACGAGCGTCCCCTTTTGCAAATGGGGAGCGATCGATTTGCCGGTGTTGAGCACGTAAGAAATGTCCGGCTCGCGGTTCTTGCTCAAGGGAGTTGGAACGCAGATGACGACCGCGTCGGCTTCCCGGATGCGGGAGAAGTCGGTGCTGGCCGTGAAGCGTCCTTCGGAGACTTGCTTTTGTATCTCTTCAGAAGGGATGTGATGGATATAGGACTGGCCGCTGTTGAGTGATTCGACCTTGATCGGATCGATATCCAAGCCAAGAACCTTCACACCGCACCGGGCGAATTGAAGGCCTAGTGGAAGGCCAACATATCCAAGTCCGATGATGGCTAGCATGCGCATCGCGCAGACGGAATCAGTTGAGCTCGCAACTTTGTAGCTGTTACTCATTGTTGCTATCGCTTTCCCTTTTCGGGTGCAATATTGAACGAATCCGACTCTCAAGCCGTCGCGCAAAGAACGTTGCGCCTGCCTTAGTCAGGTGACGGCAATCTTGCGAAATGAGCTTTCCTTCAGGAGTGATAACATGCACTCGTTCTCCATCAGCTTTTACCTCGCTGAGTAGATCGACAAATTGCGATCCCCAGTCGCTCCTAAGCTTGGCATCTACTTCCCAATGCTCATCATCGATCTCCGTTGTCTGGCTTATGTAATTATCACCTCGGTAGTTGTAGAATATCCCAGCTGTCGTTCCGAAATTCTTGGTTCCGATGACATATATTCTTGGGTCTTCCGTCGATACACCCATGTTGGCGATGTCGCGGCGGGAAGCGGTGGAAAAGAAGACAATGTCAGCACGTTGGAACTTGGAGAGGAACGTTGGATCTGACATCGGATGTTCGACATACTGTATTTCGATCGATTGAGCCTCAGAACTTTCGAGCAAGATATTTGCCCAATCCCGTGCGAAGCTATTCCCAACGATCAGAACTCTCTCAAGTTGACTAACCTCTGTAAATCCTTGGTTGAGCTCTCGGATTTTGTGATTGTAGCGAGAGTGAACTCCCTTCGTCGCATCTGTAATTCTGATGTCCAACTCGGGAACATCGCGAACAATACCACCTCGCGAATTCAAGTAATAGCCAAATGCGGTTGTTGAAGAAATCGCTGGTATGAGGACCAGGAATAGCAACCAAGTGGGAATAGTGTTCGGTGAACGGAACGGCTTCTCGATCACATGGTAGCTTGCAATGGATAAAATGAGCGTCAGTGAAAGTAATGCGATTCCTGAAATTGCATTGATCTCTGGACTGACTGTGTATCTGTAAAATGCTATAAGCGGCTGGTGCCACATGTATAGGCTATAGCTTGTTAAGCCCACCAGAATCGAGATTCGGTTCTCAAGTACTTTTCGTGCAAACTTCGAATTTCCTGGTTGGGCTACCAAAACAAATGCGGCCAAGGCTACCGTCAGTGGGATAGTAACAATCGGTCCAGGCAAAGCGACTGGTGAAAACACAATTGCAATTAGTGCTGCGATCCCTATAGGTAGGAAATGTGTGCTCAGCGAACGTTCCCCGAAACATAGCTTGGCGATTCCTCCGATGGCAATCTCAAAGAATCGACAGGGCAGTTGGTAGAATCGAATGTGCTCCGGAACCGGTGAGTAGAAAAGTACTAATGAAAAGACAGAAAGAACAGTTAGTACAACTGCAAATGCTTTTCTCGTTCGAAAGAAGAGGGAAGCGAGGATCGGGATGAACAAATAATATTGCTCTTCTACCGCCAAGCTCCAGGTATGCAGAAGTGGTTTGTGTTCGTTCGTGACGTCCCAATAATTGCCGGTAGTTATCGATTGAAGAATGTTGTTTGAAAATAAGTTTGTCGCAACTGCCGATTGCCCTAGGTTTTCCAGGTCATCGGGAAGCATGACAAAGAAGCCGATGATCAGCGAGAAAGCGACCGTGAATGTGCACATGGGTAAGATTCGCCGTACACGTCGCAGATAAAACTTGATAATGGAAAAGCTGTTTTCTTGGGTTTCCTTGTGAATGATTCCTGTTATTAAGTACCCACTTATTACGAAAAAAATATCTACGCCGAGATATCCTGCAGGTAACCAGCCAAAATGAAATAGGATAACGGACAGGACTGCAATCGCTCTTAGCCCGTCAATATCTTTTCGATATTCTTTCTTTTCTGTGTGAGGCTTCCCTGGCACGAGCATACGCGTCGGACTTGAACAGAGTCTAGTAGTTCGCGGGACGTGAAAGATTAAGGGAAACGTGCGCCGACCGGTGGCCACCGCTAGACGCAACCGTTTCGCGAGCGGAAAACACAAGTGATCGGCGCTGGGGACTCGTTGTAACAGTCGGATGGCTAAGCGCCGTCAGCCGCAGGGCGATAGCCCCTTGACGTCCGTTCAGCAGATTCTTAAGTAATCGGTGCAACTTGAATGTTATTTGCGTGGTAACTCGACGCTAGCGCGTTGTGGCTGAGGCAACGAAGCGGGATGCAGGGGCTGGGGGAACGCCGTTCTGAGAACGGTTAGTGCATAAACACCGTTCGGAGAACGGTTATTACTTGCCGCTCGCCACTCGCTACTCGCCACTTATTATTCTTGTGATTTTTTGGGCGGCGGTGCCGTCGCCGTAGGGGTTTTGGAGTTGGCTTCGCTGTTGGTATTGGGCTGGGTCGGAGAGGAGCTGATGGGCTTCGCTTAGGATCTTGTTCATGTCGGTGCCGACCAATGTGCAAGTCCCTGCATGGACCCCCTCCGGTCGCTCCGTGGTCTCGCGGGTGACTAATACGGGCTTGCCAAAGCTGGGCGCTTCTTCTTGGATACCCCCCGAATCACTGATGATGAAGTGACTGCGGGCCATGAGCCACACGAAGTCTTCGTAACCGACCGGATCGATGAGCTCGATGCGATCCACTCCGCCTAACGCCGGAAGAACGGTTTGCCGGACAGCGGGATTCAAGTGAACGGGGAACAAAATCCCTAGCTCGGGATAATCGACAATCAATTGCTGAAGGGCATTGCACAGTTCCGCCATGCCTGCCCCGTGCGACTCACGCCGGTGCGCAGTGACGAGCAAGAATGGGGCGCCGCCGTCGACGAGATAGCGATCTCGAAAAGCATCGGAGATGTTCAATCGGGTGCAGAGCTCACTCGCGACTCCTTGCCGGGACGAGAGGATGTCGTTCATCCAGTGCAATGCGTCGATGACGGTGTTGCCGGTCACGTGGATCGTGGCGGGATCGATCCCTTCACGCACCAAATTCTGCTTGCTCCACTCCGTGGGGGCAAAGTTGTAGCGGCAAAGAGGGGTGGTCAACCGCCGGTTCATCTCTTCGGGATAAGGGGAATAAATATCCCCCGTTCGCAGGCCGGCTTCGACATGTCCAATTGGAATTTTGTGATAGAAGGCTGCCAACGCGCCGGCGAGGACGCTGGTCGTGTCTCCTTGCACAAGGACTCGATCGAGTTTGGACTCGCTGAAGTAGCTGGAGAGGGCGGTGATGGCTCGGGCGGTGAGTTCGGGAAGGGTTTGGTTAGGGACCATCAAGCCGAGATCGTGATCGGGCTGGAGTCCGAAGGCCGCGAGCGTTTGGAGGAGCATCTCCCGATGCTGCCCGGTGGAGAGGAGGATGGGCTCGACCGCAGGCTGCCCCCGCAGCTCGCGATAGATCGGCGCCATCTTGATGGCCTCGGGACGTGTCCCCACGACAAGGCAGATTTTCATTTATTTAAAAAGTAGCGAGCGGCGAGAAGCGAGCGGCGAGAAGCGAGAAGCGAGAGGCGAGGGAAGAAAAGACAAAAGTAGCGAGTGGCGAGAAGCGAGGAAGAAGGAGAAAGTTGCGAGGAGTCAGGGACGGCAGAGCGGGGACAAAAGTGGGTAATTAAAAGGTTGTGTTGGGGACGCTGGCCTTTAGCGACGCGACTAGATTGGCAAAGGCTTTACCTCGCCACTCGCTTCTCGCTACTCCTGATTTCTTAATTTTCTGATGAGGGCACCTAAAATTCGGGATATCTGCGTTGCTTCGTCGAGCCACGCTTCGCCGATCTCTTTCGGAATGAACCCGACAGTCAATCCAATGATTATCTGTGTCCGGAACTCGCCTGCGGATCACTTCGCAATGTTTAAAAATTGAGACTTTTCTTTATTCGACTGACGCTCGTATCCCTCCGCAATGTTGGAAGGAATACTTAGTCCGCTTCGTGTGAGCTGGTCTCGGAATCCGAAATCGCTGATCTTTGAAGTTTGTCGATAAACTTCACAACTCAACGCCACAGCACGCTTCCAAACCTCTAAATCTTCGAAATTCATTTTTAAAGAAAGCTGCGAGAAGCGAGTGGCGAGAAGCGAGGAAAAGAAAAAAGGGGTGAGAAAGAGTGAGGAAAGGGATTTTGTGGGGGGCTGGTTTTGTGTGTGGAGCGATGCGGCGAAGGGAGTTGCTACTGGTTGTATTGAACTTTTACCTCGCTACTCGCCACTTTTTTCTCGTTATTCTTTTGCGACGCTGACGGTGTGGCCGTGGCGTTGGAGGAGAGCGTGCTTGCGGGCGTGATTGAGGTCGGAGGCGACCATCTCGGCACACATCTCTTCGCAAGTGATCTCCGGGACCCAGCCGAGCTTCTGCTTCGCTTTGGTGGGATCGCCGAGCAAGGTTTCCACTTCGGCAGGTCGGAAGTACCGTGGATTGACCTTCACAATGGTGGCTCCCACTTTCACCGCGGGGGCTTTGTCGGTGTCGAGAATCTTGGCGACTTTCGCGTACTCCTCGGCTCCTTGGCCGTGGAAGGTGACTTCCATTCCGGCTTCCAAGGCGGAGATGCGGACGAATTCGCGGACGCTCATCTGACGGCCGGTGGCGATGACGAAGTCTTCAGGCTGCTCCTGTTGCAACATCATCCACTGCATGCGGACGTAATCCTTGGCATGTCCCCAGTCTCGCAAGGAGTCCATGTTGCCCAGGTAGAGGCATTCCTCGAGGCCTTGCGCGATGTTCGCGATCCCCCGCGTGATTTTCCGGGTGACGAAGGTCTCGCCGCGGCGTGGGGATTCGTGATTAAAGAGAATGCCGTTGCACGCGTACATCCCGTAGGACTCCCGGTAGTTGACCGTGATCCAGTACGCGTACAGCTTGGCCACCGCGTAGGGGGAGCGTGGGTAGAAGGGGGTGGTTTCCTTTTGCGGGATCTCTTGGACCAGCCCGTAAAGCTCCGATGTGGAGGCTTGGTAGAAGCGTGTTTTCTTTTCTAGGCCGAGGAAGCGAATGGCTTCGAGCATCCGCAAGGTGCCGATGGCGTCGACGTCGGCAGTGTATTCGGGGGATTCGAAGGAGACCGCGACGTGGGATTGAGCACCCAAGTTGTAGACTTCGTCGGGCTGGACTTCGTTGATAATCCGGGTGAGGTTCGAGCTATCGGTCAAGTCGCCGTAGTGGAGCCGGAATTTCGCGTCGACTTGGCTCGGGGGCTGGTAGATGTGGTCGATGCGCTCGGTGTTGAACGAGGAGGCGCGCCGCTTAATCCCGTGGACTTCATAGCCCTTTTCGAGCAGGAATTCGGCAAGGTACGAGCCGTCTTGACCTGTGACTCCGGTGATAAGGGCTTTCTTTGGCATGGTATTTCAGTGGCGAGTAGCGAGAAGAAAGGAGCGAGTGGCGAGTTGCGAGTAGCGAGACAATAGTCGCCGTTTTCTACACGGCGTTTATGTTCCAACCGGTCTCAGACCGGTATTCCACGTTGGGCTAACTGCAGAATCCTAGCAAAGATGAGGGGGGTAGGGGAATGGCAGTGAGCGCGCACTTCGTTCCTGTCGGTGACAGGGGATGTACCGATAACGCCGTTTTGGGGGCTGATGGGGCGATCGGGATGGAGGCCAATCCTATGCCGTTCAAGGTGCCTGGGCAAAGGCTTGTACTCATGGACTGAATGCAACTTGCTAGCATAGACCACGTCGTCATTCCCGCAATTCGGCTTGGGACTAGATCAACGTTAAACTCTGGTGAACAGGAAAAGCACAAGGAATGGATGGGTTGTGAGGGATAGAGTGGCATGGAGCATGGAGCATGGAGTATGGAGTATGGAGTATGGAGTATGGAGCAGGGAGCATGGAGCATGGAGCATGGAGCATGGAGCATGGAGCATGGAGCAGGGAGCAGGGAGCAGGGAGCAGGGAGCAGGGGGAACGGTCGGGGACGAGCCGTTCGACATTGTCGTTCTGTTGTCCTCAACAGATCTGGAGCGCCTAACGCATCACGCTGGTTAGAAAACTTTCCCAGATAGCGTACGGGACTTTCCCACACAGCCAGAGGGAGAGGTGGTTTGGTCGATAGTATGGTGGTACTCGGTGCAGGAACGGTCGAGGACGAGCCGTTCGACGGTGTCGATCTGTTGTCCTCAACAGATCTGGAGCGCCTAACGCATCGCGCCGGTTAGAAAACTTTCCCAGATAGCGTACGGGACTTTCCCACACAGCCAGAGGGAGAGGTGGTTTGGTCGATAGTGTGGTGGTACTCGGTGCAGGAACGGTCGAGGACGAGCCGTTCGACAGTGCCTCCAGCCTCGCCACTCTCTACTTTCCACTCTCTAAACTCTACTTTCTCGCGCAGCGCGGGAGGCTGACGAGGACTTTTGTGCCTGCGTCGGGCTGGCTGGTGAGCTGAATCTGGCCACCGCTGGCGGTGATGACGCGGCGGACATTGGCCAATGAAATGCCCAGTCCGCGGCCATGCTCGCGGCCGCTGTAGTAGAGCGAGAAGGCCTTCTCTAACGCGGTCGCGGACATCCCGCACCCGGTGTCTTGCACGGCGATCTCGACGGTAGGATTCGAGGCGTTTGGTGCAGCGAGCTGCGAAAACGCAGGATCTGTGAGGGAGACGTGGCGAGCAGGGTTTGCCGAGGCGCGGACTTGGAGGGTGACGGTGTCGCCAGGAGAACAGGCGTCCAAGGCGTTTTGGAGCAGGGAGGCGATGGCTTCCTGCAATTCGGCGGGCTCGGTACGAACGCGGATGGGAAGGTCGACGCCGGTAACTTCCCACGTGATTTGGCGGGCTTGGAAGAGGGGCGTGAATCGTCCTACCAAGGGTTCGAGGGACTCGGACAGGGGGACGACTCGGGGGTTCCAGGCCTTGGGCTTCACCGCCCGCATCATCTCGGCGAGCATCTCGTGGGCACGCATGGATTGGTCGACGATGGTCGCTAGGGACTTCTGGTCGGCGGGGACGCGGGATTGGGTCAAAAGCTGCTGGGCCCGGGCGGCGATGTTGGCAAGCGGGTTGTTGATTTCGTGGGTGAGGCCATATGCGAAGTCGTAGATGGCCTGCTCGGTTCTTCGTGCGACCGCTTGATCGACTCGCTCTCGGTCCACGACGGCTCGCAATGCGACGTGGGCTGCGTCCAGGAGCATACCCAATACAGCTTGATCCTCATCCTTTGCGGGCCGGCCTAGAAGTTGGTCACTGCCGCGGGGGCTGGAGAGTTGGGAAATGAGGCTTGCAAGCTGCGTAGCCGGAGTCGGCAGCGACGAGGGTACGGGCTTCCGGGGCGGAGAAGGGGCAGGTGGGCGGTGTTGGAGGGTTGGGGAAAGGGCCAAGCGTGGTGGAATAGGGAGATCGTTCTCCGGTTCGGCCGGGTCTTCGAGGAGGCTGCCCGTTTCGGGGGTAGCCGAGGGGGAGTCGAGCTGGAACAGTCCTGGAAGGTGCTGTGCCTGTTCGGAGAGCCATTCGGACCAGATTGCGTCGATGTCGCTAGCGTGCGCAGCGGTATCGGTCCGTCGGATACGATCGGCGGCGAGAAACAAACGATGGGCTGCGGAAGTAAGAGGCAAAATAGTTTTGAGAAGCGAGAAGCGAGTAGCGAGTAGCGAGTAGCGAGTAGCGAGTAGCGAGTAGCGAGAAGCGAGTGGCGAGAAGCGAGAAGCGAGGGGCACGGAGCACGGAGCAGCGGTGGCGGACGGTTGTACTTGAACGCAAATGAGTGGGGAATATACGTCGAACGGTCGTCCTCGACTGTTCTTGCGTTAGGAAAATATACCGCAAGGCTTAGTGTGCGTCTCCCCGGTAGTAACCGTTCTGGGAATGGAGCATGGAGCATGGAGCATGGAGCATGGAGCAGGGAGCAGGGAGCAGGGAGCAGGGAGCATGGAGCATGGAGCATGGAGCAGGGAGCAGGGAGCAGGGAGCAGGGAGAACGGTCGGGGACGAGCCGTTCGACAATGTCGATCTGTTGTCCTCAACAGATCTGGAGCGCCTAACGCATCACGCTGGTTAGGAAACTTTTCCAGATAGCGTACGGGAGAGGTGGCTTAGTCGATAGCAGGGTGGTACTCGGTGCAGGAACGGTCGGGGACGAGCCGTTCGACAATGTCGATCTGTTGTCCTCAACAGATCTGGATCGCCTGACGCATCGCACCAGTTAGGAGACTCTCCCGGATAGCGCACTGGAGAAGCGGTCTGGTCGATAGAAAGGTGGTACTCGGTGCAGGAACGGTCGGGGACGAGCCGTTCGACAATGTCGATCTGTTGTCCTCAACAGATCTGGAGCGCCTGACGCATCGCACCAGTTAGGAGACTTTCCCAGATAGCGTAAGGGACTTTCCCTGATAGCGTACGGGACTTTCCCTGATAGCGTACGGGAGAGGTGGCTTAGTCGATCGTATGGTGGTACTTGGCGCTGGAACGGTCGAGGACGAGCCGTTCGACAATGTCGATCTGTTGTCCTCAACAGATCTGGAGCGCCTGACGCATCCCACCGGTTAGGAAACTCTCCCAGATAGCGTACGGGAGAGGTGGCTTAGTCGATCGTATGGTGGTACTCGGTGCAGGAACGGTCGGGGACGAGCCGTTCGACATTGTCGTTCTGTTGTCCTCAACAGATCTGGAGCGCCTAACGCATCGCACCAGTTAGGAGACTTTCCCAGATAGCGTAAGGGACTTTCCCAGATAGCGTACGGGACTTTCCCAGATAGCGTACGGGAGAGGTGGCTTAGTCAATCGTATGGTGGTACTTGGTGCAGGAACGGTCGGGGACGAGCCGTTCGACATTGTCGTTCTGTTGTCCTCAACAGATCTGGAGCGCCTAACGCATCGCACCAGTTAGGAAACTTTTCCAGATAGCGTACGGGAGAGGTGGCTTAGTCGATAGCAGGGTGGTACTCGGTGCAGGAACGGTCGGGGACGAGCCGTTCGACAATGTCGATCTGTTGTCCTCAACAGATCTGGAGCGCCTGACGCATCACGCTGGTTAGGAAACTTTCCCAGATAGCGTACGGGAGAGGTGGCTTAGTCGATCGTATGGTGGTACTCGGTGCAGGAACGGTCGGGGACGAGCCGTTCGACAATGTCGATCTGTTGTCCTCAACAGATCTGGAGCGCCTAACGCATCACACCGGTTAGGAGACTTTCCCAGAAAGCGTGAGGGAGAGGTGGTTTGGTTGATAGTATGGTGGTACTCGGTGCTGGAACGGTCGAGGACGAGCCGTTCGACATTGCCTACAGCCTCCAGCCACCTCGCTTACCGCGGTTTGTTATTTCTGGGGGAGCGGTTGGTTTTTTTTTCGGAGTTGCCACCGGCGTTAGATGGGGGTGGGGTATCTTTGGCAGGTTTCTTGCCGAACCAACCGGGGAAGAGATCGGCCAGGGTTTCGGGTGGCTTTTGATACTTCTCCTTCGGCTTGTCCGACTGTGTGGCGGTCGTGCGTTGAGGAGCGGCTCCGGTGCCGGCTTTGTTGATCGTTTGAATGATCTCCGCAGCGGCGTTTTCGGATAGCTCGACCTTCGTCCCCTTGGGGGTATTGCGTCGGATCAACCATCGCTCCACCAAGGACCATGTCGAGGAGGTGATGAAGTAAATACAGAGACCAGCAGGGACTCGGAAGAACAAGACCCCCATGAAGACGGTCATGAACATCATCATCTTCTGCGCAATCGCCGTCTGCTCATCCGTCGCCTTGGGCATGAGCACTTTCTGCTGGATGATGAACAAGGTGATGGTGATGATCGGGAGAATATTGAAGTAAGGCCCGAAATATCCGGTTCCCCGACCTGCGATAAAGTCGGGCATCCAACTGTGCCACTCGAAGAGCATGTCGGGGCCGGCCAAGTTCGAGCACCAATCCAAGCCCGGTATCAACGCTTGCTGACGCAGCCCGACGTCGACCGAGACGCAGCGGTATAGACCGATGACAATGGGGAGCTGAATCAAAGCGGGGAGGCAACCGGCGAACTGATTGACGCCTGCCTTCTTCATGAGCATTTGTTGGGCGGCCATCATTTTGCGAGGATCGTCCTTGAACGCTTCCCGCAGTTTGGCGGTATGGGGCTGAACCGCCTGCATTTTCTGGGCATTGAGCGCCATCTTGCGGCTGACCGGGAACATGCAAGAGCGGACCAGCACGGTCAACATCATGATGGCGATGCCAAAGTTGCCGACGAGGTAATAGAAGAGGTGTAGGATCCACCCAAGTCGCTTGGCAAAAAAACCGAAGATATGCCAGCCATACTCGAGGGCCTCATCCAGCTTGTATGCTCCCAAAAGCTCCGGATCTTTGGGGCCGGCGAAGAGGTAGTAGCTGCTTTGAATCTCCCCTTTGGGGGCCAAACTCACGGAAGGGGTGTCGATCCAGAAACTGACATTCACGGCTTGCTGTTTGTACGAAACCAGTTTCGTGGTGTCTCGGTAGACGGAGTTGAGCACCCGTGCTCGGCCTCGTTCAAGCGCCTTGAGGGCATCCGGATCGGACGGGCTGGGAATAAGGGCCGAGGTGAAAGATTGGGTATCGAGGCCGATGTACTTCAAGCTCCTTTTGGCTTCGCTATTGGCGGGCCCGAAGAGTTCGAAGTCGGGGCTGGCTGGGGTATTGATCGCGTGCGAAACGATACTGCGGGTGGTGGTCAGCGCGTGCGAGACCGCTTGGTCGCCGACGATGATGTCCCGCGCCCCGGCAGCGCTGAAAAAGTAGGGCGAGATCTTGGTCGGATACCACCAACCTTCGAGCGAGATGCCATTCACGCCGTCTTGGCGAACCGCAATCTTGTGCTCTTTGTCCCCCAAGTTTCGGACCGAGGTCGAGTATTCGATGTGAAACTGCCAGTGGTCTGGGGAAGTGACGGCCTCCGATTTGTTCGGTTTACGCAGTTTGTACTGTTTGACCAGCTCGATTTGGGCATCGGACCCGAGGACTTGGAGGTAGGGGGTGATGTTCAAGCTGAATTCGACACCTTGTCCACCCTCGACGTCGATCGGCTTCGCATTCCAATTTCCTTCGAGGGTCTTTTCGAGGCCGAGGATGACCGACTCCCCTTCGCCGATATCCAGGCCATCGAGTTTGGCGAGAGTCATGAGGCAGGAGCGAACTGGATCGTTCCCGGGGACTTGCTCTTTGGCCCAATCGTCTTCGGCTCGGACGATATCGAGCGGTTTTTCACCGAGAGTGAGTTGGTAGGTCGCTTCCGGCGCGCCTTCGCGCTGGATCTTCAGCTCGATTTCTTGACCAGGACGCCACTTGTCGGACCATTGTTCGAATTTGGAGCGGGAGAGATCGCCATCGAGGCCCTTCCATCCGACGATTCGATCACCGGGTTGGAGGCCGGAGCCATTGGCATCGTCAAGATTTTTGGCGAGGGCAGCGGGGCTTCCTGGCGGGACAGCTCGAATGGTCAATCCGGAGGGGGTGTTTTCGAGAGCCGTGTTTTCAAGTGCCAAATAACCGGCGTATCCCTGTCTCTCTTTTTCTTGGAGGGATCGATACTGGAGGGTCCCGTCGGGGTTGCGCTGGACAACTTCGATCCGTTCGATACCCGCTCCGCGGTTATCAAGGCAGACGACGAGGGAGTAGCCGTCTTCGGGTGCCATACTTCCCAGAACGAAACGGGCGCGGTCTGGCTCGGCAGGTGGTTTCCAATCGGCGTTCTGTTCCGCTTTGGCACGGATTTCTGCAAGCTTCTCGTCTCGTTTTTCTTTCTCAGATTGCAAGCGTTCGGCGTCCGCTTTGGCTTGCAAGGCCGCGAGGTCACGCTGGCGTTGGAAGCTATTGAAGAGAAGGAATATCGAGATCCCCAGAAGGAGGTAAGCGAAGAATCTTCTGTTGTCCACGTCGAATTACTCGGGTGAAGAATGGGGGGATTCGGTGTCCCCATCATAGGGCACGCCGATTGCAAACCCCGAATTTTCGGCGGGTTAGGTTGATTTGCCTAGTGCAAATGGGAGGAAGCTCGAGGCGAGGGGCGAGGGGCGAGGGGCGAGGGGCGAGGGGCGAGGGGCGAGGGGCGAGTGGCGAGTGGCGAGTAGCGAGTAGCGAGTAGCGAGTAGCGAGTGGCGAGGGGCGAGGGGCGAGGGGCGAGGAGCATGGGGCATGGAGCATGGTGGCGGGAGGCAATGTAGAACCGTCGTCCCGACGGTTTCCCAGTGGTGAGCCGTCGTCCCCGAATGGGCACCCGGTCGTCGCCGATAGGGTACAGACGGGGGAACGCCGGTCGGAGACCGGCTAATACAAACGGGGCGGTCTATTCGCCGGTAGGGTGCTGGCGGGGGAAGCAGTCGAGGACGACTGCTCGACAGGGGGCTCGCTCCTCGATACTTACTTCTTATTTCTTACTTCTCGCTACTCGCTACTCGCTACTTGATTCCCGTCTTTGGCGGCGAGGTGGTCAAGGATCCGGTAAAGGCTGCGTCGGGCGATGCCGAGCTCTTTCGCTGCCTTCGTTTTGTTTCCTTTGTTTCGTTTGAGCACCTCCAGAACGTGTCGATGGGAGAGAAGCTCCAGCGGAATCGCGTCTCCAACACGGGGTTCATGCTCCCCCACTGCATCGACGTCATGACCTGCTGCACGTCTCAGTTCGCTCGGCAAATTATCAATCTCAATGATGTTCTTGTCCGCCAAAATTTTGGCGCGTTCCAAGGCATTGATGAGTTGCCTCACATTCCCTGGCCAACGGGAGACGCGGAAAAGCTCGACAACTCCGGGACCGAGCGTCCAGTCTTCCCCGAGCCAATGATGCACTAGGAGCGGGATGTCATCGAGCCGCTCGCGCAACGGGGGAATCGAGATGGACAGAACATTCACGCGGTAGAACAAATCTTCTCGGAACCGGCCCGCTGCGACTTCTTGATTCAAGTCCCGATTGGTGGCGGCGATCAATCGGACTTTCACTTTTCGCTCTTTGGTCGATCCGATCCGACGCATTGACCCATCTTCTAGTACGCGAAGCAATTTGGCCTGCAATCCCCCTGCCAGCTCCCCGAATTCGTCGATGAACAAGGTCCCGCCGTCGGCGATCTCAAAAAGTCCCGGTTTGGCATCGACGGCGCCGGTGAAGGCCCCTTTTTCGTAGCCAAACAGCTCGCTTTCGAGAAGGGACTCGGGCAATGCGGCGCAGTTGATCACGACCAGTGGCTTATCGGCGAGCGTGCTTTGAGCGTGGATGGCCCGAGCCACCAGCTCCTTGCCCGTACCGCTTTCCCCCAGGATCAGCACGGGTTTATCGCTAGGTGCGATCCGTCCGATCAGTCGCTTTACCTCTTGGATTCCCTGGGAATTCCCGATTAAGGGCTTGGGCCGGTTTTGGTCGGCGAGTTGTCGCTTGAGGTGAATGTTCTCCCGTTCGAGCGTGACGGCTTTCGAAACACGGCGGACCAAATGGTCAAGCTCGTCGAGACCGAAAGGTTTCGAGAGATAGTCGACGGCCCCCCGTTTCATCGCTTCAACCGCCGAGCCGATGCTCCCGCCCCCTGTGAGCATGATGACTTTCAAGTCGGGATCTTCATTGCACAAGCGGGGGAGGAGTTCCAGCCCGTTCATGCCCGGCATGTTTTGGTCGATGATGGCGACGTGGAAGTGCTGGTTGGCTTGGACCGCGATGGCTTGCTCGGCATTCGCGGCAGCCACAACTCGATATCCTTGCCGCTGGAAAAAGCGACAGGCCGGTTCGAGGAAATCGGGCTCGTCGTCGACAAGCAGCAAATCGATCGGGTCACTGAGTGCGGCTAACACCATAATAGAGATGTCGGTAGGAAAATAGGGTGGTTGATTGCCCGCGAAACGTGGCAAACTTCGATGCAGAAGGAGGCGCTCGTCGGTAAGCTGAGAGAGTGAGCAAATGGGGTACCAATGGGTTTCAAAGACCGAAAAAGGAAGTAGTAACCGTTCTCGGAACCGAATTCTTGGGAGTGGCGAGGGAACATTGTCGAACGGCTCGTCCTCGACCGTTCTTGCACCGAGTACCACCCTACTATCGACCAGACCACGTCTCGCTCACGCACTCTTGAAGAGTCCCGTATGCAGTCAGGGAGAGATACTTACCTTGCGCGATGCGTTAGGCGATGCAGATCTGTTGAGGACAACAGATCGACAATGTCGAACGGCTCGTCCTCGACCGTTCCAGCGCCGAGTACCACCTTACTATCGGCTAAGCCACCTCTCCCGTACGCCGTCGTGGAAAGTCCCGCACGCTGTCTGGGAGAGCTACTTATCTCGCGTGATGCGTTAGGCGATGCAGATCTGTTGAGGACAACAGATCGACAATGTCGAACGTTCTTCTCTTTTTGTCCTGAAAGGACTCGAGCCATTAGCCGGGGGTTGAGCGAATGCGATACCCCCGGGTGGATTCCCCATGGATTGAGCATCCCGACGGGATGCGAGCCGCACGACTGAGCATCTTCGCGTTGTTTTCTGGATCAAGCCATGGCATTTCTTTAATCCCTCCTGGATAGAAAAAGGGGTGGGGGGACCGGGGGTATCGCTTGCGCTCGACCCCCGGCTACAAGCTTTGATCCTTTCAGGATCGACATAGGGATCTGTTGAGGACAACAGATCGACAATGTCGAACGGCTCGTCCTCGACCGTTCCAGCGCCGAGTACCACCTTACTATCGGCTAAGCCACCTCTCCCGTACGCCGTCGTGGAAAGTCCCGCACGCTGTCTGGGAGAGCTACTTATCTCGCGCGATGCGTTAGGCGATGCAGATCTGTTGAGGACAACAGATCGACAATGTCGAACGTTCTTCTCTTTTTGTCCTGAAAGGACTCGAGCCATTAGCCGGGGGTTGAGCGAATGCGATACCCCCGGGTGGATTCCCCATGGATTGAGCATCCCGACGGGATGCGAGCCGCACGACTGAGCATCTTCGCGTTGTTTTCTGGATCAAGCCATGGCATTTCTTTAATCCCTCCTGGATAGAAAAAGGGGTGGGGGGACCGGGGGTATCGCTTGCGCTCGACCCCCGGCTACAAGCTTTGATCCTTTCAGGATCGACATAGGGATCTGTTGAGGACAACAGATCGACAATGTCGAACGGCTCGTCCTCGACCGTTCCAGCGCCGAGTACCACCTTACTATCGGCTAAGCCACCTCTCCCGTACGCCGTCGTGGAAAGTCCCGCACGCTGTCTGGGAGAGATACTTATCTTGCGTGATGCGTTAGGCGATGCAGATCTGTTGAGGACAACAGATCGACAATGTCGAACGGCTCGTCCTCGACCGTTCCAGCACCGAGTACCACTTTACTATCGGCTAAGCCACCTCTCCCGTACGCCGTCGTGGAAAGTCCCGCACGCTGTCTGGGAGAGATACTTATCTTGCGTGATGCGTTAGGCGATGCAGATCTGTTGAGGACAACAGATCGACATTTTCGAACGGCTCGTCCTCGACCGTTCCAGCACCGAGTACCACTTTACTATCGACCAGACCACGTCTCGCTCACGCACTCTTGAAGAGTCCCGGATGCAGTCTGGGAGAGATACTTACCTTGCGCGATGCGTTAGGCGATCCAGATCTGTTGAGGACAACAGATCGACAGTGTCGAACGGCTCGTCCTCGACCGTTCTTGCACCGAGTACCACCTTCCTATCGACCAGACCACCTCTCCCTCACGCGGTCTGGGAAAGTCCCGCACGCTGTCTTGGAGAGATACTTACCTTGCGTGATGCGTTAGGTGATGCAGATCTGTTGAGGACAACAGATCGACAATGTCGAACGGCTCGTCCTCGACCGTTCCTGCACCGAGTACCACCTTTCTATCGACCAGACCACGTCTCGCTCACGCAGTCTTGAAGAGTCCCGGATGCAGTCTGGGAGACATACTTACCTTGCGCGATGCGTTAGGCGATGCAGATCTGTTGGGGACAACAGATCGACATTGTCGAACGGCTCGTCCTCGACCGTTTTTGTTGTAGATCCGTCGAGGACGATAGCTAGACAGGGGGGACGACCCTAGATAGGGGTGTGACAAAACGGCGCGCTTGGGGGCTGATGGTGGCGCGCGGGATTGGAGTGGGGTGTGGGGCTGGGGCGGACGCCCACCGAATGGGACCGGTTGCGACAATTTGTTCCGTTCGCGCTTCCATCGGCGTTTTTTCCTTCCCTGTCGGCTCATTCCTTTCGCGACTGGGAACTGCCCACGTATTGGGGGGAGGAGAAGGATTTGGGGACCTGTGACAGCTTGACGCTGGAAAATGGATTTGAATGGGGGCTGGGACGGGTTCGAGGAATTGCAAAATCCTTTATAACTGGCACATGGGTTGCGTTTCTCGAGAACGCATCGTTTTCCCACTTCTCCCCCGACACGCACTGAATCATGTCATTTGCAGAACAGCCGCTGGGTTCCCACGCGGCAACCATGGACGAATCGGCAGGCTCCTCCTCTCCCGGTCGCGAGGCGCAGGCGCTTGAGACGTTCAGTTACGACGACGGCATCGTTCGCATGTTTATGGTGGCTACCATATTCTGGGGGCTCATTGCGACGACCGTGGGGCTGTTGGTCGCGTTGCTCTTGGTCCTCCCCAATCTTTGGCAGGGGATGGACCCAAAGTTCAGCTCGCTCCTCTCCTTCAGTCGACTCCGGCCATTGCACACCAACGCGGCGATCTTCGCATTTGCTGGGAATGGAATCTTCGCCGCCATTTACTACAGCACGCAAAGGCTGTGCAAGTGTCGGATGTGGAGCGATACGCTAAGCCGGCTTCACTTCTGGGGGTGGCAAGCGATCATCGTAGCCGCTGCCATAACGCTTCCGATGGGGATTACGCAGAGCAAGGAATACGCTGAGTTGGAGTGGCCCATCGATTTGGCCATTGCCGTCGTATGGCTCGGATTCTTTGGCGGTAACTTTTTAATGACCCTTTGGGTTCGCCGTGAGCGCCATATGTACGTGGCCCTTTGGTTTTATATCGCCACGATTGTTACAGTCACCGTACTCCACGTTTTTAATAACTTGGTCGTGCCGATTTCTTGGGGGAAGAGTTATTCGGTGTACGCGGGTGTTCAAGACGCGTTGATGCAGTGGTGGTATGGTCACAATGCGGTCGCTTTCTTCTTAACAACACCGTTCTTGGGGTTGATGTATTACTATCTCCCCAAGGCGGCGGAGCGGCCGGTATTTAGTTACAAACTCAGTATTATTCACTTCTGGTCGCTGGTATTTATTTATATTTGGGCCGGCCCTCACCATTTGCATTACACCGCGTTGCCAGAGTGGGCGAGCACGTTTGGAATGCTTTTCTCGGTCATGCTTTGGATGCCTTCGTGGGGGGGGATGATCAACGGATTGCTTACCTTGCGGGGGGCTTGGAATAAAGTCACCTCGGACCCGATTTTGAAGTTCTTCGTTGTCGGGATCACGTTTTACGGCATGGCGACCTTTGAAGGTCCCTTGTTGTCGGTCAAGAGTGTCAACGCTCTTTCGCACTACACCGATTGGACGATTGCCCACGTGCACGCGGGCGCGCTCGGTTGGAATGGTTTCATGATATTTGGGATGACCTATTGGATGTTGCCGCGGCTGTTCCAGACCAAGCTCTGGAGCAAGAGCATGGCCGATTGGCACTTTTGGCTGGGAACCATGGGGATCTTGCTGTATATCATTCCCATTTACATGGCCGGTATCACACAGGGCTTGATGTGGCGAGCGATGGATGATCTCGGTCGCCTTCAGAACCCGGAGTTCGTCGAAACCGTGCAGGCTATTGTTCCGTATTGGTGGGCTCGATTGATTGGCGGCGGGTTGTATATCGTTGGCGTATTGATGTTGGCTCTGAATGCGTTTATGACTTGGACGACCCGTCCTGCGAAATACGATGTACCTGTCTACACCGCGCCACGCTTGACGAAGAACTACCGCGACGAGCCGATCGGCAGCAGCAAGCTTGAAGGGGTCCCTGTTATCGAGGCCGCCAAGGTGTTGGATAAAGTCGGTGCGATGGATTGGCACCGCCGTTGGGAGCGATTGCCAATTCGCTTCACGATTCTCACCACGTTAGCGGTAGTGATCGCCAGTTTGTTTGAGGCGGTACCGATGTTTTTGATTCGAAGCAATGTGCCAACCATTTCGACCGTAAAGCCTTACACGCCGCTGGAATTGGCGGGCCGTGATATTTATGTCAGCGAAGGCTGTTACAACTGCCACTCCCAAATGATTCGGCCTATGGTTGCTGAGACCCAACGTTATGGGGAGTACAGCAAGGCGGGTGAATTCATTTATGACCGTCCGTTCCAATGGGGTTCGCGACGCATCGGTCCAGACTTGGCCCGAGAAGGGGGCAAGCAGAGCAGCTTCTGGCACTGGACCCACTTCGAGAACCCGGGCCAAGCGTCGCCTGGATCGGTGATGCCATCCTACAAACACTTGCTCACCGAGCGCCTCAACTTCGGGGAGATCCCCAAGCGGGTGGAAGCGGCCAAGTTCCTCGGGGCTCCTTATGACTTCGAAATTTCCGAGTCGGAAGAGATCGCCAAGAGGCAGGCGGAGGCCATCGCTGCGGACATCATTGCCCAAGGTGGACCGGTGATTTTCGAAGGGGAGTTGATCAAGGATTCGACCGCCATTGCGTTGATCGCGTACATGCAGCGGATTGGGAAGGACCTGTTCGCACCGGCGACTCCGGCGGCGGCCCCAGCGGGTGGAGCGGATGCAGTGCCCCCCGTTTCGGCACCTGCCGCAGAGGGGGCCTCGGAATCGGCCAGCGAGAGCCCTGCTGCCGAGAATAAGGAGTGATGCGATGCTGAAAGATGTCATCTCCCAATTGGATTACTCCCATTTCGACGAGATCGCCGTGGTGATGTTTGCGATCAGCTTTTTGGCCATTATCTGGGGTGCGCTACGGTTGCGTCCCGAAGCCGTCGAACGGTTTAGCAGCATTCCCATCCATGACCACGTCGTTGATCCACGGAAAGGCGATCAAGAATAATGAATCAGTCGAATACGAAAGAAGTCTCGCTCGGCCACAGTTACGACGGCATTCAAGAATACGACAATCCGCTTCCCGGTTGGTGGAAATGGATGTTTTGGGGGACGATCGCTTTTTCTCCGCTCTACTTGATGTATTACCACAACGGAACGCCGGGGCGGTCCGTGGCAGACCAGTACACCGAAGGGGTCAATGAGAATACGCGCAAGCAATACGCGGAAATCGGGGACTTGCAGGGGGACCAAGCGACGATGGTGAAGTTTTTGAAGGAGCCCAAGTGGGTTGGTGTGGGGCAAGCGATTTTCAAGGCGAATTGCGTCTCGTGCCACGGTCCTGAGGGTGGTGGAAATGTCGGGCCCAATCTTTGCGATGATTCCTTTAAGCACATTAAGACATTGCCGGATATTGTGAAGGTGATCAATGAAGGGGTCGCAGGTGGAGCCATGCCTGCTTGGGGGAATCGATTCTCGCACAAGAACGACGCGATTTTGGTATCGATATACGTCGCCAGTTTGCGAGGCACGAATCCATCGACTGGCAAAGCACCCGATGGCAGCCCGATTCCCGCTTGGCCCAAGGATTAAGTCCATCCCATTTCACTTCGCGCGGTTGCGAGAAACAGGAGTGAAGAAAGTGGCTCGCGACGGCGCAAAGTCCGCAAAGTGGGATCCCTTTGAAAGGCCGATGTGGGCTGATTCAGGTTCGATTATCTACTTGTCAACCTATCCACACCTTCCCTTTCCTCACTCTGCGCCGCCGCGCCGTTGCGAGAACCAGGTTTGAAGAAAGTAGCTCGCGACGGCGCAAAGTTCGCAAAGTGGTGTCCCTTTGAAAGGCCGATGTGGGCTGATTCAGGTTCGATTATCTACTTGTCAACCTATCCACACCTTCCCTTTCCTCTCTTTAGCGCCGCCGCGCCGTTGCGAGAACTGGGTTTGAAGAAAGTGGCTCGCGACGGCGCAAAGTCCGCAAAGTGGATCCCTTTGAAAGGCCGATGTGGGCTGATTCAGGTTCGACTATCTACTTGTTAACCTATCCACACCTTCCTTTTCCTCTCTTTGCGCCGCCGCGCCGTTGCGAGAACCGGGTTTGAAGAAAGTAGCTCGCCACGGCGAGAAATCTGCTTGGCATGGGGATTGCTCTTGGGAGAAAGTAACTCTCGGAGAGTTGGCAATCGGCACTCGGATGTGTTTCGACGACGAAGCGGATTGCTCGCGGTAGAATGGGCAGGGAGCGGTTCTTTTCGAGCCGCCCCGAAGTACAAAATGGAAATGGACCCGACTAGGGTTCGCGAGGCGATTTTCCAATCCCTCCATTGGATTGCAAATTCATGACTACAAACGAATTCTCCCTCCCGATCCTGTCGAAGGAGCAACGGGAAGCCAATATTGCCGCTTGCTCCAAAGGATGCGGCAACTGTGGCGGAACAAAGCGTTGCGCCGAAGAGCCTGCGGCGACTTCGGAGATGTCCGGGCCTGCCGGTTCGATTTTGCGGGCGGATGAGCAAGTCCTGCCGACGCTGTCGCGAGACGGCAAACGCCGTTGGATTACGCCTTCCCTGGAGAAAGGAAGGAAGTGGCATGCTCGGCGATGGGTCGCATACGGGCTGATTGCATTTTTTGTCACGCTTCCGAATCTGCGGATCAATGGAAAGCCCTATGTCCTCCTGGACATTGCGTCCAGGGAGTTTACGTTCTTGGGGTATACGTTTTATCCAACGGATACGCCTTTGTTGGCCTGCATCATGCTCGGCGCATTTTTCTCGATCATGCTAGTGACGAGTTTGGCTGGACGCCTTTGGTGCGGATGGGGGTGTCCCCATACCGTTTACTTGGAGTATTTGTTCCGGCCGATCGATCGATTGTTCGACGGTACGATTGGGAGGGGAGGGAAACCGCGTAAGCCCATGAGCGGGGCCGCACAGTTGTTGCGATTGCTGGTTTATCTCGTTTGCTGCATGTTTTTGGCGCACACCTTCTTGAGTTACTTCGTGGGTACCGACGAGCTGCGCCGTTGGATCATGACGCCTCCCACCGAGCACCCGATCGCCTTTTTGGTGATGGCCGGGGCGACCTTAGGGCTGATGTTCCACTACCTTTATTTTCGCGAGCAACTCTGCTTGATCGCATGCCCGTATGGCCGCTTTCAATCGGTTATGTTGGATCGGAAATCGTTGATCGTGGCGTATGATCTCAAGCGAGGCGAGCCGAGAAAAAAGGGGAAGCGCAAGCCGTTGCCGGAGGTCACCGATGCACCGCGCGAGGCAGGCGACTGCATCGATTGCGGCCGGTGCACGGCTGTATGTCCGACCGGGATCGACATTCGAAACGGATTGCAATTGGAATGTATCCATTGCACGCAGTGCATCGACGCTTGCGATGCGGTTATGACGAAGGTTGGATTGCCCACGGGATTGATCCGCTATACCAGTCAAGATGGATTGGAAGGTAAACCGCAGCGATTGATTCGACCCAGGACGGTGATCTACGCCACGTTGGTAACGGTCCTGACGGGACTCTTCTTTTTTATCTTGTCCTTCAAATTCGCTTTCGACGCCCGCGTTTTGCCCGCGAGCGGTGGAGCACCCTTTGTGGTCGCTTCGAACTTGGTTGTCCAGAACAATTTTAAATTGCGATTGGTGAACCGAAGTCAAACAGCGCAAACGTATCAGTTCAAGGTGGAGGACGAGGCCGTTACGGTCAAGAACAGCGATGGGGCGGATGTCGTTCTCCAGCCCGGTGAAACCGTGCGGTTGCCGATCGATGTTCATTTTCCTGTACGATTGACCGCAGGACGCGGGGCTACGTCCACCAAGCTGATTGTGTCCGACAGTGCAGGTGCGAAACGGGAGCTGACGCTTCGATTGCTGGGGCCTCGATAATGCAAGAAAAAAGCTCGCGTCGGTTTTGGGTTGCTTTGGTCTTAGCGTTCTTTGCGATCGATATCACCATTGCGGTGATCGCCATCTCCATGGCTGCCGGGGACCCTTCGTTCCGCACCATTCCCGGCTTCGGTCAGCGCTCAGTCGACTGGGAGGTTCGCAAGAAGGAAGAGCAGCGAATCGCCGACCGCGGGTGGACGGTGGACGCGCGGGCATCGACGGCGAATCCCCGAAAGTTGTCCATCTCGGTTCTTGATAAGGATCGCCAGCCCGTTCCCGATTTGAGCCTAACCGTCACGCTGTTTCACTACACCCGCGTCGCAGAGCAGCAAGTTGTACCGATGACATGGTCGGGCTCGGCGTATGAAGGAGATGCAGACTTGGCCAAACCGGGGCTTTGGCATCTTGATATCGCGGGTGCTTTGCCGGATGGGACGCAGATTTGGACGCAGCGCACACTCGAATTGGATCCGGTTCGATGAGTGGATTGTGGGCGTCGTGGGAATTGCTCGGAGCGACCATGATTGCTTCGTTGCTGGGATCGCTGCATTGTGTTGGGATGTGCGGGCCATTTGTTCTGTTGGCGACCGCAGAGCCAGCGAGGAGGTCGCCGTCGCAGGTCGTCCCTTCGCCCCGTCTTCGGTTGGCGGCTTATCATTTCGGCCGGTTGACGACGTATGGTGGTATGGGGCTAGTCGCAGGAGTGATTGCCACGACGCTCCAACGTGCCCGTTTGGTCCAGATTGCAGGCGAGTTTCATCAGTTGGGGGTTGCGATCGGATTGGTGTTGATCGGGATTGGGGTGTGGCAATTGGGCACGCCATGGTTCCGTTTTGGCACAGTTGCGCGCGCCCGGGAGGGGAGCAATCGATCGGACGGCAGCGTCAAATCGGCGCACTTGGCAGAAATGGGTCCCAATCGGAATAGGTCGACAGATGGAACGCGGCCTTTGAGGGAGCCGTTGCACCGAAGTTGGGTGGAGCATTGGGGGCGCGGGTTGAGAAAGCTACGAGAGGTATTTCCGAAGGGATCGGCCTTGGGAAATGCCTATTTTTGGGGGCTGACATCGACGCTCCTGCCCTGTGGTTGGCTTTACCTCTTTGTTCTTGCCGCATTGGCGGCGCCATCGGTCGCCATGTCGGTGGCCACGATGGCAGCCTTTTGGATCGGGACTTTGCCTCTCCTTTCCTTGTCCGCCTGGGCTTGGCAGCGGTTGGGGGCTCGTTACCAGCATCTGAGTGGTCCCATCGCGAGTTTGAGTATTCTTCTGATGGGGGGATACCTCGTCGCGACGAGGAGTTCGAATCGGATGGAGAGCTGGATGGATAACCAGATCACGGCATCCGGTTTGCAATCTCCCTTGCCAGCGAGCCAAGCGTCCAGTTCTTTGCAGGGACCATCGACGGAGACGTCGATGGAGGTTCTCCGTCGTATGACGAAGCAATTGAATGACGGTTTGCCTTGCTGCGACCCTAGCCAGGCGCCACGCGTTGACAAGGAATAAGCATTGATGGTGAACGTGGGAAAGAACACCTTAAGACCCAAGAAGCGCGCTGCATCGGTTCCGTGCGCTCATTGTGGGTTGCCATCGCCACCGACGGCAGATGGGGAGAGGGCGTTTTGTTGCAATGGTTGCCGGGGTGCTTTTGCGCTCATTCATGAGATGGGGTTGGAGGATTATTATGCTCTGCGCCCCAACGCGGCTGGAGAGTACGTACGCGAGTCGGAGCAGCAGATTGCGGCTTTGTCGGATTTGCACGTTGCGGGGGTCGAGGTTCAGCATTTGCCCGGCGGAATGGATTGTGTGCGATTGAACGTCGAGGGGCTTCATTGCGCCGCGTGTTCCTGGTTGATCGAGCGGATGCAGCCCAGCATTCCGGGGCTTCATTCGGCCCGGGTGCGCATGAGCGACCATTCCGTTGAGCTCATATACGATCCCGTTCAAACATCGGTGGCCCGCGTGGCCAGTCGATTAGCTCGGCTTGGGTATCCACTGAGTCCTTGGCAAGATGACCCTGAGTTCGATGCAGAAGTCATTCAAAGGCAACGCGACCATTGGATAGGGATCGCGTTGGCAGCCTTTCTCGCAGCGAATGCGATGTGGATTGGGATTTCTCTTTATGCTGGCGAGGCGACCGGTATCTCGAAGGAGAACGAGGCGTTTCTCCGATGGGTGGGTGCGATACTCGGGTTGTTGGCCGCGGTGTTTCCCGGTCGCATTTTCTTTCAGACTGCGTGGCAAGCCGTCCTCAATCGAACACCTCACGTCGACATCCCAGTAGCAATATCGTTAGCCATCGGGACGATGGGATCGTTGTTCGGTGCATGGAGTGGTTATGGCCACATGTACTTTGATTCGTTGGCATCGCTGGTATTGCTATTGAGGGTTGGGCGGTATCTGCAGTTTCGAGCACAATCGCAGGCGCGGCACTCCATCAGTCGGTTGTTGCGATGGAATACCAACATCGCAAAGAAGATCGAGGAGGGAGGACAGGTCGTGTCGGTCCCTTCCAATCGATTGCAAGCGGGGGATCGGGTGCAGATCGATGCAGGGGAGGTCATCCCTGCGGATGGCATCGTCCTGTTAGGAGAGAGCCAACTCGATACGTCGCTCCTCACGGGCGAGACCATTCCCGTGCCAATCGGTACAGGCGAGCGCTTGGTGGGTGGAACGATGAATCTGACTTCGCCCTTGGAAGTTTTGGTCGAAGCCGCGGGTGGGAAGAGTCGGGTTGGCAAGCTTATGGCGATGGTGCGCGATGCCACCACCTATGAAACTCCTTGGATTCAAGCGGCAGACCGGGTTGGAAAGTGGTTTGTTATCGTCGTCTTAGCGCTCGCCGTCTTCACATGGTGTGGTTGGGCGTGGTGGGTGAACGGGACGGTCGCCACGCAGCACACCATGGCGCTTCTCACGATCGCGTGTCCCTGTGCATTGGCATTGGCTGCTCCGTTGGTGATCACGATCGCATTGGGGCGCGCGGCCAAGAGACAAGTCTGGATTCGGGATGGCATCTGTTTGGAGAAGCTCGCGCGACCTGGGATGTTGTGGCTCGACAAGACAGGGACGTTGACGCTCGGGCGAGTGCATGTCCATGCTTGGATAGGAGACGATCGCTGGATTCCCATGATCGCGGCTGCGGAAGGAAAAGTGAATCATCCAATGGCGGCTGCGATCCTTCGATACGCCGACGCGTTCGAGGAGACGAATGAGCCGCGTCAAGTGACCGAGTCCGAGCAAGCGCAGGGGTTTGGGACGAAATGCCGTGTGAACGGAGTCTTCGTCGCGGTGGGGAATGTTCGCTGGATGAACCAGCTCGGCTTCCTAGTCCCGCCCCGCCTTGCGGAGACAGTCCAGCAAATTGCCAATCGAGGCCAATCGTCTGTCTATGCCGCGGTGGATCGAGATGTTGTCGGAGTGTTCGCCATGGGAGATGCGTTGCGGCCCGATGCGGTGTCGTCGCTCCGAGGAATCCAGAGCTTGGGCTGGAAGCTAGGGATCTTGTCCGGAGATCATCGCAACGTCGTCGAATCGATTGCAGAGAATTTGCGAGAGAATGGGATACACATCCAAGAGGTATTAGGCGAGCAATCCCCCGAGGAAAAGCTCGCGACCATTGAAACGAGCAAGCGATCCGGTGAAGGAGTGGTGGTGATGGTCGGCGACGGTGTGAATGATGCTGCGGCACTGGCCGCCGCGGATGTCGGGATCGCGGTGCGGGGGAATAGCGAGCAGTCGCTCGCCATCGCGCCGATTTACATCGCGAGTCAGAAGCTCACATCGGTGGTCGATTTACTATTCGCCTCCCAGCAAGTCGTGCGAGGTATTCGCGGCTGCTTCATCGCGTCGCTACTTTACAATACGGTTACGATCTCGCTGGCGATGTCCGGCTGGATTCATCCTCTCATTGCTGCATTGTTCATGCCATTGAGTGGCATCACTGTGTTGGCCATGGCCTTTCAAAGCCGCGCCTTTCGAAACAAGATTACTACACGAACCGCGATGGAGTCCCCATGAGCGTTTTGTATATCGCCCTTCCCGCCGCCATTTTGCTTGGAGCCGCCGGACTGATCGGATGTTTGTATTGCATCCGGAGTGGTCAGTACGACGACCTCGAGTCCCCTTCCCTCCGCATTCTGCAGGACGACAACGAATCATGAAACGACTGCGATCCCTCTCCCTCGCTGCTTGTCTCGTTGGATTCTCTGCCCCGATCGCTCGGTCTGGCGACGAATTCGAACATGCACCGATTTCGTACTACGACACCGAATCCCAGGACCCGGTCGCTCGTCTTTGGAAAGAGATGGAGAGTGGGCAGCGGAAACTGGAACCGGACGAGAAAGGGGAGTACTTGCAATCATTGCTCGACGCCTTAAAGGTTCCCATCGAATCGCAGTGTTTGGTTTTTTCGAAGACCAGTCTCCAGATCAATCACATATCACCGCGCACACCCCGAGCGATCTATTTCAATGATTCTGTTTATGTAGGATATGTTCTCGGAAGCTCGATCATCGAATTGGCCGCGATCGATCCGCAGTTGGGGTGTGTTTTCTATACGTTTGAGGCACCCGCATCGGGCGATGAGCCGGAGAAAGACGGACGACAGGAAGAGGTCAGCGACGACGAGGCCTATCCAACCATTATCCGAGATCGCGGTCAGTGCTTGTCCTGCCATGCCACCACCCGAACTGAGCGTGTCCCTGGCGTGTTGGTACGGTCGATTTATCCAGACAAAGCGGGGCGTCCTCGCTCGGGAGCATCCAGTTTTGTTACCGATCATCGAAGCCCATTTATCCAGCGGTGGGGGGGATGGTATGTGACGGGTAAGCATGGCGAAATGCGTCATTTGGGCAACCTCTTTGCGCTCGATCGACAGAACCCGGAACTCGTCCATCCCGATGCAGGTGCCAACTGGTCAACTCTCGCCAAGACGATCGACACCGAGCCCTATCTCAAGCCAACCAGCGATATTGTTGCATTGATGGTAATGGAGCATCAGACCCGTGTTCACAATTTGATCACGCGGGCCAATTACGAAACCCGGATGGCGCTCCATTTGGACGCCGCTATGAACCAAGCGTTGAACCGACCTGCGGAACATCGAAGTGATTCGACACTCCGACGCATTGCCTCGGCTGGAGATGAGTTGGTAAAGGGGTTGCTTTTTGCCGAAGAGTTCCCGTTGGAGACAGCCGTGGGGGAGGGGAGTGCATTCCGCGAACGGTTTACCCAACGAGGGCCAATCGATTCGCACGGGCGTTCCCTCTACCAGTTGGATTGCCAGTCTCGACTCTTCAAACATCGGTGCAGCTATTTGATATTGAGCGAGCAGTTCGATGCTTTACCGGAACCGGTGATGGCGCATGTTCGGGGGAAGCTAAGCGACATTCTGCGAGGGAAATGTGAGCCACCCGAGGGAATGATTTGGGACGAAGCCAGTCGTATGGAAACGTTAGCCGTTATCGAATCCGTCAAGCCGGGATGGTTGGGGAGCGATTAGCGGTTCGCCGTAATCGGTCTCCGGCCGGTGTTCACCGCGCTCCGCGCGGCGCCCAAATCGTTCATTCTGGGTTGGATGGGAATCAGAGATTGATGGAAAGCTTATGACGTTAGAAAAGGGAAATCTCAATGAACTGGATTCCGCATTGCTCGATGCGGTATTGAACACTGCGGTCGATGCGATCGTGACCATCGACGCGCGGGGTAAAATTCTGCATGCGAATCGATCGGTCGAAAAGTTATTCGGCTATAAGCCCCAGGATTTGATCAATCAGAATGTATCGGTTTTGATGCCCGAGCCGGATCGGTCTCGCCATGATGGATATGTTCAGTCGTACAACGAAACCGGCAAACGAAAGATTATCGGAATCGGTCGACAAGTGCTTGGGCAGCGAGCCGATGGAAGTCTGATCCCTATCGATTTGGCGATCAGCGAAGTACATGTGGGGGATCGAATTCTTTACACCGGTATCATGCGAGATATGACCGAGCGGCAGCAAAACGAGGCGGATCTGCGCGATGCTCAGTTGCGGTTGATTCAAAGCGAGCGATTGGCGGCGATTGGGCAGATGGTCACGGGGTTGGCCCATGAAAGCCGCAATGCGTTGCAGCGATCGAGAGCTTGTTTGGACATGCTCGATCTCGATTTGGAAACCGCGCCCGAGCAACAGGACTTGGTCCGACGCACCCGGTCGGCGTTGGTGGAATTGCAAACGCTTTACGAGGAAGTCCGGAGTTATGCTGCCCCCATTCAATTGGGAAAAACCAGGCAAACCGTTTCCGAACTCTGCTTGGACGTTTGGAACAATTTGAGCGAGGTCTGGACCCCAATAAAGATCAAGCTCGTGCTTAACTGCGAGGCCTGTCCGGCGATTTACTGCGATGCCAGTCGGATCTCGCAAGTGATTCGAAACATCTACGAGAATTCATTAGCGGTCGTCCCGAGCAATAGTGTTCTCTATACGACTTGCAGACCGATTTGCCATGGCTCGCAGCAATACCTGCAAGTTGCCTTTACCGACGACGGTCCTGGTTTGGATGACGAACAGAAACGACGCATCTTCGAGCCATTCTACACAACAAAAACCAAGGGCACGGGGCTTGGGATGGCCATCTGCAACCGGCTCGTGGAGGCGCATGCAGGGAAAATCTATGTAGGGAATAACGAGCATCGCCATCCCGATGCGCATGGTGCAGTCATCGTTATGGAGTTACCGATGTAGTGGACGGTGGTGATAGTTCGACCGATTCGAGTGCCCGCATCAGTGCATAATGTTCTTGAACGTCGACGGGGGCAATCCGAGGCAGGTTTATCTCTAAAAGAACGGTTTCCAGTGTCTCGATCAGTCGGCGGTACTTCACGCTTTGGAGCTCGTTCTCTTCTCCGATTGCGTCTGCTTTCTGTCTCTCTTCCATACGCTTTTGATAGGTCGCATACTCGGGCAGCTTTTCGATCTCCGACATCCAAGCTCTTTGATCGCGATCCTTCCAAGCGTCGGATTGTTCCCAGGTGTCGGGATCTTCCAGTTCGGGGGATTCCTTTGCGATGGCCTCAAGAAGTTCGCGCCGTCCCGAATTGAATCTTCCTCGGCGGCTGGGACCAAGGTTGCGACTGTTGCGGCGGTAGTTGTCCAACCGATTTGCCAGGTCTTCAATTCGCTCCTCGAGATCGATTTCCAGCGATCGACACAGTTCCTCGATCACGCGTTGATGCGAGCGGGGCGATTGCGACACCCAATGGGCGAAGGTGCCTTCGAAATGCTGAAGGTCAATCGGGTCCATCACTGAGTTGGCTGCGATGTCGTGATCCTCTTCGGATTCCTTTGTGTCCTTGGTGTCCCCATCTCGCGAGACAGGCGGTCCTCCTCTTCGATAGCGATCACGTGCTAGCGTGTAATCCGGGATATGACTCCATGCTCGCAAAAACAAATCGCTACCCCGAAGTGGAATATCGATGGTGTCCCCTTGGCAGACCGCGTACACGAAGGCTTCCTCGAATGAGATCCGACCATCCTCATTGAGATCTGCATTGACGATTTTCGTTCCATTTCGCATCTCCCCGAAGATCGCACCCCAGAAGTAGCTGCTGAACTCCTCGTCTCGTTCGATGTCGGGACGGCAACCTGCCGCTTGCAAGTCGTACTGTTGCGCAAAGAACCCGATACGAAGGTGGTCGCTTGGTTTCTTTCGATCTTCGATGTCGTCGAAGATGATGTTCGCGAATCCTCCTGCGTAGCACTGCGCCATCATCGAAATGACGGGGACATCCTTCGGGTAATCGTCAAGCCACTCCATCAGTTGCGAAACGGGCAGGCTGCTCCCCCAGCATGCGATGCGGGTGTTCTGGGGATTGCTTCGAGGGCCAGCGGAACCATGGGCTGTGACATAGAGGAAGACGCGATCGCCTGATTTGGCTCGCTCCCCGATGCCGCGAATCGCCCGCTCCAGACGCCGGACATGCGTCGATCCTAGTACGTCCGGAACGTCGTGGTTTCGATATTCGATCGTTTGCGAGTTGGCTCCTGGGCCGCGGCGATGAAGCCGACGGAGTAGATCGAGGACAGGGGTGTCGGACGGTGGGGTAGGCGAGATGATTTGCAAGTCGGCGTCGGGGTTTTCTCCGTCGGCGAAGAAGATCGATACCTCCCGATCCGGAGAAGCCTTGGACGCCAGGATTTTGTTGAGGAACAGAACATTGGCCTCCATGGAGGCTTGATTCTGCTCTTTGTTGGGACCCCCTCCGATGACGAGGAAATAGTCTTTGGCGTGCAGAGGGAGAGAGAACGCGAGCAAAATCCCTAGGGAAGCGACGGAGAGCCAGGAGAACCGTGTGCAATTGGGAATGGATGTTTTTTCTCGACACATGGCCCTGGTTTTCCTCGCATGGCTGGGGAATACCGTTGCAACCACCTGCAACGACTGAATCCGACGCAATGCATGATAACCCCTCGCCGACCCTTGGGTTTCGGAGAAGACGTTTCTAGTCACCTATCGGGTGGAGCAAGGAGCAAGGAGCAAGGAGCAAGGAGCAGGGAGCAGGGAGCAGGGAGCGAGTGGCGAGTGGCGAGTGGCGAGTGGCTGTAGTGTCGAACGGCTCGTCCTCGATCGTTCTTGCGCGAAGTACGACTATACTATCGACCAGACCACCTCTCCCGCACGCAGTCTTGGAAAGTCTCGCACGCTGTCTTGGAGAGATACTTAACTTGCGCGATACGTAAGGCGATGCAGATCTGTTGAGGAAAACAGATCGACAATGTCGAACGTTCTTCTCTTTTTGTCCTGAAAGGACTCGAGCCATTAGCCGGGGGTTGAGCGAATGCGATACCCCCGGTTGGATTCCCGATGGATTGAGCATCCCGACCGGATGCGAGCCGCACGAATGAGCATCTTCGCGTTGTTTTCTGGATCAAGCCATTGCATTTCTTTAATCCCTTTTGGATTGAAAAAGAGGTGGGGGGGACCGGGGGTATCGCTTGCGCTCAACCCCCGGCTACAAGCTTTGATCCTTTCAGGATCGACGGAGGGATCTGTTGAGGACAACAGATCGACAATGTCGAACGGCTCGTCCTCGACCGTTCTTGCACCGAGTACCACCCTACTATCGCCCAGACCACCTCTCCCTCATGCAGTCTTGGAGAGTCCCGCACGCAGTCGTGGAGAGATACTTATCTTGCGTGATTCGTAAGGCGATGCAGATCTGTCGAGGACAACAGATCGACAATGTCGAACGGCTCGTCCTCGACCGTTCCTGCACCGAGTACCACCCTACTATCGCCCAGACCACCTCTCCCTCATGCAGTCTTGGAGAGTCCCGCACGCAGTCGTGGAGAGATACTTATCTTGCGTGATTCGTAAGGCGATGCAGATTTGTTGAGGACAACAGATCGACAATGTCGAACGGCTCGTCCTCGACCGTTCCTGCACCGAGTACCACCCTACTATCGCCCAGACCACCTCTCCCTCATGCAGTCTTGGAGAGTCCCGCACGCAGTCGTGGAGAGATACTTATCTTGCGTGATTCGTAAGGCGATGCAGATTTGTTGAGGACAACAGATCGACAATGTCGAACGGCTCGTCCTCGACCGTTCCTGCACCGAGTACCACCCTACTATCGCCCAGACCACCTCTCCCTCATGCAGTCTTGGAGAGTCCCGCACGCAGTCGTGGAGAGATACTTATCTTGCGTGATGCGTTAGGCGATGCAGATCTGTTGAGGACAACAGATCGACAATGTCGAACGGCTCGTCCTCGACCGTTCTTGCACCGAGTACCACCTTACTATCGACTAAGCCACCTCTCCCTCATGCAGTCTTGGAGAGTCCCGCACGCAGTCGTGGAGAGATACTTATCTTGCGCGATGCGTAAGGCGATGCAGATCTGTTGAGGACAACAGATCGACAATGTCGAATGACTCGTCCTCGACCGTTCTTGCACCGAGTACCACCTTACTATCGACTAAGCCACCTCTCCCTCATGCAGTCTTGGAGAGTCCCGCACGCAGTCGTGGAGAGATACTTATCTTGCGCGATGCGTAAGGCGATGCAGATCTGTTGAGGACAACAGATCGACAGTGTCGAACGGCTCGTCCTCGACCGTTCCCTCGCAACGAAAATAAGCAGCGTTGTTTGGAGTAGTCTCTCCGGTAGTAACCGTTGTGACTAATGGTGTTTCGCTGGGGGAAGCACAGGGGTGATTAATGGTAAGGGGCGGTCGAAGGCGTAGTAGCGTGCATCGGTTTTGTTTATGGCTTTCAGCCAAAAGCGCCGTGTGGGAGCTTGGATCCTAGGGCGTTGCCCTAGGCTATGGTGTTCATGCCCTTCAGGCAAAATACCCTCGCCGGTCGGAGACCGGCTACTACTCGCTACTCGCTACTCGCTAGTCGCTACTCGCTACTTTTCCCCAAGGCTTTCAAGGATGGCTTCGACGTAGCGGTAGGACTTGGCGACCGAAGAAATGCTAACCCGCTCGCCTACGGCGTGATTCCCCTTGATCGTTGGCCCGAGCGAGATGGCGTGGAGGCCCGGAATCTTTTCTACTAACAGTCCGCATTCCAACCCCGCATGCACCGCGTGCACTTTCGGCGTTTCACCGAATAGTCGTTCGTAGGAGGAGACCGCGGCTTCGAGGAGTGGGGAGTCGAGATGGGGTTTCCAGCCGGGGTAACCGTCCGCGATCAAGGTTGTTGCATTGGCTAAACCTGCGATGGCGACGATGGTATCGGACACATCGGAGAGCGCTTCTGGAGTCGTCCCTCGGACACTGCAAACGATCCGCCCAGGCTTGTTCGGTCCCAGTTCGATGATCGCCATGTTGCAGGACGATTCGACCAATACGGGCAGCTCCGGGGTCATCTCGCAAATGCCTGTCGGAATGCTCTGAGCCATTCGCACGAAAAGAGCAGACTGGGCTGTCGATAGCATTGCGTGTACGGGTGGGACATCGCTCGATTCCATATGAAGGTGAATCGGGTTGTCACGCTGCGAGTACAAGCGATTGAAGCTCTCGACCTGCATTTCCGCGGCATTCTTTGCAGCAGCAAACGCGCTTTGGGGTATTACGAAACCGGCCTGGCTCTTGTCCGGAATCGCATTGCGTCGGCTGCCACCGTTCCAGTCGGTCAATTGAATGGGAGATAGGGACTGAATTGCGTGCAGAATGCGAGCGACCAAGCGATTGGCGTTCGCGCGCCCTTGATTGATCTCGATTCCGGAGTGCCCTCCTTTGAGTTCATCGATCTTCAGCTGGACGAGACAGCAATCTCCCTGTGGAGAAACCGGTTCCCAGTTGCCTTCCCATTGGACTTCCACATCGCGACCTCCGGCCGATCCGATCGTGATTTCGTCGTCCTCTTCGGTATCGATATTGAGAAGGAGTTTGCCAGTGATTCCTAGATGGGATGGGTTCATACCGATCGCGCCAGTCATCCCCGCTTCCTCGTCGACCGTGAAAAGCAGTTCCAGCGGGACAGGGAGATCCTTTTTCTCGGCCAATGCCATCATCATGGCGACGCCGATTCCGTTGTCCGCGCCGAGGGTGGTGTAGGGGGCGTTGATCCAATCGCCGGTTGGGTTGGGAATAAGTCGTTTCTCCCGCTTCGGGTCGACTTCCCCGCGTTCCATAGGGATCTTTCCGTTCGAAGCGTCCGCACCCAACGGGTTTCCTTCCTCGGTCACCGAAACGATATCGACATGGCACTGCAGAATCACCGGGGAGGCTGTGGTTTTGCGAGCCGCGGGGACGTGGACGCACAAGTTATTTGCGCCGTCGCGTTTGGCGGTCCGCCCCAGTTTGGAAGCCCATTTCTCGATGTGATCGATCGCCGCACCTTCGTTTTTGGAAGGACGGGGGATTGCTACGAGATCGAAGAAATGCTCCCACACCGCGCTGGGCTCAGGGATTGGAAACGAAGGCTTCATAGTCAACTCGGGTCAGGTAGGGGGCTTGAACAAGTCGCTGCGCCGATGCAAGGTTTTTTGGCGGGACTGATCGTCGCGCCAGGCGGCAATCTTTCCATGATCGCCGCTGAGAAGGACTTCGGGAACAGGGTGTCCGCGGAATTCCGGCGGTCTGGTGTATTGCGGAAACTCCAGGAGCCGATTGCCTCGCGAGAAGGAGTCATCCCAGGAGCTTTGTTCGTCGCCGAGCACACCGGGAATCATTCGCACCGTGGAATCGACCACGATCATCGCAGCGACTTCGCCGCCATTGAGGACGTAGTCTCCGACGCTCAGTTCCAAAGGTTGGAGGATATCGATCACCCGTTGATCGAATCCCTCGTAGCGACCGCACAGGAGCAGGATGCGGCCGGTCTGCGCCATGCTCTCCACGCGCGGTTGACGGAGCGGTTCTCCTTGGGGAGTGAGCAAAACAACGAGGCCGGGTCGATCCGCCATCTGCTGGACCTCTTCCACGCAATGGACCACCGGTTCGACGCGGATCAGCATGCCCGGACCTCCACCGTAAGGTCGATCGTCGATCTTATGGTGTTTGGGGTCGGTTGACCAATGACGCAAATCGTGGACAACGATTTCGATCAACCCTTTCGCGATGGCTTTGGCGAGCAAGCTCTGCGTGAGGTACCCCGAGAAGATCTGGGGGAAGAGAGTAATGATGTCGATCCGGAGCATCGTGGTTCCGACCTACAAAAAGCAAAGGCACGAGCGAATTGTGCGTGCGTCGGGGAAGCTCCTGACTGCGGACAGGAATAAGTCCGCAGACGGGCAGGCAGCGAGGTGTTCGTAGGAATACAGCTAACACCCAGCAACTTATGGTCGGTGACCGACGTCAGCACCCGTACCGGTCGGAGACCGGTCGTTACCTAGACACCGGTCGGGGACGGTGAACGCATTACCCGGGTTTGCATGGACAGGCGAGATGCGAAGGAGAACTAGCTCTGTGCTGCAGCAACGGGCTTGCGGCCAAGGCGTGTCAGGGCTTCGGATTGCTTTTCCAAATGCGTTCCCTTGGATCCGTACTTGGAGATCAAAACGACTGCGTTTTCGCTAGGCTGAGCACCTACGCTCAACCAATAGTCGATTCGCTCACCCTTGAGGATTGCGCGAGCATCTACTTCCTTGCACATCGGATCATAGTGGCCCAGCTCTTCCAAGACGCGGCCGTCGCGAGGACTTCGTTGATCAATTGCGCACAAACGATAGAAGGGGCGGTTCTTGCGACCCAATCGCTTCATTCGAATTCGTACCGACACTGTTTTACTTCTCCGTCAACAACTGAAAAATGGGAGGCGAGATAATAAACGGTCTTTGAAATCCTGACGAGTCGTAATTTCGAAAAAAGTTGGGAGCGGGGAGGAAATGCAATACTCAGTCCCCGCACGGTTTCGCTTTCCTCGGGTGGGGACTCCAGAATCCCCGCGATTTCTGCTCTTATCCTCTTCTGCTCTTATCCACTTCCGTGGAGTGCTCAGTGAATAGACAGGCACAAACGCGAACCGAACAGAACGCTTTGGGCATGCTTTCACCGCTCCAGTCTCCGTAGTGGTACATTGGGTGTCGCTGTGCCGAGCGTAAGGCTCCTTTGGACGCCTCAAGACCGGAATTCGGACATTTGCTCATGCTTTGGGCCGACGCCTTGTTTTTAGGCACAGGAGGAAATGTCCAAATAAGACTGAGATTTTTTGCTGGCTCAAACCCCGGAAAATGCTGGCGTTCGTGTAAACGGCAGTTTGCGGGCCATTGAATGGTCCTCTTTTTGCTATCAGCGGATTTTGGCACGTGTTGCGCATTCTCTCCGCACCGAAGCCGTCAAAACGCACGATGAGAGACAACGTTTAGTTCCAGGCGGAGTATTAAATGGTAAGAGCGTTCTTTGGATTGGTCCTCGGACTTGGAGTCCTGTGGACTGGAACCTGCCTTGGGCAGGAAGGTGCTGCGGCGGTTGCCGAGACAGCGGAGGTAGCGGCGACGCCGGCGCCGGAAGTCACTGAGGTGGTGGCGACGGCCGCATTGAACCAAGGGGACCAAGCGTGGCTGCTCACCAGCTGTGCGCTGGTTCTTTTGATGAGTCCGGGCTTGGCCTTCTTCTACGGCGGATTGGTCGGCCGGAAGAATGTGTTGAGCATTCTCATGCAATGTTTCATGTGCATGTGCCTCATTACGATCCTTTGGACGGTTTGCGGTTACAGCATCGCGTTTTCGGGCGAGGAAGTCGGCGAGGGTTTCTGCGGCAATCCTCTGACTCACTTTATGTTGGCGGGTGTTTCCGAGAGCGCTCCATTGCAACCTGCTAAGGAAGCGACGCTGGGGATCAGTCAGCAAACGTTTATGGTTTTCCAAATGATGTTCGCCATCATCACCCCTGGTTTGATCATCGGAGCCTTTGCAGAGCGGATGAAGTTCGTCGCGTTCTTGGTATTCACTGCATTGTGGTCCTTGATCGTTTATTCCCCAATTGCTCACTGGGTATGGTACGGACCAGCGCATCCGATTTTTGGTTTGGGTGCCTTTGACGATACAGCGACTCCGATCGGAGCTCTCGACTTCGCGGGTGGAACGGTTGTGCACATCAACGCCGGGGTAGCAGCCTTGGTCGCGTGCCTCGTCATCGGACCTCGGCGCGGTTATCCCGCACAAATCACACCGCCTCACAACCTTCCTTTTGCGGTTCTCGGGGCAGGTCTTTTGTGGTTCGGATGGTTTGGTTTCAACGGCGGTTCCGCGTTGGGAGCGAGCGATCAAGCCGTGCGGGCTTTTGTAACCACTCAAATTGCAGCCGCGGCAGCTGGATTTACTTGGTCGGTGATTGAATTGATCCGAAATGGTCGCGCGACCGCTCTCGGTATGATCACCGGTTGCGTTGCGGGGTTGGTTGCCATCACTCCGGCGGCAGGTTTCGTTACTCCTGGTTCCGCATTGATCATCGGAGCAGGTGGAACCATCATCAGCTACATCTTCGTGGCCTACGTCAAACCAGCGATGAAGTACGACGACTCCCTCGACGTTTTTGGAGTTCACGGGATGGCAGGGGTATGGGGCGCGATTGCGACCGGTATCTTCGCCATGAAAGGTTATGGAGTCGACAAAGCGGGTGGTTTGATTCACGGGAATTCCGCGCAAGTCACCGAGCAGGTGATCGCTGTCGCGGTGACCATTGTTTACTCTGGCGTTGTCTCCTTTATTCTCCTCAAGCTCATCGACTTCACCATTGGGCTTCGATGCACCGAAGATTCGGAAAAGATGGGATTGGATTTGAGCGATCACGCCGAGACCGCTTACACCGTTTCGTAAGCAGTTTGGGTCGATCAGTGATCGACACGGAGCTTAGTCATATCGATGAAGGGCAGCTTAAGAGAGCTGCCCTTCTTTTATTGGTACACACGACTCCCCTGGCCTACCCTCTGAACTCCGGTACATTAAGAGTTCGCGACGAAGCGGGATTGAGCTTCGTCAAAGCCATATTCTTTTCCCTCGCACATCGGGACTTGTTGTTATGTCGACTCCATTGGAGCTGGTAATTCATGGTGCCTCGGGCCGCAACGGGAAGCGATTGATCGCGTTGGGGAGCAGCGACGCAGAGCTGAAATTGGTGGGAGCCATTGTCCGTTCCAGCTCGCTTCACTTGAACGTCGACGCAGGGACCCAGGCTGGGGTGGAGCCGATTGGGTTGCCACTTTCGAGTCAATGGCCGGAGCGGGCCGATGCGGCGATCGACTTTTCCTCTCCGGAAGGATGTGCAGCAGCCATTGAGGCTTGCGTTCAACGAAAGATTCCCCTCGTTGTCGCATCGACCGGATTGACCCCCGCCCAAGTTCTCGAGGTGGAGGAGGGGGCACGGCACATCCCTATTTGTTATGCCCCCAACATGAGTGTCGCGGTGAATCTCACAATGAAGTTGGTGGAATACGCGGCCAAGGCGTTGCGGGACGTGAGCGGTGGAGCGGATGTCGAAATCATCGAGCGTCACCATCGGTTCAAGGAAGACAGTCCCAGTGGAACGGCATTGAAATTCGGTCAGTTGATCGGGCAAGCCATGGGGATTACCCAGCATGTCCACGGGAGGCATGGATTGTGTGGCAAGAGACCGCACAATGAGATTGGGTATCATGCCGTTCGTGTCGGCGACGATGCGGGGCAGCACACCATTGTGTTCGGCATGATGGGGGAAACCATTGAGCTTCGCGTGGCGGCGTCCAACCGAGATTGCTATGCGACGGGCGCGATCGCAGCGGCCAAGTGGTTGGTTGGAAAACCAAACGGGCTCTACAGCATGTTCGATGTATTGGGGCTATAGCAATCCGTCATGGCGCGATGCGATCAAGGGTACTTGTGCAAAGTATGCGGCGAAGAGGTCGAGCATATCACCGATAGCGAACTTTACTTGCGCTATGTGTTAGGAGAGGTCGATCCCGAGCTTTTGCATTTAGAGCCGGACTGCCATCTTCGGTGCATCCCGGCGCTCGCCCAGTTTATCGCGGACTCGAGATTTGAGCCGGTGCGCTGCGATCATGCGATCTTTGCCAAAGAGAATTTGGATGTCGCGTATGTAGAGGGGCGAACTCAAGCCGTCACGGTGGCGTATCAGCGGCTTTGGGAGATTCGCAGTGAGAGGCGAAAACCTCTCACGGTGGTGGAGTATCCGTTGCCTGGGGCAGCGGATCGCTGGAAATAGGGGGCTAGTCCTTAGAGGTACATGCCTTGGAAGGCAAAGTATCCGAGCGCTGCGATTGTCATCGGGATACCGTAGGGGAGCAGAAACATTCGCGACTTCCGTTCGGCGGCACGCTGATAGAGAGCTTCTGCGTCTTTGACTTCGACGAATTCGCCGAGCAGCATCTTGAATTGGTTGTAGTGTTTTCGCCAGCGGCCCGAGTACGCGATCATAGCGAGGGCCATGATTCCACCGACGATAGCGGTTGCGGCGAAGATATTCCAAGTGTGTTCCGCGTGGACCCATGCGCCGATACCGGCGAGGAGTTTGACGTCGCCTGCTCCCATACCACCCACCATATAGAGGCCGTAGAGGAGAGAGAGGCCAAAGAAGGTCGCGAGCAGGCTCCATCCCAATCCTGGCCATCCACCGGCAGCGTAGCTGTAAATCCAGCCGGTCGCGATCATGGGAAAGGTGATCCAGTTAGGAACTTTAAGCTTCCAACCGTCGATAACTGCGGCGACGACCAACACGATGGAAACGAACCAAATGTGCCAGTTCGAAATCACGCCATCCATCCAAGTATTTCCGTTCATCACGCACTCCCGACAATATCAACTTTCGAGGCCTTGAATTCGTAGACTTACCGCGGTGCGAAGAGCCACGCGGCGGCGACAGCCATCAAGGTGCCGGCAAAACAGATCATTTCCCACAAACTGCTAATCGCTTCAACAGGTAAAAACGTGTGGTCCATGGCTGCCTCCTTTTGGTCTGTCATTGCACCAAACCGGTGAGTTGCACGGAGAAGGTCCATGCAACTCCCGGAGTTGGTGTGCAACAAGAATAGGATTGCTCCTATGCAACCGGCGAATCATCGCGAGCGACGGTCGCCGGTCGGGTAACTAGGTACCCAACTGGTTTGCAACGTTGGTGAACGTCGAGCTTGCGTTCTTACCGATGCTGGTAACAGCGGTCAAGCAAACGACGATGATCAACGACAGCATCACTGCGTATTCCACAGCGGTTGGTCCGTCTTCGCTCTTCAGGAATCGCTTCAACTTCATGGCGAAATTCTTCATGGTACTACCCTCCGACAGGTAAACTCGGCGAACCGAGAACTAACAAATGGGCCCTCGAGAAGAAGTCTGATTTCATCGCCACGATCTCAGCTTTCCCAGGGCAACCGTGCCGCCGAAGCGACAAGCGTCTCAACTCGAAAACGCCACTCGAAACTTAGGACAGGAACAGGGGCAGTCAAATTTTGCGGCCTGGAATATTTAGGAAATCCTGGAAGAATCGAGGGATTGAGAAAACTTGGCGGCATCGCGCGCCTCTGTGTAGCGAATGCGAGGGTTGCGCCATGAATCCGCCACTGGAACCCTATCCCGTTTCCAGCGAGTTCCGCTACAATCCCGGTTTACGTCGGTTGAACCCCACCACCCGTTGCAGAACAACTATGACTACCGTCAACGAACGATTTCGCGAAGCGGAAAAGCTAAAGGACTCGGGACAAGTCGATGCGGCCAAGGAAGTCCTCATCTCGATTGTCGGAGAGTCTCCGGATCACGTTCTGTCTCATTTGACGCTGGCTCGCATCTACACCCAGACGGGTGATCATCTTGCGGCGGTTAAGCACGCCGAAGAGGCTTGCAGGCTCGAGCCGAACGAGGCATTTAACTTCACGATTTTGAGCGTGACCTATCAAAAGGCTTGGGCGGGAACGCAGGATACGCGATTCATTCGGGCGGCTGAGGATGCGATGGCGCGATCGCAGTCGCTTGGATAGCGAGCGTGCTGGCCGTCCCTCCCTTTTCCCTCCTCTATTTCCACATCCCACCGAACGGAATTCGAAATGACACTCCCTCCATGGTCCCTCGGCGTTTTCACCAGCATCGATGCAGGTTTGGGCGTCCGGCTTGAAGTCGCTCGAGAGCTTGGGATTCCTTCGATCCAGCTCCACACTCCCCACGCCGAAGGCCGAACACCCGCAGCCGCAGAGGCCTTTCTCAAAAAGCTGGAAGAGGCCGGTATCGAATTGACGTGCGTCTTCGGCGGATTTGAAGGAGAGAGTTATGCGGATATTCCCACGGTGGAGAAGACCATCGGCTTGGTTCCGCCCGAGACGAGGGTTTCTCGGCTGGTGGAGATGAAGGAGATTTCGGACTTCACGCGGTTGCTCGGTTGTTCCGTGATCGGTCTCCACGTCGGCGTAGTCCCGCACGATCGCAATTGCCGCGAATATGCCGATGTGATCGAGGTGACACGGCAGCTGTGCGACCATGCCGCGTACAACGAACAAAATGTTCACTTGGAGACCGGCCAAGAGACCGCGGAGGCATTGCTGCATTACATCGACGATGTCTCGCGAAACAATTTGTTCATCAACTTCGACCCCGCGAATATGATCCTTTATGGAACGGGCGAACCGATTCCGGCTCTGAAGCATGTAGGCAAGTATGTTCGGAGCGTTCACTGCAAGGATGGGACTTGGAGCGATCAACCCGGAGTGACGTGGGGACGCGAAGTGCCGCTTGGCGAAGGTGACGTGAATATTCGCGAGTACTTGCTGGCTCTCAAAGAAATCGGTTACACAGGGCCGCTCACGATCGAGCGCGAAATTCCGCAAGAGCCCGAGCGTCAGAAAGCAGAGGTCCTGCACGCGACGAGTCTCCTCGCGCAGCTGAGGAAAGAGATTCTCGGCAGTTAAGCACAGTTCAGAAACCCAACGCAAAGGCGTTGCGACGGATGTTCCGTTCGCCATAAGCCGTAGGGCGCGGCACCCGGTTGCTACTCCTCATCCATTCAACAGAGAAGGCTACATCCATGTCGACTACCAACTTATTTCAGCTGAAGAACCAAGTCGCAGTGGTCCTTGGAGGGACGGGTAGTTTGGGTGGAGCGATGGCGTCTGCACTAGGGAACGCAGGGGCTCGGGTCGCCATTCTCGGTCGAAGCGCCGAGCGTGGGATGCACCGAGCGGAGCAGATTCGAGCCGAGGGGGGGGAAGCGGTTTTTCACTCTGCCGATGCACTCCAACGCGAATCCCTTACCAAGGCTCGCGACATCATCGAACGAACGCTGGGGCCGGTTGATATTTTGGTCAACGCGGCAGGAGGAAATCAGGCCAAAGCGACGTTGCAACCTGGCGATGATTTTTGTCAGCTCCCGCTCGATGCTTGGAATAGCGTTTTCGATTTGAACCTCATCGGCGGCACGATTCTGCCTTGCCAAGTGTTCGGCGAGACCATGGTGGTGCGAGGAGCGGGGAGCATTATCAATATCGCTTCCATGTCCGGGATCGTGCCCCTCTCCCGCGTCGTCGCATACTCCGCCGCCAAGGCGGCCGTGATCAACTTCACTCAATTCATGGCGAGGGAATGGGCGCCGCGAGGGATTCGGGTGAATTGCATCAGTCCAGGATTTTTCCCAGCGGAGCAGAACCAAGGGTTGTTGTACAACCAAGACGGAAGCCTTTCTCCGCGCGGCCAGCAGATCATCGACCATACGCCGGCCGGTCGATTCGGGTACGCCCATGAGTTGTCAGGTGCCGTCATCTTCCTGGCTTCGTCGAGCGCTTCCTCCTTTGTCACAGGCCACAACTTGGTTGTTGACGGTGGATTTTCTTCGACAACAATCTAGCCCCCAGTTGGCAACGACTTTCAACGTAAGATTTCGCCTCATTCCCCTTGCTGGAGTTCTCCATGGCTCAACTATCCATTCGCAAAGACGCTTGCGATCTCGACTTCCTCTCCCTCGGCGCACTCGTTCATCGATTGGATCCAGGCATCATCCCTTTTCGCAAGGCGAAGTCGTTTGAAGTGCACGTGTCGGGTGGAGAGTACAACGTCTCCGCAAACTTGGCGGATTGCTTTGGATTGAAGACCGGTGTCGCTACCGCCATGGTGAACTACGGCATCGGCGAGTTGGTTCAGGCCAAAGTGCAGGAGATGGGCGTGAAGCCCTTTTACAAGCAATTCGAGCACGATGGAGTCCGCGGCCCGAACATCGCCACGGTCTATAGCGACCGCGGCCTCGGAGTGCGTCCCCCCGTCGTCTTCTACAATCGTTCGAATGAGGCGGGAGCGTTGCTCAAGCCTGGGGATTTCGATTGGAAGAAGATTTTCGCGAGCGGTGTTCGATGGTTCCATTCCGGCGGTATTTTCGCGGCCCTATCTGCGACTACATCCGAGTTGATCATTGAAGGGATGAAGGCGGCCAAGGAAGCTGGTGCTGTTACCTCGTTTGACTTGAACTACCGAGCCAAGCTTTGGGGCCCCATCGGTGGAGCCTCCAAAGCGCAAGAACAGATCAGCAAGATCGTGAAAAACGTCGACATGCTCGTCGGCAACGAAGAGGATCTCCAAAAGGGACTCGGCATCGAAGGGCAAGACGTCGAGTCGAAGTCGTCGTTGGATCCCGAATCCTTCTTCACCATGATCGAACGCGCTGTCGAGAAGTTCCCGAATGTGAAGATGGTCGCGACGACGCTTCGCGAAGTTCACTCGACCAACCGACACGAGTGGGCCGCTGTTCTTTGGTACGACGGGAAGCGTTATGTCTCCCCGACGTGCTCGCTCGATGTCGTCGATCGCATCGGTGGTGGGGATGGCTTTGCTGCCGGTCTCATCTATGGCATGTTGGCTGGAAAAGAGCCCGAACAAGCCTTGCGACTCGGCTGGGCTCACGGCGCGCTGCTCACCACCTTCCCAGGGGACACGACCATGGCGCGATTGCCTGAAGTCGAAGCCCTCGCGAAGGGTGGCTCGGCTCGCGTTCAGCGCTAGTGGTCGTGGGCTAGTCTTGTTTGGCTAGTCGTTCAAGACAGGACTTCCGCATGCGGGACCATGGAAACGCCCGATGACATGTGTCGAACGCGGGTGTGTTCGGCAGTCGAGTCGGTGTGGAAGTCCCGTTGAAGGGAAAGATTGGTGCGATGGCGATCGACTTGCCGGAAGCCCCGTGGGGCAAGATACACAACATGGACTGCGTCGCCGGATTGCAGTCCATGACAGAAGCTTCGGTGCACCTCGCGTTTGCAGATCCGCCGTTCAATATCGGTTACGACTACGACGTTTACGATGACCAGTTGGAGTCGAACGAGTATCTCAAGTGGTGCGGATCCTGGATGCGGGAGTTGCATCGCGTCCTCCGCCCCGATGGCACATTCTGGCTAGCGATAGGCGATGAATTTGCGGCGGAGCTGAAGGTGGAGGCTTGCAAAGCCGGTTTCCATCTTCGAAGTTGGGTGATTTGGTACTACACCTTTGGCGTGCATTGCAAAAACAAATTCACTCGATCCCATGCCCATCTCTTCTACTTTGTGAAGGACAGACGGGCGTTCTGTTACCACCCAGAGGCGATTGCAGTTCCCTCGGCCCGGCAGCTGATTTACAACGACAAACGCGCCAATCCCAAAGGGCGATCTCCGGACGATACGTGGATACTCCGTCCCCAGGACTGCCGCGATGCGTTTCAGCCAAACGAAGACATATGGTACTTCCCACGCGTGAATGGGACGTTTAAAGAGCGCGCGGGATTTCACGGCTGTCAGATGCCCGAGCAATTGCTGGGCCGCATCATCCGGGCTTGTTCCAACCCAGACGATGTCGTCGTTGATCCCTTTTCGGGGAGCGCGACAACGCTGGTCGTCGCAAAGAAACTGGGGCGTCAATTCGTAGGATTCGAGCTCTCTAGCGAGTATTCCTCGCAAGGGGCGGCGCGACTGAAACGAACGCAGGTAGGGGATCGACTCGAGGGAGTCGAGGATCCGCGGTCGAGCGTCAAATCGGTAGACGAGGTCGAGCGGGCACGAGCCGGCAGGAAGTCCCAAGGAAAAGCCACCAAACGGATCGAAGAAGGTTTTTTGCCAGGATTTTTTGATTCCATTCCGAAAGTGAAGCAGTCCGAGATTCTAGCCACCGCGTTCTACCGCGCCTCGAAGGGCTATGGGTTGGAACGCGTCCTTTTGGATCCCTATTTGAATCAATCGTTTCAATCGCAATGCGATCAGTTGGGAGTTCCGGGGTTAGCCGCGGAGCGAAATCGAAGTCTGTTTCGTCTTCGCTACGAAGGAGTGCTGACTGCCACTGTTGACGCGTCGATGGATTCTTCATCGACACGAGTGATCTCCGAATCGCGAGCTCCACTGTCTTGGTCCTTTGCGGATCCATTCCTTCCTGCATCCGAGATTGCATGGCGACGACTTTCGGATCGCTATCCCGACTCGACCTTGGAAGAATTGTTTTGCGACCCAGCCATTGCAGAGCTTTTCGATCGCGACGCGACGAGTTTGGCTCCTGGTTTCTCCCCTCTCGATTATCGACTCGGGGCACTGCTTCTGAGGTACGAGTGGAACCTCGAGCAGCAGCGCTTGGACGAAGCCCCAATCGACGCGGCCGAAGAAGCGTCGATTGATCCAATCCAATTCGAGTCCGTTCCCTTTCTCGACCTGCGAGCCGAAGATTTGCCCTCCGTTGCCGGTGTCTACCGTTGGGGCAATACCCAGGGCGAAGTATGGTACATCGGTGCAACGGAGTGTTTGTCTCGACGGTTTCAATTGCACCTTGCTCGTGATTCCCAAGAACTCCTCGCACGGTGGCTTGGTCCGCTATCGGCGGTCAAGGTGGAGTGGAGTGCGCAGGGCTACGATCGAACCCGACCACTCCGGTTCATGGTGAGTGCTACCAATGGGCATGGGACGATGTTCAATATCGCATCTCCCCTTTCCTAGCCGAGCCCCGACCTGTGTTGCCGTCCCCTCGGTACAGACCGCAGCCTTTCGAATACACGGTTCGCGACCAGTTTTCCCTAACCCTGCTCGACATACCTGTTTTGCTACCACCGTGCCGTTCGGCTAGACTGGGAAAATAGTCATCGCATTCCATCTTGCCCTCCCCTCTCCCTTCCCCCATCGAACCTATGAAAACCATCGCTTGTCTCTTGTCGCTTGTATGCGCGTTACCTTTGGTTGGTACCGCGCGATCCCAAACAACGGCCCCGCGGGTGCGAGAGGCGGACGTCATTGTCTACGGAGGGACGTCCGGAGCGATTACGGCAGCGATTCAAGCCAAAAAGCTGGGGCATACCGTTCTGGTCGTTTCCCCCGATAAGCATCTGGGAGGATTGACTGCAGGCGGGCTTGGATGGACCGACACGGGAAACAAAGCGGTCATCGGCGGCTTGTCGCGGGAATTCTATCACCGCGTTTGGAAACACTATCAAAAGCCTGACGCTTGGAATCATCAGCCTCGCGAGTCGTACGGCAACCAAGGGCAAGGAAATCCGGCGATCGATGGCCAACAGCGGACGATGTGGATCTTCGAGCCGCATATCGCCGAGTCCGTGTTCGAAGACTGGGTGAAGGAGGAAGGGATTGAGATTGTCCGCGAGGCATACCTCGATCGATCGTCTAATGGCGTTGTAAAAAAGGATCGAACGATCGAGTCCATCCGTACGTTGGATGGAACCGTCTATCGTGGCAAAGTCTTCCTAGATGCCACGTATGAAGGGGATTTGATCGATGCCGCCGGGGCATCCTTCCATGTGGGGCGCGAGGCCAATGCGCACTATGGGGAGAAGTGGAATGGTGTCCAAGTCGGAGTGCTGCATCATCGCCACCACTTCGGCATTTTCAAAGAAGGGATCAGCCCTTATGTGGTTCCAGGGAATCCACAAAGTGGATTGCTCCCTAAGATCAGTTCCGATCCACCCGGAGAGTACGGTGCCGCCGATCATCGCGTGCAAGCTTATTGTTTCCGGATGTGCCTTACCAATCACGCACCCAATCGCGTTTCCTTTCCCAAACCGGAAGGCTACGATCCCAAGAATTACGAGTTGATGCGGCGCGTGCTGCTGGCTGGCTGGCGCGAAGGGTTTGCGAAGTTCGATCCTGTCCCCAATTTCAAGACCGATACAAACAATCACGGACCCTTTAGCACCGATAACATCGGGATGAACTACGACTACCCGACCGCCAGTTACGAACGTCGCAAGGAGATCATCGACGAGCATCGACGCTATCAACAAGGACTTATGTACTTCCTGGCAAACGATCCAAACATCCCTGAGGATGTGCGAAAGGTTTTCGCCGAGTGGGGATTGGCGAAGGATGAGTTTGTCGACAACGGCAATTGGCCCCACCAACTCTACATTCGCGAAGCCCGCCGGCTCGTCGGTGAAATGGTCATGACCGAGAACGAGATTCTTAAAAACAATCCAGTGAAGGACTCGGTCGGAATGGGCTCCTACACCATCGATTCCCATAATGTGCAGCGATATGTCACGCCCGAGGGATTTGTGCAGAACGAAGGGGACATCGGAGTTTCCACCCGTGGGCCCTATCCGATCTCCATGCGTTCGCTTATGCCGAAGAAGAGCGAAATCGCCAATCTCTTAGTACCGGTCTGCATGTCGAGTTCTCACATCGCCTTTGGGTCGATTCGAATGGAACCAGTCTTCATGATCCTGGGGGAATCCGCCTCCACCATTGCTTCGTTGGCGATTCGCAACAAAACGGATGTCCAATCGGTCTCTTACAAGGACCTTCAGCCACTGCTGCTCAAGAACGGCCAAGTACTCGAGTACGAGGAGAAATTACCCGAAGACGTCGCAGTCGCTTCCTTGAAAGGGATTGTGGTCGACAATAAAGATGCGACGTTGACAGGTCACTGGGCATCGAGTCGCAGCACGAAGCCTTGGGTGGGCGTTGACTATCTCCATGATGCCGACGCCAAGGTTCCGGAGAGCACGGCCGAATTCGCGACGAAGTTGCCACTCAAGGGGAGGTACCTTGTTCGCATGGCTTATTCCGCGGGCGGCAATAGAACCCATCGGGTAACCGTCGAGATCCATCATGCGGCGGGCGTCGCCAAGGTGGATGTGGATCAGACCAAGGCCCCGAGTGAGAAGCCTTGGGTCGACCTCGGCGAATACACTTTCAATGGTAGAAGTGTCGGAAAGGTGACGATCACCAATGCCGGAACGTCAGGCCATGTCGTCCTCGACGCCTTCCAATGGCTCCCCATCGAGTAGCGCAAGCCACGCTGCGTATTTCCTCGGCGCAGGAACGGTCGAAGACGAGCCGTTCGACATTGTCGATCTGTTGTCCTCAACAGATCTGGAGCGCCTTACGCATCACGCAAGGTAAGTTTCTCTCCAAGACAGCGTGAGGGACTTTCCCAGACTGCGTGAGGGAGAGGTGGTTTAGCCGATAGTATGCTAGTACTTCGTGCAGGAACGGTCGAGGACGAGCCGTTCGACACTGTCGATCTGTTGTCCTCAACAGATCTGCATCGCCTTACGCATCGCGCAAGATCAGTATGTCTCCCAGAAAGCGTACGGGGCTTTCCCTGACTGGGTGAGGGAGAGGCGGCTTGGTCGATAGTATGCTAGTACTTCGTGCAGGAACGGTCGAAGACGAGCCGTTCGACACTGTCGATCCGTTGTCCTCAACAGATCTGCATCGCCTAACGCATCGCGCAAGATAAGTATCTCTCCCAGACCGCGTGCGGGACTTTCCACGACAGCGTGAATGAGAGGTGGCTTGGTCGATAGTATGGTGGTACTCGGCGCAGGAACGGTCGAGGACGAGCCGTTCGACACTGTCGATCTGTTGTCCTCAACAGATCTGCATCGCCTAACGCATCGCGCAAGATATGTATCTCTCCAAGACCGCCTGAGGGAGAGGCGGATTAGCCGATAGTATGGTGGTACTTCGCGCTGGAACGGTCGAGGACGAACCGTTCGACATTGTCGATCTGTTGTCCTCAACAGATCTGGAGCGCCTAACGCATCGCGCAAGATAAGTATCTCTCCCAGACCGCGTGCGGGACTTTCCACGACAGCGTGAATGAGAGGTGGCTTGGTCGATAGTATGGTGGTACTCGGCGCAGGAACGGTCGAGGACGAGCCGTTCGACACTGTCGATCTGTTGTCCTCAACAGATCTGCATCGCCTAACGCATCACGCAAGATAAGTATCTCTCCCAGACCGCGTGCGGGACTTTCCACGACAGCGTGAGGGAGAGGTGGCTTGGTCGATAGTATGGTGGTACTCGGCGCAGGAACGGTCGAGGACGAGCCGTTCGACACTGTCGATCTGTTGTCCTCAACAGATCTGCATCGCCTAACGCATCACGCAAGATAAGTATCTCTCCCAGACCGCGTGCGGGACTTTCCACGACAGCGTGAGGGAGAGGTGGCTTGGTCGATAGTATGGTGGTACTTCGTGCAGGAACGGTCGAGGACGAGCCGTTCGACACTGTCGATCTGTTGTCCTCAACAGATCCTATGTCGATCCTGAAAGGATCTAAGCTTGTAGCCAGGGGTTGAGCGCAAGCGATACCCCCGGTCCCCCCCACCCCTTTTTCTATCCAGAAGGGATTAAAGAAATGCCATGGCTTGATCCAGAAAACAACCCGAAGATGCTCATTCGTACGGCTCGCATCCCGTCGGGATGCTCAATCCATGGGGAATCCACCCGGGGGTATTGCATGCGCTCAACCCCCGGCTAATGGCTCGAGTCCTTTCAGGACAAAAAGAGAAGAAAGTTCGACACTGTCGATTTGTTGTCCTCAACAGATCTGCATCGCCTTACGCATCGCGCAAGATCAGTATGTCTCCCAGAAAGCGTACGGGGCTTTCCCTGACTGGGTGAGGGAGAGGCGGCTTGGTCGATAGTATGCTAGTACTTCGTGCAGGAACGGTCGAGGACGAGCCGTTCGACACTGTCGATCTGTTGTCCTCAACAGATCTGCATCGCCTAACGCATCACGCAAGATATGTATCTCTCCAAGACCGCGTGAGGGACTTTCCACGACAGCGTGAGGGAGAGGTGGTTTAGCCGATAGTATGCTAGTACTTCGTGCAGGAACGGTCGAGGACGAGCCGTTCGACAGGGTCGATCTGTTGTCCTCAACAGATCTGCATCGCCTAACGCATCGCGCAAGGTATGTATCTCTCCACGACAGCGTGAGGGAGAGGTGGTTTAGCCGATAGTATGCTAGTACTTCGTGAAGGAACGGTCGAGGACGAACCGTTCGACACTGTCGATCTGTTGTCCTCAACAGATCTGCATCGCCTAACGCATCACGCAAGATAAGTATCTCTCCCAGACCGCGTGAGGGACTTTCCCAGACTGCGTGCGGGAGAGGTGGTTTAGCCGATAGTAGGGTGGTACTCGGTTCTGGAACGGTCGAGGACGAGCCGTTCGACACTGTCGATCTGTTGTCCTCAACAGATCTGCATCGCCTAACGCATCGCGCAAGTTAAGTATCTTTCCCAGACAGCGTGAGGGACTTTCCACGACAGCGTGAGGGAGAGGTGGACTAGCCTAAGTATGGTGGTACTTCGCGCAAGAACGGTCGAGGACGAGCCGTTCGACACCGCTTCCTTGCTCCAAGAACTTCTCCGTGCGTCTGCGAAGATTCCTCTAGCATTGCCGGGACCGAATTCGTATTGTCGAACGATCACCGACGCAGCGCACGCGTACGTCTCGACCTTCCCTTCCGTCGATGGGAGGAGGTGTCGCGGGACTCCGACGTTTTGCGAAGGACGCCGTTTTGCGGAAAGCAAGGAGGAATCATCGAGATGAAACATCAAGGATCGCAGTCAGCAAAATGGAGTGGGGTTTCCGCCTTGTTCGGAGCGTGTTTACTCCTGAGCTTCGGGTGCTCGTCGCCGAACGTGTGCGCACCAAACGGAACCACGGGGCCTTATAACGGCTACCCCTATTACCCAGCTTACCCATACGCTCAGCAGCCCGGTGCACAGCCGATCTATCCGAGTCCTGCAGTCGGTACTCCGATTCCAGGAACCGGAACAATACCTGCAGGAACTCTCCCGGCCGGTACGTATCCCCCTGGCACCCCGTATCCTGCGGGGACGGCCTATTCACCTGGGATGGTACCTCCCGGCTATGTTGGACCTCCCACCAATTCGGCACCGCCACCCCTCATCGGCCGCTAAAGTAATCGCGGCCGCTCCATCGAGAGCCCGGATGACACGGGGCAACCCGCAAGACATTTTCCGGGCCTAGGGTAGTTCGGGAGAGGCGATTGGGAGTTTCAGTTCGAACACACTCCCCTCGTTCCATTTGCTTCGGACAGAGATCTCCGCATCGATCGATTGGCACACGTGCTTGACAATCGCAAGCCCAAGACCGGTCCCGCCTAGATCTTGCGATCGCGCTTTCTCGACTCGATAAAATCGCTCGAAGACTCGATCGATGTCGCCTGGCGGAATCCCAATGCCTGTGTCGTGAAAAAACACCGAACAAGTAGATGCGCCTGGGAGCACTCGGATATGCACCTTGCCTTCCGGTTTGTTGTAACGGATGGCGTTGCTGAGCAAATTGTTGACAACTGTCTGAAGCGATTCCAGGTCGGATCGAACCGTGATGACAGGGTCGCAATCTAGCAGCAGAGAAACTCCCCGCTTCTCCGCGATCGGACGATGGTCTTCCAAGGCGGCTTCGAGTAGATCGAAGATCTTGAGTGAGTAAAGCTTGGGCTTGTCTGGCTGCGACTGCAAACGGGTCAGCTGCAGCAAGTCTCGGATCAAGACATCGAGTCGCGTCGCTTGCTCGCTGATGCGCTCGATGAAGCGTGCCCTCGCCTCAGGATCCTCGCTCGCCCCCATCTGCAGCGTCTCCGCATAGGCCTTGATGGCAGACAACGGGGTCTTGAGTTCATGCGAAACGTTCGCAGTGAAATCGCGGCGCAGGTTTTCAAGTTGCTTCAGACGCGTTTCATCGGTGACGGTCAGGAGGACCGGATGGAGGTTCGTCTCTTTGGTTTGCGAATGCAATTGCCCGATGCGGAGAGGTTGGGTTCGAATTCGAAGCCAGCGTTTTTCCGAGGTGAGTTCGTATTCGATTTCCTTGGCCTGACCTGTCTCATGGGTCGATTGAACGCAATCGATGATGGCAGGTATACGCAGGACGTCCAAGATCTTTTTTCCCATCTCGGCCCGATCGATGCCCAGCAGTCGGGTGCCAGCCGGATTGGCGAAGTTCAATCGCAATTCCTCATCGAACGAGAGAATGCCAATCGGCATGTTGGACATCGCTCGGGATGAATTCTCGTACGAAGCACGCACGCTATCAATCTGCTGTTTCATCGAGTCCGAGATCGCATAGACACCATAGACGATTCGGTCGGGAACCCAGTTGGAAATCGGTTTCTCCAAATTCGATTTCCCTTCTCGCAGTGCCTTGGCGGTGGATTGCAACCAATTCACTTCGCTTTCACGGGCCTTGCGAAATACGAGGAGGACACCCCCGAGGAGAAGTCCTCCGATCGTCCCGAGGGCGATGCTGAGCGAGCCATCGCCTATCGATTTGCTTGTCTCTAAGTTCTCGAATCGCCGAATGAGGATGATATTGCGGGCTTGGTCGTCGGAATCGATCCAGCTGTGACGCAATCGCATCCGAGTGAAGCCGTTTGGTTCCTGCGACCAGGTCGGTGTAAGCGGTGGTTCGGCGAGATCGACCGATTCCCATCGGAGTTCTCCCAATTCCAAATCCTGGAGCAGCAGGGGCAATCGCTCGATCCCCAATTCTTGGGAAAGACGTTCGATCGTGCGAAGGTCGTGAATCGCATGCTGGGTTTGTTCGCTCCGCCAGTGTTCCAATCGCTTTTGGCGGATAGGAAGCTGGGCAAGGAATCCAATCGATGCGCCCCCCAAGGCGGTGATGGCGAGCAACACGAGGTCGCGGCGTACAAACGGGACCGAAATTTCTCAACCTACTTTCTTGCGGATCTTGCTAGGGAAAAAGGGATCAATCGCTGGACATAGAAGCTCGCTGGAGCCGGTCCATCAGAGCGGTACCCAGCCCAATCTCTGGCACTTGTTGGCACTCGATCTGATCGGCACCCAATCGGTCTGCATGGCGAAAAAAGTCGAACAGTACCCGGGCGTATTCGTCGAGGGTGCGCACCAAACAACATGCCATGTAACCAGTCGCGGGAGGTGGCGGTTCTATCCCAATGTAGCATGTCTTTTTCGGCGGAGTGGATCCAGGATGGAGAACGATGCGAACGCGTGCAATAGGTTGGTAGTGCCGGTGACGCAGGCCGGGAGAGTTCGGAGCATGCGGTGACGAGCCCTCGTGGTTCCCGATAGTGGACTCGCTCACGATCTCGCTGCCACGGTAGGGCTCGATGTCCGAACAGACTTTCATCAATTCTTCATACGAAACCTTGCCAGGGCGCAGGACGCGCGGGTGAAGCCCGGTCGTGTCGACGACGGTGCTTTCCAAACCGATATCGGTAGGCGGGCCGCAAACGATACCCTCCACACGTCCATCGAGGTCGTCTCGAACCGCTTCCCAGGTCGTCGCGCTGGGGGTGCCGCTTCGGTTCGCGCTCGGTGCCGCCACGGGTACACCCGCATGTTCAAGAAGCTCGAGGGCCCATGGATGTTCCGGCATGCGGACCGCGACCGAGTCCAGCCCTGCGGTGACCACATCCGGAACCGCATCGGTCTTAGGAAAGACAAGCGTCAAGGGTCCGGGCCAAAACCGGTCCATCAGTTTTTGAGCTACGGGCGATACCGCTCGGACCAGAGTTGCCAAATCCTCGGACTTCGAGATGTGAACGATCAACGGATTATCGGATGGACGACCCTTGGCGGAAAAAATCCGTTGCACCGCTTCTTGCGAGAGCGCATTGGCCCCAAGCCCGTAAACGGTCTCGGTTGGAAACGCGACCAGCGCTCCCTTCGCAAGCAATTCGCCTGCGAGGGGGAGGGAATCTCGGTCAAAATAGTGCGTTTTCATTCGGAGGATCTCTATGGCGAAGGGTGAGCCCAAAATCTAAACTCAAGAGCATGGATCGCAAACCATCGGATTCCCCAAGAAGCGAAGAAAACTTTGGTTTCACCGAAGTCACTTCTGCCATCACGGCCCGTTCTACCGGGTGGCTCAAATCGTTTTTTCCCAATCTTCGGGATGCCGCCATCCGTTGGTCGGAGGACGATGCTGGCTCGCTCGCGGCGTCGGTCGCCTACTATTTGGCCCTTTCCCTTTTTCCCATGATGCTGCTTTTGATTAGCGGCATCGGTCTTTTTTTGGAGTTCTCGAACACCGGTCGAGACGCCGAATCCAAGGTGATGTTGGCGGTAGAGCAGCAATCCTCCCCGGTGGTGAAGCAACAGATCGAGGAGGTCTTACGGCAGCTACGCAATCAGTCCATCGTGAGCGGACCGTTTGGGATCGCGGCTGCCATCCTTGCCGCCATTGGAGTTTTCGCCCAGATCGATCGCGGCTTCGATCGGATCTTTCGGATTCCTCCTCAAAAATCTGCGACGGTCCGAAGAACGATTTACCGACTTGTTCGCCATCGTTGTTTCGCATTTCTCATGCTGGTTTCGCTGGGCGGAACGATCTTGGTTCTGTTCGCATCGAGCATGGTCATGGCCCAATTCCGATCCTTGACCGGGAGCACGCTTCCTAGTTTGCAACACGTCTTTCGTTTCTTCGACACGGCCGTCACGGTTGGACTTAATGGTGTTCTGTTTGGATTTGTCTACCGTTGGCTACCCAAGAAAAAAGTCCATTGGCTCGATGCATTGCGAGGTGGCTTGCTCGCGGCTTGCATTTGGGAGTTGGGGCGGACTCTGCTCGGCATGTTCCTCATCGGTATGCGTTACACCTCCGCCTATGGGGTGATCGGGTCGTTTATTGCCATTTTATTGTGGTGCTATTACGGAATTTCCATTCTTTTCTTCGGTGCGGAGTATGTCCAAGTCCTCGAGATGCGGCGTCGAGCACGATCCGAGTCGACGGGAACCGCAGAGGACGCCGCAGCATCGACTCCGCGCGAAGGGAGCGGGGCGTCAGGAAAGGGACAGAGCGAATTGGCGGTTAATGCCGAGGCTGCGATCGACTATCATACGGAAGTGGGGAGGTCTCTCCCCTCGAAAACATCTTCCGACGTTCGCCAACAACCTCGTCGCAGTTTCCACTCGTAGCAATGCTCCGTCTATGTCCGGTCAATTGGTTTCCATCGGCACCGATATCATCGAATGCGTGCGCATCGCGCAGATGATCGAAAAGCACGGCGAGATTTTCTTGCAACGCGTCTTCACACCGCGCGAAATTCAATACTGTTCCAGCCGAAAAGCGGCCACCCAGCATTACGCAGGGCGCTGGGCCGCAAAGGAAGCTGTGCTGAAGGTGCTTGGCACCGGCTGGGCAAAAGGGATTCAATGGACGGATATTGAGGTCATCAACGAAGTCTCCGGTGCCCCCACGTTGACGATGCACGGCAAAGCAGCGGAGATTGCGCGCGAGCGGGGTATTCGCGAAGTGATGCTTTCGATCTCTCACTGCCGCGGCTACGCAACGGCATTTGCTAGTGGAATCACCTGATCGAGCCTCATTGAGCATGCCTGACTTGAACCCTCCAAAAAAATCCAAACGGAGCCCGATCCAGATGCTCAAGTCCGTTTTGAAGGTGCTGGCTACTTCCTACGCATTGCTTTTGCTCTTGCTCATCCTTTTCGAGCCAACTTTGCTTTTCCCCGCACCGCAAAGCGATATGGGGGAATGGGACAGCGCACGCTTTGGTGCAACGGAGTGTTATGTTCCTAGCCAGGATGGAGCACGGGTGCATGTCTGGATGTTGGCCCATCCGGCTCCTCGAGGGACTATTCTGTTTGCACATGGCAATGCGCAGCATCTCGGTACCCTGGGGGATACTTTGAATGATTTGCGCCAAAAGTGGGATGCGAACGTGATCGCATTCGACTATCGCGGGTATGGGAAGACGGGTGGCACTCCGAGTGAAAAAGCGATTCGCGAAGACACGGTCGCGGTCGCTCGCTGGTTAAAGCAACAAAAGCCATGGAACGAAGTGCCGGTGATTTGCTTGGGGAGATCGTTGGGTGGGTATGCGGCAGTTATCGCAGCTTCGGAGATCGACGCGGATGGGCTTATTTTGGATCGCACGTTTTCATCGGCTGTCGACGTGGCTGCCGAGAAATATTCCGTGTTCCCCGTCCGATGGTTGATGCGGAATCGGTTTCCAACGAGCCTTCACATTGAGGAGTACCGAGGACCACTCTTGCAGTTGCATGGGGAGAACGACGAAGTCATCCCGTTTCATTCCGGTATGCGGCTACATAGCAAGGCACCGTCGACGGACAAGAATTTCATCCAGCTCGCCCAATTGGGCCACCAACAGGACTGGCCAGAATCCTTTTGGGTTCAAGGATCCAATTGGATCGGAGCGATACGAGCGCGAGCGGAAAGCGAGTGAGCATGGAAAAAGGAGTCTCGGTCCCCTCTCAATCCCGTGGGAGTTTGCCCGGATCTACCAATGGGAGGTGGATCGAAGGGATCGTGGGTGGGATGTCTCTCAAATCGCTGGAGGCATTCTGCCGCCGCTTCGCAACGGGGCTGCGGTCCGGTATCGATATCCTCAAGTTGCTGGAGATGGAATCACGGTTTGGCTCGGCGCGCCACCGAGACGTCGCGCAGCATATGCGGGACGGGATCCTGCGGGGCGAGTCCTTGTCGGGAGCGATGTTGCAACAAGGGGAGTATTTTCCAAAACTGCTCATTCGGATCGTTCGCGCGGGAGAACACTCGGGCCGCGTTGAACATGTCTTTTTGGAAATGGCGAATCACTACGGCGAGCTCAAAAAAGCCCGTTCGCAGTTTCTGAGCCAAGTGACGTTTCCAGTCATCTCGCTCGCGATCGCGTTTTTCGTGATCACCCTGATGATTTATGTGAACGGATTCATGCAAGCCGGGTCTATGAACGACAAGCCGTTTGATCTGACCGGGATTGGGTTGAGAGGTGCCACCGGTGTGATATGGTTCTGGCTGTTTTCCGGTGCCGTCATCGGCACGATCCTGCTCGCATCGTTCGGCATTTGGAAGAATTGGTTTCAATGCCATCGCACCTTGGTTCCCATGGTGAGAAACATACCGGTGATTGGACCCGTCGTCACCAATACGGCACTGGCCCGCTTGTCGATGACTTTGTCCATGATGCTCGGCGCAGGGGTGGACGCCAAACGGACACTACGAGAATCGCTCTTAGCGACGGGCAATCAATATTACACGCAAGGAATTTCTCGGTCTGAGAAAGAAATTGAACTAGGCAAGTCGTTCGCCGAATCCCTCGCCGCGCCAGGACTTCTTCCCGATGAGTTCATTCAAGTCGTCGAGGTCGGGGAGGTCAGCGGCAGCGACAGCGAATCCCTGGAACGCCTCTCTGCAACCTATCGAGAGAAGGCGAGCGCATCGCTTCAACAACTGGCCATCTTCTCAGGGCTCGCGGTCTGGTTTGCGATCGCTGCTATTTTGATCATTGCGATCTTCACGATCTTCTTTCAGATCATGGAAGTTTACACCAACGCCGGAAAGATTTAGTTCACGATGTACGACGTGGTCACCCTTGGCGAAACCATGATTCGTTTCACCCCTCCAGGTTTCTGTCGACTTGGACAAGCCACGATGATGGAGGTCCACGTCGGTGGGAGCGAATCGAACACGGCGATTGGTCTGGCACGTTTAGGGCGAAAGGTGGCATGGCTCTCTCGATTGACCAACAATCCACTCGGTCAACACATCGAGTCGCAGATACGCCTTCATGGCGTTGATACCTCGCGCGTGGTGTGGACCGAGGAGGACCGTGTAGGTCTGTATTTTCTCGAGCCAGGTTCTCCACCTCGCAGCAGTCAAGTGATCTATGACCGAGCGAACTCCGCCTTCTCGCATTTTGACGCCTGCCGATTGCCCATCGAACTGTTTCAGCCTGGTGTGGCGAAGTGGCTGCATGTGACCGGCATTTCGCTAGGGGTGAGCGAGCACGCGTGCAGCTTGACCGAGCGCGCCGTGGAGTTGGCCCGCGAAGCGGGGTGGAAGATCAGTTTCGATGTGAATTATCGCGCCTTGCTTTGGCCACCCGATCGGGCAAAGCGTCAGTTGGACTCTCTTTTTCGATCTGCCGATCTTGTTTTTACGGCAGCTCGCGACTTGAAGAAGCTTTGGGGCATTCAGGTCAGCGAAAGCGAGCCAAGCAGTTTTCAAGATTTGCTGGCGTTGCGATCCGGTCGCACCTCGGTAGTCACCCTGGGCAACTTTGGTGCAGCGGCGTGTTCTGGGCAATCGGACCTTGTCCTCCAATCGATTCAGCCAGTGCAACCGATCGGTCGATTGGGAGGTGGGGACGCGTTTTCAGCCGGTTTTCTTCACAGTTGGCTCGATCGTGAAGATGTAGCGACAGCGCTGCGATGGGCGACGACTGTCGCGACCTTCAAGTACAGCATTCCGGGTGACATCCCGTGGATCGATCGGACGGAGATCGAGCGGGCGCTCGAATCGAACGAAGGGGCTAGGGATATCGTCCGCTAGGTCCGCGATGGATTGGAGGGACAGTAGGGGGAACGCAGCCCCTACCAACTGCCGTTTTGGTATGCGGCGACGGCGAGCTGGTCGCAGCGTTCGTTTTCCGGGTGCCCGCTATGTCCTTTGATGTGGTGGAAGCTGATTTTGTGGATGTTTTTCAGACGGTCCAGTTCCTGCCATAGATCGGCATTCTTGACCTCGACCCATTTGGAACCATCTTTGCGGCGCCATCCGTTCTTTTTCCAGTTAGCCATCCATTCCTTGAGTCCTTTGAGCACGTATTGGCTATCGGCATAGAGGCCGACATGGCAAGGACGGCTGAGCACTTTCAGGCCTTCGATTACGGCCCGAAGCTCCATGCGATTGTTCGTGGTTTCTCGTTCTGCACCCGACCCTTCCCGTTCCTTTTTAGATTGGACGTCTCGCAGAACAAAGGCCCAACCGCCGGGACCCGGGTTTCCGCTGCAGGCGCCGTCGGTATAGAGCTGCACCCGTCTTAACGATTCGGGCTGGGCGTTTTTGGATTCATCGTCAGTGGTCATGAAACGTGGGTTGGTTGCGTCGGGTGAGCGTGCAGGGGAGGAGCATGGTGTCGGTTCGGATTGTACCGTTCGGGGGAAGAATGAAAAAAGGCCGGTCACACAAGGTGACCGGCCTTTCTTATTGGATTCTTTCTCGTTTTCTCGCTCGCTGGTAAACAGATCCAGCGAGTCTCGTAGCGAGTGGATGATCGTTAGCGATTAGCAACCGCAAGCGGGAGCTGCACTGCATCCGCACTCAGCTGCTGCACAGCTGTTGCATCCGCCGTTGCATCGCAAGCCGCGGAGAAGGTTTCGGAGACGGCCGTTGAACAAGCCGCTACCGATTCCTGCGTTTCCGCATGGGTCGCAAGCTGGTGCACAAACCGTTACAGGAACTTCTTCGCAAACAACCTTGGCAACGCATCGGGTGTAGGTGCATGGAACACAGGTCTTGACGCACTTAGCAACCTTGATGGTTTCTTGGTAGCAAACTGGCTTGCAGACGGTGTAAGGAACAGTCTTGGTTCGGCATTCCTTCACGATCTTGCAGGTCGTGTAGGTGTATGGGCAGCTCTTTTGCTCGCAAACCATGTTGCAAACCGTGTAGCAAACGTCCTTGGTTCGTTGCTCGCAAACCATCTTGCAGGTCTTGTAGCAAACGGTCTTTTGTCGGCACTCAGGAACCATCTTGCAGGTGGTGTAGGTGCAAACCTTCGACTTTTGCTCGCATACCATCTTGCAGGTGGTGTAGGTGCAAGTCTTTTGACGGCACTCAGGAACCATCTTGCAGGTGGTGTAGGTGCAAGTCTTTTGACGGCACTCAGGAACCAACTTGCAAACGTTGTACTTGACCGTCTTTTGGCGGCATTCAGGAACGCACTTGGTAACCGTGTAAGGAACAACCTTGGTTGCGCATTCGGTTTCGTAGCGAACGCAGTTGATTTCCTTGGTTTCGCAGGTGGGAACCCAAACCTTCTTGCAAACCTTCTTCGGTGGGCACTGAACGCATTCTACTCGGCAAGCGCCTGGGCAGTAAACGTTTCGGCAGGTTGCAGGATCGAATGTCCAAGTACCTGGTTCGCGAACGGTTCGTCGCACAACAGGACCGGCTACTTCTTCCTCAACTGTGTTCCAGCTTCCACCGCGAACTTGTACCGTTTTGGTGTAGTTCACAGGTTTGGTAACGGTGTAGTTGACGGTTCGCTCACGTGTCTCGGTTACAGGAACCATGACCGTGTAGTTGATGACTTGCTCGCGAGCTTCCATCACCTTGTTCATGACCGTGTAGTTGATCACCTTTTCGTGTGTTTCACGAACAGGCACCATCACCGTGTAGTTCACGACCTTGCTGTGTGTTTCGTACACAGGTCGTTTGACGGTGTAGTTGATCACCTTCTCGTGTGTTTCACGAACAGGAACCATAACTGTGTAGTTCACGACCTTGCTGTGTGTTTCGTACACAGGGCGAGAAACGTTGTACGTTACTTGCTTGGTACGGGTTTCATAGACAGGTCGGCGAACCGTGTAGTTCCGAACACCTTGGTGGGTTTCTCGCACGGGCACATTGACCGTGTAGGAAACTTCTCGTTGGTGTGTTTCTCGCTCGTATCGTACTCGGTTTACGACTTTATCTTCGTAAACGACTTGATTGACCATCTTCGTACCGTTAACCGTTTCCGGTTCGTATACGACTTTACGGACTTTCTTCATGACGGTGTAGGTCGATGGACCCGTCGAGTCCACCACATTACAACCGCAATTTTCGTAGCTTACAGCACCGCCAAAGGCAGCGTGCGAAGCTCCAGCAAAAGCAGACATCATCGCTGCAACTGCTGGCAATGCCCAAAACTTCTTCATTCCCATTCTCCTTGAATGTTGCAATTCCACGCAGGACACATGTATCAGTCGGTGCGAACCAGGGGTCGCTTCTCCAACGTCGCGTAAGGGATGCTTGTTTCCGCTGCACTTGAATCCATTGAACTCGTCAGACCGCCAACAAGGTGCTCGGGCTGATCCCGTCCATGGACGCCCTCGTGACTAGGCGACAACACGATTAGTTGCGGCTCTTCGTGTTGACCTTCTCACTCGGGGCGACTCGTCCCCTCGGAAACGAGGGCGTACTTGACGAGACCGGAGCAATCAGCCTCACCAAGTTCAATGACTCTGTGCGTCAGGAAACAACTCCCCAACAGGCGACATAAATCGACTGGCCAAGAAGGATGGAATAGAAAAAATGCTCAGGCTCGGTAATTTAGACCGACGAGACAAAATAGAGATAGGGAGCAGTCTGTCTTTAACGATTGCAACGAGCTTTCAAACTCGGCTAAAGCGAAAAACGAGCGGCGAGAAGCGAGCGGCGAGTAGCAGGGGCCCAATGTCGAACGGCTCGTCCTCGACCGTTCTTGCACCGAGTACCACCGCTGCTATCGACCAGACCACCTCCCCCTTACGCCGTCTGGGAGAGTTCCGCGGAGGGAGAGATTCTGAACTGGCGCGATGAATTAGGCAGCGCAGATCTGTTGAGGACAACAGATCGACTGTCGAACGTTTCCCTAATTTTGTCCTGAAAGGACTCGAGCCATTAGCCGGGGGTTGAGCGTATGCGACACCCCCGGTGGATTTCCCAAGAATTGAGCATCCCGACGGGATGCAAGCCGCACGCCTGAACATATTCGCGTTGTTCGCCGAGATGCGTTCTATTGCAAGCAGCAAAGCCGATCTCGATCGAGCCGTGGCATTGCTTTAATCCCTTCGGGATAGAAGAAGGGGTGGGGGGGACCGGGGGTATCGCTTGCGCTCAACCCCCGGCTACAAGCTTCGAGCCTTTCAGGATCGACAATGTCGAAGCCGGAAAACCGGGCCTAGCTCAGTCGGTCCAACAATACATCCAACGCAGCGCTTAGCTTTTCGTCGGTGTCGTAATTGCCAGCCGCAATGGCTTCGCGAAGACTCGCTACCTTGTCGGCGCGAAAGACCTCGCCCGCAGCACTGGATCCTTCGACCCCGAGCGCTTCAGGTGAGAGCTCAAGCTGATCGACAGGCATCGATAAACCGGCCTTCGCTTCGCTGTGTGCCGCTTGGATTGCATTCGCTCGCGATGCGCCACGAGCCGCGTCGATGCCAGATAACGAAAAATTGCCTGAAATCTGCATAGTTGTCTTCTCCCCCGAGGCAAATAGAAACGCAGGGTGATCACGATCGATCATGTTCGCTTGGTTTGTTAGAGGACGGACTGCAACCTTGCCAGACAGCGAGGAATACCTCGCACTCGATCCCTATCATCTCGCAGTCCGTGCCGCAGAAGACCATCCATAACGGTCAAGGCGACTTTGCGAAGACATTGCTCTCGAGTAAAAGCCTGAGTCTTATCGTCCTCCACCCACCTCGCTGTGAGCGTTTCTATCTCCCTTCCTTGTATTACGACTGTCGAAACAAATCCTGCGATGCCAATTGTGACTGTTTTGTCACACCTGACATCCCGACAACGTCCATTCTAGGCAAGACTCGTGCCAATTGGAAATGATTCCTTGCATGCTCACCTAAGTACCTCCTTCTTATAGCGATTCGATGCACCCGAGAGCAAGGTTGACTGGGGCGAGATCCCTTCAGGCTTTCCTAGATTGCCCATAATCCCATCCGCGTCCTGTTCTATCCCTAGCATACTCCCATTCTATGAGGGCCATCGCTGACCCACGTGGACATTGGACTGCCATCCCTTACAAATCGCTTCAATCCTGACTCTCTTTCTCCAATCGCGAAAACTCTTCTCAAGTTTCGGGAGAATTTGAGAAATCGGAATTGACCTCGGAGACAACGTGCTCGTATCTTACGACCATCGCAGCCAACGCGATGCGAAAGAACAACTGACTAGTCGATACGTGCCCCAAAGGGCCAGTCGAACCTCCAACGCATGATGCGAAAAGAGGTCGATCTGCTCGATCGGTCCTTGCGAGTCATTACCACGGATGTGTAACGACTCGCTCCAAACCATTGCTCCCGGAAAAGTAGCTTCAAGTCCTCTGCCCCCCTAGGACTCGTTCACTTCCGGGAGCTTTTTTTATGCCTCCGCTTGAGCTATGCTAGCTCTCCTCCTCTCGCCCTCCCCCCGTCAAGGATGCTCTCGGGCTAATTCCGCGCTGGATCGCAATATTCCCTCCAGAATCCTCGCTCCGCGAACCAACCGATGCACCTTTTCCTTCCCCGCTCCCTCCGTCTGCTCTTCCACCCCCGCTTTTTGTTGATTGGGATTCTCGCATGTTGCCATGGGCAAGGGGGAGCCCAAGAACCCGCGGCTAGCGACCCGGCCGCCCAGCAACCCGGCCACTCCGTCCACGCACACTCCTTCAATGAAGGGCCCAGGCAGGCTGCCTATCTGATGACTGGCATGGGGAACTGCCGCTTTCCTATCTCCACCAAAAATCCGATGGCGCAACGTTTCGTCGACCAAGGCGTCTCGCAATTGCACGGGTTCTGGTACTTCGAAGCCGAACGGTCCTTTCGCCAAGCGTCCGCGATAGATCCCGATCACCCGATGCCCTACTGGGGTATGGCCCGCGCCAATATCGAAAACGAGGAACGCTCCCGCGGCTTCATCGAACTGGCCATGAAACGGCTGGACAAGGCTTCGTCGCGTGAACGCCGACTGATCGAAGCTTGGAACGCTCGCGTGAAATCCTCCGACTCGGAAAAAAACGAGAAACGCAAACAAGAGAAAACGGATCGACTCAAAGCCTACGCCGACGCCCTGGAAGGCTTGGTCGAGGACTTTCCCAACGACATCGAACTCAAAGCGATGCTCGTCCTCCAACTCTGGCAGAACAACGGCGCAGGAATCCCCATCCAGAGCCACGCTGCCATCGACGCGATGCTCAGCGATATCTTCCGAACCAACCCACGCCATCCCGCGCACCACTTTCGCATCCACCTGTGGGACTATCGAAAAGAAGAGCTAGCACTCACGGCTGCCGCGGCCTGCGGTCCCAGCGCTCCGGGTATCGCCCATATGTGGCACATGCCAGGCCATACCTACTCGCGGTTGAAGCGTTTCAGCGATGCGGCTTGGCAGCAGGAAGCCTCGGCTCGCGTCGATCATCACCACATGATGCGCGATATGGTCCTACCGGACCAAATCCATAACTATGCTCACAACAACGAATGGCTCATTCGAAGCCTCAATCTGATCGGACGGGTCGAGCCCGCTGTCTCCCTGGCCAAGAACATGATCGAGCTCCCCCGCCACCCCCGCTACAACATGCTCGGCGAAAAAGGGAGCGCTCGATTCGGTCGTGAACGCTTAATCCAAACCTTGACCCAATACCAACAGTGGCAAACCCTTCACGAACTATGCCAGTCTCGCTACTTGCAGGAAACCGATGCTCCCCACTTGGAGAGCGAGAGACTCGGTTTGCTAGCAATCGCCGCGTGCCATTTGGATAGGCAAGAGTCTTACCAAACTTCGGTGGACGCACTCCAATCGATCCAAAACGACCTGACCCAACAACTCCGCACGCTCCCCGAGCCGGTGTCGACAACCATTGATGAAGAGAAGGGAAAGTCGAAGAACCCGAGAAAACCACCTCAGCTGGATGAGCCAGCGCCACCCTCGCGCGATCCGTTCGGGGATGACAATGATCCCCTCGTTGCAAAGCCCATGTCGAAAACCTGGCAAGCGCCGAGCGGAAGCAAGTTGTCCAAAGAAGAGGAAGATGTGTCACGCCGTCGACACGATCTGCGATATCGCAAACAACGAGCCGACTTCTGGCTGAAGGCCGTGCAGGCGCACCGGAATGCCCAGCTTGGAAACTACAAGCAGGCACTTCGAATCTCTCACGAAGTTCGATCGATCGTCACCAACCTGCAACGCGTCGAGTGGCTTGCCAAGGCTTGTGAAACCAAGAACGCTTGGGATCGGATCTCCAAACAAGTGAAAGAGAACCCAAACGAATTCCTTTCGACGGCGCTGGCGATCGAGATTGGGGCAACGATCCCCGAGAAGAAGGACGAGGTGAAAAAACTGCTCGAACAGTTTATTCCCATCGCTCAGTCAGCAGATACCAACCTCCCCCAATGGGCTCGGGTCCAAAGCATTGCAGAGACGATGGGAATGGCGGAGGCGTGGGCAAAACCCGCTCCCATCCCGACAGACATTGGGGAACGCCCCGAGCTCGCCTCGCTTGGACCACTCCGATGGACTCCTCCCAGTGCACCCACTTGGTACGCGACCTCGCATGACGGGGCTGCTATCTCGTCGAAGCAAGTCGCGGGACGTCCCTATATCATGATTCTCTACCTGGGATTCGGCTGCCTCCACTGCGCGGAACAACTCGCTGCATTTTCTCCGCAGGTCGAAGCGTTCGAGAAAATGGGAATCGACGTCATCGGGATAAGCACCGAAACGGTCACCGAACTCAATGCTGGCATTCGGCAATACGACAAAGAAATGAAAATCAGACTACACGCCGATCCTGATCGGGAAGTCTTCCGCTCCTACCGAGCTTTCGATGATTTCGAAGGAACTCCCCTGCACGGTACCTACCTGATCGATGCTCATGGGCGAGTGCAGTGGCATGATATCGGCGCCGATCCCTTCATGAACGTCGAATTCCTCCTCCAAGAATCCAAACGCCTCCTCTCGCTGGGGAAGTAGTAGCGAGGGACCAGAAGCGAGGGACCAGAAGCGAGGGACCAGAGACCAGGGGCGAGGGGAGGTGGGACGGCAGGCTGTGCGTCAACCCTACTCAAATTGGTTAGGTTCGGCTATCATTCGCACGGCTAATTTGGTCCCTTCATCTTCTGGTTCAGTCTTTATGCAATCCCCCGAAAACCCACCGACCCCTACGAAGCATCTGTACATCGAGACGGTCGGCTGCCAGATGAACGTCTTGGACAGCGAGATGGTTGTGGCAGCACTGAGAAAAAAGGGATACGCGTTGACCCAGGATCCGGCCGTCGCCGACGCCATCTTGTTCAATACTTGCTCGGTCCGAGAACACGCGGAAGAAAAGGCCTACAACAATCTGCACCACCTGAAGCACTTGAAGCTGCAGAACCCGAACAAGATCATCGGCGTCATGGGGTGCATGGCCCAGAAGGATCAAAACAGCATTTTCCAGCGGGTCCCCTTTGTCGATTTGGTCGTCGGCCCTGGGCAGCTGCACAAGATCCCGGAGATGATCGAAAAGGCGGAGTTGGGCGAAAAGCAGCAGCTGGCCGTGAGCCTGGGACGACGGGAAGGAAACACCGAAGACATCAAACGGTCTCACGAGACGTTTGACCCACTCCGCGATCCCGAGATGCGCCCCACTCCTTTCCAAGCTTACTTGCGAATTCAAATCGGCTGCGACAAGTTTTGCACCTATTGCATTGTTCCAATGACCCGCGGACCTGAGCAAGGCCGTGCACCGGATCAGATTGTCGAAGAAGCCCGGATCCTCGCGGAACAGGGGGCGAAGGAAATCACGCTCCTCGGGCAAACGGTGAACTCCTACCGTTATGTGGAGGGGGAAAAGGTGACTCGGATTGCGGATCTCCTTGAACGCATCCATCCAATCCCTGGGATCGAGCGGATCAAGTTCGTGACGAACTACCCAAAGGATATGACGCGAGAGCTATTGGAAACCGTTCGGGATCTACCGAAATGTTCCCCGTATCTCCACGTTCCGGCTCAAAGCGGGAGCGACGCAGTCTTGAAGCGAATGAAACGGGGGTACACCATTGCGGACTACTACGAGATGATGGATCGCATCAACGAGATCATCCCCAATCCGTCTGTCTCCAGCGACTTCATCGTCGGCTTCTGTGGCGAGACCGAGGAAGAGTTCCAAATGACCGTCGATTTGGTTAAGCGATGTCGGTTCAAGAACAGTTTCATTTTCCAGTACAGTGTTCGGCCCGGTACCAAGGGGGCAGAACTGTACGAAGACGATGTGCCCGAGGATGTGAAGCACCGCCGCAATTTGGAGTTGCTAGAAGTGCAAAACAAAATCTCGCTCGAGGACAACATGCGGTTCCTTGGGCAAACCGTCGAAGTCCTCGTCGAAGGACCGAGCAAATGGTCTGTTCGCAAAGGGCAGACCGGGGAGTTTCGACAGATGACCGGGCGAACCCATTGCGATCGAATCATCGTGTGGGATGGAAACATGCGACAGACCGGATCGCTACTCCCTGTTCGTGTGACAGACGTCTATGCCTTCACTATGATGGGAGAAGTCGAAACACACGACTACGTCGCCGAACCGGAAGTATTCCAACTGCGATAGGGTATTCCAACTGCGAGAGGTAGGTACCGCTGGTTAGGTCAGTTGGTCAAGGGTTTCTAGTGCCCCGTCGCTGGCGAGCGGCCGATGGATCTATAAATCCATGGGACCTATTGGTCGAACAGGTCCCATGGTTCATGAACGTCCCATTCTGGCTAGTTGGCTGAGACTTTGATGTTATCGATGTAGAATTCCGCATCGGTCGAGTTCCCGAAGATTCCAGGGCTCCCCTGCGAGTTGGGCATGTCATCGGTTCCTTCGATGGTCCAAGCCTCGGGTTCGGCATCCCCCTTCTTCCAGACTTTTCCGCGTAGGATGGCTTTGCCGTCCTTATTTTCCGCGCGGAACTTCATGGTGTACCAAGTATTGGCGCTCCACTCAAAAGGAACTCCGACAGAGAACCGAGTGTCATGGGAGAGCCAAGTCCGAATCTTCAGCTGCTGCGAGCCCTCTAAAGCAAGGGTATATCGCTGAGCATTCAGCCCAAAATCAGGCAACTTGGTCGTCGGTACCTTGTTCTTGGTATCCAACGCATAGAACTCTCCCTCGATGGTGTAGTCGCTCATCTTCGGAAGGCCGATGAAGCCCTGGCTACGTGTTCCCTTAGGGATGGTGCTGATCTTGACCAAGCCATTTCCGCCGCTGGGGAGCTCGGCAGGTTGATGCCGATAGGCTGCTCCGATCCAGTGGTTGGGAATCTTCTTGTCCTCAAAATCGTAGTTCCAGGGAAGAGCTCCGATAACCCGTGCTCGGGCCGTGCTCTTCAATTCCCCAGAACTTGCAACGATTGAAAGGGTAGTTCCACCGGAAACTTCGTCTGGTGCTACGTAGACTTGCCCGTCCGCCACCGTGCCGGCACCGTCCACACTGATTTGCGCGTCGTCGAGCAGCTTGAGATACTGACCGGCTGCGTTGTAGGCGCGAACTTGCAGTTTGGCCTTCTGGCCGGGGACGAGGAGCATCTCGACTGGGCAAACTTGGATGTGTGCCACGGTTGTATCGGTGAGAGGCTCTTCCCTTTTGGGTTCGGGGATAGGATCGATCGCTGGAGCCGCGTCTTTGTTTCCAAAACAATAGAGAGCTCGGCTCGTAGGCAGATACATCTTGCCATTGGACACAGCAAAGGACGTGAAGACCTCGCTCTGGTCGTTCAATCGGAATCGCTGGATATCGACTCCCTTTTCGTTCGGCGTCAGGACTTGGATGATCCCCGAATTCTCGGCGATGAACATCTTTCCTTCCGAAACGATCGGAGAGCCAAACATGACTCGACCGAGTTTGGCCTTCGCTTCGATTTCTCCTGATTTGGCATTCACGCCAATGAGGGCTGCGCCGTCCTCAATGAAGTAGACTCGCTCTCCGATCTTGACCGGGCAACTGCGCGAAACCGTTTTCGCTGGGATCTTCCAAAGGAGTTTGTCTTCGGTGATTTCGCCAGTGGTGTTGCCGTCCAACGCGAAAACAGCACCGAGAACCGTACGATCCGATTCGTTCTGTTCGCCATGACCACAATAAACAATGCCGTTGTCGACCAACGGAGAGACGCTGAATCCCCGAGGTGAAACCTGATACTTCCAAATCACTTTGCCAGTCCGGGGTTGGACGGCATAGAGGGCTCCGTCCGCTGCACCGAAAACCATCGCAGCTTGGCCGTTGAGAACCGTGAAAACAGGAGTGCTGTAAGTCGTGTCCTCAGGACGAGGACGGGTGTTCATCATCCAAATCGGAGCCCCTGTCCTCTTGTCCATGGCGATCAAGCGATGGGCGGGAACAGCGTTTTCACCCCATGATGTCAAAACACCGCTGATGATGACCGTGTCTTCATATACCACAGGGAAATTCGTTCGGCCGCCGTAGGTGGAGAGCATGCCGTACTCTTCCAAGAGGGACTTCTCCCAAATCACTTTGCCCGTGGCACCGTCCAAACACTGGAAGATACAACCGAGGCCCAAAACATAGACTCGGTCCGAATCGGGATCGGCATAGACGCTTGACCAGCCGATTCGCTCCGCGGGCGCATCGGATAAAAAGATATTGTGGATGCTTTCCCAAATCAGCTCTCCGGTCTCCGCGTTCACGCAAACGGTCTTCTCGGCCTCTTGCGGAGTCTCTGGCTTGTGCCGACATACCAAGTACAAGCGTCCGTTCATCACGACCGGCGAGGAACGAGAGGCGAACTCCTCTTTACGCCAGAGGACGGTCTCGCCGTCCGCTTTGAAGGTGGTTGGCAGCCCCTTTTCGGTCGTTTGGCCATTTTGCTGAGGTCCGCGCCATTGGTACCAATCCGACGGCTTTGCCTTGTCCGCCGGTTCATTTGCGATCAACACTCCACCCATGAGAGGGGCAACGGCCAATGTGGAGAGCAACGTCCTTCGAAAGATCGATTTGCAAGTCATGATTTCGAACGAGGGTTCGTGGAGGGGGATGGTGAGATGTGGTCCGGAAATTATAGCAAAGTTCAAAGCGACACGGGGGACCCGTTTTGCGTGGAACTTGAACGGTGAAGGGAACTATGCAGCCCCTTCTCTCGGCAGATCCTGCTTCACCGCGAAATGTCACCAGGTCAAATGACGAACTCTCACATTGAGATACCCACCCCAAGCGATGGAATGCGAATCGCGGTGATGTGCGGCCCCTCCGGCGATCGGTCGCTGCATTTCAGGGGTGCTGTCTCTCTCTCTCATCGAAAGTGGACTATTGCATCGAAAGCGGAACCGACTCGACGGCCTTTTGGTCGGGATGTCCGAATAGGAAACCCAACTCCCTCCGATTCGCAACTGGCATTTCCCCCGGCGTGGCAATTTAGGTAATAACACGATCCACGTGCGAAACTCGTACGACGCACGCAACCCAACCCACTTGTTCACTCGCGCGGAAACACATGGCTCGAATCTTCTGCATCGCTAACCAGAAAGGTGGCGTCGGCAAAACGACGACAGCCATCAACCTGGCTTGGGCGATGGCTACCGCAGGCCAGAAGACTCTCATTGTCGACCTCGATCCCCAGTGCAATGCGACGAGCGGTCTGGGATTCTCACCCGCGCCGCGCCACCCCTTGCTCGTAGACGCTCCGCTCCGAGAAGGGATCTTGAAGACGAACCTAGATAACTTGGAGCTCATGCCAGGCTGCCGATCCTTTCAAGACGTTGATCGCCTCGCAAAAGGTGGTATGTCGCAGGGGGCCTTGCTTCGACAACATCTCGATGCCGGGCTCGGAATCTATGACTCCGTCTTCATTGATTGTCCCCCTTCGCTCGGTGAGCTCACGCAAGCGGCCTTGGCATCCAGTACCGAAGTACTCATGCCTATCCAGTGCGAGTACTACGCCATGGAAGGCCTCACGCAAATGATTCATGTCATCCGCGATGTCATGACCGCGAACTCGGGCAAGCTCACGTTTGGTGGAATCCTGCTCACCATGGTCGACCCCCGATTCGAACTCACACACGAAGTAGATTCCGAAGTTCGGGATTTCTTCGGAGACATAGTTTTTGATACAACGATCCCACGTGACATCGCAATCAGCGAAGCCCCAAGCCACGGGCTGAGTGTGCTAGCATATGCCCCGCGCTCGCATGGAACGCGAGCTTACATCGAACTTTGCATGGAGGTACTAGAACGTGACTAAAGACCGACGACTTGGACGTGGACTCGCTGCCCTTCTCGGAACCCCC